>DASVOS010000018.1 GCA_036383255.1 Gammaproteobacteria bacterium | reverse complement strand
ATGCAGGGGGAGATCGTGGAGACCCTCCCCAACGCGATGTTCAGGGTGAAGCTGGAGAACGGGCACATCGTCCTTGGGCACATCTCCGGGAAGATGCGGATGCACTACATCCGGATCCTCCCCGGCGACAAGGTGACCGTGGAGCTCACGCCCTACGATTTGACCAAGGCGCGGATCACGTTCCGCGCCAAGTAAGGAGAAGACGATGCGAGTGCAGGCTTCCGTCAAGAAAATCTGCCGCAAGTGCAAGATCGTGCGGCGCAAGCGCGTGGTGCGCGTGATCTGCACCGATCCGCGCCACAAGCAGCGCCAAGGCTAACGAGGAAGAGACATGGCCCGTATTGCAGGCATCAACATCCCGAACCACCAGCACGCGGCGATCGCGCTCACGGCGATCTACGGCGTCGGCCGCTCGCGCGCGCGCCAGATCTGCGACATGGCGGGCGTGAAGCACTCCGCCAAGATCAAGGACCTCACCGACGCGGAGATGGACAAGCTGCGCGAGCAGATCGGCAAGCTCACGGTCGAGGGCGACCTGCGCCGCGAGACGTCGATGAACATCAAGCGGCTCATGGACCTGGGCTGCTACCGCGGCGTGCGCCACAAGAAGGGGCTGCCCGTGCGCGGCCAGCGCACCCGCACCAACGCGCGCACCCGCAAGGGCCGCCGCAAGCAGGCGGGCCCGATGGGCAAGCCGGCCCCGACCGCATAACCGACTGAAAACCGATACAGCAGGACCCACACATGGCTGACGAGAACACGCAGAGCCCCGCCGCCCCGGCCCCCGCCGAAGGCGCCGCCGCACCCGCCACCGGCGCCGCACCGGCCGCCCCGCGCGCCAAGCGCGCCAAGAAGACCGTGGTGGACGGCATCGCGCACGTGCACGCGTCGTTCAACAACACCATCATCACCATCACCGACCGCCAGGGCAACGTGCTGTGCTGGGCGACCTCCGGCGGCTCCGGCTTCCGCGGTTCGCGCAAGTCCACGCCGTTCGCGGCGCAGGTGGCGGCGGAGAAGGCCGGCCTGGCCGCGCAGGAATACGGCGTCAAGAACCTGGAAGTGCAGGTGAAGGGCCCCGGCCCCGGCCGCGAGTCCGCCGTGCGCTCCCTGCATAACATCGGTTTCAAGATCGCGAACATCTCGGACGTGACGCCCATCCCGCACAACGGATGCCGTCCGCCCAAGAAGCGCCGCGTTTAAGAGGTTATACGAATGGCTCGTTATCTCGGTCCCAAGTGCAAGCTGTCGCGCCGTGAAGGCACCGACCTGTTCCTGAAGAGCAGCGTCCGCCCGCTCGAGAGCAAGTGCCGCATCGAATCCGCCCCCGGCCAGCACGGCGCCAAGCGCGGCCGCCTGTCCGACTACGGCATCCAGCTGCGCGAGAAGCAGAAGCTGCGCCGCATGTACGGCGTGCTGGAGCGGCAGTTCCGCCGCTACTACAAGGAAGCCGCCCGCCGCACCGGCGCCACCGGCCAGACCCTGCTGCAGATCCTCGAGTGCCGCCTGGACAACGTGGTCTACCGCATGGGCTTCGCCGTGACCCGCGCCGAGGCGCGCCAACTCGTGAGCCACAAGGCCATCGAGGTGAACGGCAAGATCGTCAACATCCCGTCCTACCAGGTCAAGGCCGAGGACGTGATCTCGGTGCGCGAGGGCGCCAAGAGCCAGCTGCGCATCCAGTCGGCGCTGCAGGTGGCCAAGCAGGTCGGCCTGCCCGAGTGGGTCGAGGTAGACGAGTCCAAGATGACCGGCAAGTTCAAGTCCGTGCCCGAGCGCACCGACTTCCTGCCGGACATCAACGAGAACCTCGTGGTCGAGTTGTACTCCAAGTAATCGGTCTTCAGAGAGGTCAGATCCCCATGCAGGGTTCAGTCAGCGAATTCTTGAAGCCGCGCCTCGTCGGCGTGCAGGCCCAGTCCGAGAACCAGGCGCGCGTCGTGCTCGAGCCGCTGGAGCGCGGCTTCGGCCATACGCTCGGCAATGCGCTGCGCCGCATCCTGCTCTCGTCGATGCCCGGCGCCGCCGCGATCGAGGCCGAGATCGAGGGCGTGCTCCACGAGTACACCACCATCGAGGGCGTGCAGGAGGACGTGGTCGACATCCTGCTGAACCTGAAGCAGCTCGCGATCCGCATGCACACGCGCGACGAGGCGACCCTGACCCTGGCCAAGAAGGGCCCGGGCGTGGTCACGGCCGCCGACATCCAGCTCGACCATGACGTCGAGATCGTGAACAAGGACCTCGTGATCGCGCACCTGAACAGCGCGGGCTCCCTCAACATGAAGCTCAAGGTGAAGCGCGGCCGCGGCTACCAGCCGGCCAACCAGCGCCTGCAGTTCGAGGAGGAGACCCGTCCCATCGGCCGCCTGCAGCTGGACGCCTCGTTCAGCCCGGTGCGCCGCGTGACCTACAACGTCGAGAGCGCCCGCGTCGAGCAGCGCACCGACCTCGACAAGCTGGTCATCGAGATCGAGACCAACGGGACGATCGAGCCGGAGGAGGCCATCCGCCGCGCCGCGACGATCCTCTCCGAGCAGCTGGCCGCGTTCGTGGACCTGAAGGGCCGCGACCAGGGCCGCGGTGCCGGCGGCGAGGCGCACTTCGACCCGATCCTGCTGAAGCCGGTGGACGAGCTGGAGCTGACCGTGCGCTCCGCCAACTGCCTCAAGCAGGAGAACATCCAGTACATCGGCGACCTGGTGCAGAAGACCGAGGTCGAGCTGCTCAAGACGCCGAACCTGGGCAAGAAGTCGCTCACCGAGATCAAGGACGTGCTCGCGCAGCACAGCCTGTCCCTCGGCATGAAGCTCGAAGCCTGGCCGCCGGTGGGTCTCAAGAAGACTGCCTGAGCCAAACGATACTGATAAGGGTTTAAGCGATGCGTCACCAGAATTCCGGCCGACAACTCAGCCGCAATAGCTCCCACCGCGCTGCGCTCATGCGCAACATGGCATCGGCGCTGCTGCGCTACGAGACCATCCGCACCACCGTGCCGAAGGCCAAGGAGCTGCGCCGCGTAGTGGAGCCGCTCATCACCCTGGCTAAGGCCGACAGCGTGGCCAAGCGCCGTCTGGCCTTCTCGCGCCTGCGCGACCAGGACGTGGTGGTGAAGCTGTTCACCGACATCGGTCCGCACTACAAGGCCCGGGCCGGCGGGTACACCCGCATCCTGAAGCACGGACTGCGTCCGGGCGACAGCGCACCCATGGCGGTCATGCAGCTCGTGGACCGTGCCGAACCGGCCGCCAACGAGGCGCCGGCCAAGATCAAGCCGGAGACCAAGGCCAAGGCCGAGAAGGCCCCGAAGGCCGAGGCCGCCGAGAAGCCGGCCAAGAAGGCCAAGGCGGAGAAGGCTCCCAAGGCTGAGAAAGCCGAGAAGGCTGAGAAGAAACCCGCCGCCAAGAAGGCGAAGAAGGCCGAGAAGTAATCGCGAGCCGCAAGGGGTTCCGCAAGAAAGCCGGGCAGGATGCCCGGCTTTTTATTTATGACGCACAGGGACGTGCTGACGCTACGGCAGGCAGGGCGTCTCGCATGCGAGACGCGGGAGCGGCGGTAGCGCCTCTCTAAACCCTGCCTCTCCTAAGCAGCCACCAGCGGCCAGACCCGCGGGATGATGGTGACGGTCACTGCCCACATCATGAGGTTGAGCGGGACGCCGAAGCGCAGGAAGTCACTGAAGCGGTAGCCGCCGGGGCCGTACACCATGAGGTTGGTGGCGTAGCCGATGGGCGTCGCGAAGCTCGCCGAGGCGGCCATGGTGATGGCCATGACGAAGGGCGTGAAGCTCAGCCCCAGCGAAGTGGTGGTGGCCAGGGCTATCGGGAACACGATCACTGCCGCGGCGTTGTGGGTCACCACTTCCGTAAGCAGCATGGTGCCGCCGTAGATGGCAGCCAGGAGCCAGAAGGGGTCATTGTGGGCCAGGGCCACCAGGCCGTGTGCGATGGCAGACGCTGCCCCGCTCGCTTCCAGCGCCTTGCCGATGCCGAAGGAGGCGCCGATGGCCACCAGAACCTCGATGTTGAGGCTGCGCCGGGCCGCGACACCGCCGATGCAGCGGGTCAGGATCATGAGTCCTGCGGCGCAGAATGCCACGGTGGACAGGGGCAACAGGTTGAAGCCCTTCACCAGGATGAGCGCCAGCAGGATGCCCCAGGCCAGGAAGGCCCGGTCATGGCGCGGCACCACGGCGCCCTCGAGGGAGTGCAGCAGCAGGAAGTCGCGGGAGTTGCGGTGGCGGCGCGGGAACTCCCGGTCCGTCTCCAGCAGCAACGTGTCGCCGGCCTTGAGTTCGATGTCGCCGATCTTGCCCTCGATGCGCCGGCCGTTGCGCGCCACGGCGATCACCACCGCCTTGTACACGGTGCGGAACTGGCCCTCACGGATGGTCTTGCCGAGCAGCGGGCAGCCCTGAGCCACCACGGCCTCGATGAGGGTACGGGCGGTGCGGGGCGAGTCCAGCTTGAACACCTGGTCGGTGGCCGGGACGAGGCCCTTGATACGCTGCAGGTCGAGTACGGATTCGGTGACACCCGCGAACACCAGCCGGTCGCCGTCCTTCAGCACCTCGTCGGGGCCTGCGGCCGGGATAACCTCGCCGCCGCGCTCGATCTCCACCAGGTACAGCCCAGGCAGATGGCGCAGGCCGGCGGCCTGGACCGTGTGGCCCGCCAGCGGGCCGCCACGCTCCACCATCATCTCGATGGTGTACTCGCGGGCGTCCTGTACTTGGGCGAACACCGGGATGCGCTCCGGCAGCAGCCAGCGCCCTACCACCAGAACATATGCAAGGCCGATCAGCGCGCAAGGCACGCCGATCCAGGCCAGCTGGAAGAAGCCCATGCCCGGCAGATGGGCCTGGTTCGTGAGCATTCCGTTCACCACCAGGTTGGTGCTGGTGCCGATGAGCGTGCAGGTGCCGCCGAAGATGGCGGCATAGGACAGGGGGATCATGACCTTGGAAGGGGAGATACGGCACTGGCGCGCCCAGTCCGAGACGTAGGGCAGGAACGCCGCCACCAGGGGCGTCGAGTTCATGAACGCGCCCATGAACGCCACCGGCAGCATCATGCGGGCCTGGGCCACGGTGGCCGACTTCGGGCGGCCGAATACCCGGCTCACCACCTGGTTGAGGGCGCCGGTCTCCCGCAGGCCTGCCGCCACCACGTAGAGGGCGGCGATGCTGAGCAGGCTCTCGTTGGCGAAGCCCGAGAGGGCCTCCGTGGGGCCGATGATGCCGGCCAGCATGAGCATGGTGAGGCCGCCCAGCATGACGAGGTCGGTGCCGATCTGGGTGGTGGCCAGGGCCACCAGGCAGGCGAGGGTGACGGCGACCGAGATCCAGGCGTTCATTGGCATCGGGTTCCCATCCTTAAATATCGAGCCGGCTGACAGCTCCTGGGCTCCAAAGAGCCCGGGCAGATTATCATAGGCATGCGCGGAGCCTCTTCGGAATCCAGCATACCCATGGCCTCAGAACCCGTATTCATCGCAGGCATGTACAAGAGCGGCACCAGCTGGCTGCTGCGCATCCTGGACCGGCATCCCGCCTTCCGCGGAGTGAAGGAGATCGACCTCATCGGGGCGGGAGCCGGACGCGCGGCGGACGGGGATGCTCTATTGCCCGCCCCTGAGCGGCTGGCGGGCTATTTCGCGCGCAATGCCTGGGGCGCGCTGCCCAAGGACCTGCAGGGTGACGCCGAGGGCGCCGCGCTGTTGAAACGAGCCACCGGCGGTGACACGGTGGAAGCCCTGTTCGCGCTGCCGCCGCCCACCGCGGCAGCGGCATTGTTCGGGCTCTATGGGCTCAAGCGCCGGCGTGGCAGCTCCGACTGGGAGTCCCGGGACCAGCGTGAGCTCCTGAACGCCGCCGACCTTGGGGCGCCTGCCCTGGAGCAGCTGTACGCGGGCATCGCCGGCGCCGCCGACGTCTACCAAGCAGCGGACCTCTTCATCGAGACCGTGGCGGCCCCGCTGGAGCAGGGACAGACCCTGGTGCTGAAGGGCGCCGACATGATCGCCCGCTACGCCCACCTCAAGGCCTGGCGTCCGCGGGCCCGCAAGCTCGTGATCGTGCGGGATGGGCGTGACGCGGCCATCTCCGCGGTGCATTTTCGCCGCCTGATGCGCTCGATCAAGCGCGCGCACGTGGACGCACAGAACGACTATTGGGAACTCCTGGCAGGATGGGCAAGCCGCATCCGCATGCTGCAGCAGGCCGCCGGGGATGGTCAGCTCGCGATCCTGCGTTATGAGGACCTGCAGCAGGATTTCCCCCGCGTGGCACGGAAACTGTTCGGCTGGCTCGGGGCGGATACCGATCCAGCACTGCTGCGGGACGTGTACGAGGCCACCCGCTTCGAGACCCTCACAGGCCGCGCGCGCGGCGAGGCGGCGGAACACGTGATCCGGCGCGGCATAACCGGCGAGTGGCGTGAGGCCCTCTCCGGCGCAGACCAGGAACGCGCCTGGCACGAAGCGGGCAAGGAACTCGCGGCCTTGGGCTACACGCCCTCGGGTGGGCTGGATAGCCTGCCCTTGCCCGGCGCACTCTAGCGGCTGCCGTCCCTTGCGCCTCGGGTAGAATGCGCCTGTCCATCCGGGAGTCCCACGGGCCATGACACACGCACTGCTGCAGAAGCTCCAGGACAAGAGCGCCCGCGTCGGAGTGGTGGGCCTGGGGTACGTGGGCCTGCCGCTGGCGCTGCGCTTCAGCGAGGCGGGTTTCGCCGTCACCGGCTTCGACATCGACGCCGCCAAGGTGGAGGCGCTCAACGAAGGCTCAAGCTACATCGCCCAGATCCCCGCCACGCGGGTGGCGCAGGCGGTCAAGGCCAAGTTCAGTGCCAATCACGACTTCAGCTCCGCGCGGGACTGCGACGCCCTCATCATCTGTGTGCCCACGCCCCTGGGGAGGCATCGCGAGCCGGACGTGAGCTTCATCGCCAACACCATGGCGGAGCTCAAGCCCCATCTGCGCGCGGGCCAGGCAGTGTCGCTGGAGAGCACCACCTATCCCGGCACCACCGAGGAACTGGTGGTGCCGGTGCTGGAATCCCTGGGTCTCAAGCCCGGTACGGACTGCTTCGTGATCTATTCGCCGGAGCGCGAAGATCCGGGCAACAAGAGCTTCCACACCCAGACCATCCCCAAGGTGGTATCCGGCCTCACGCCGGCCTGCCGGGAGATCGGCAGCGCGCTGTATTCAGGTGTCATCGACAAAGTGGTGCCCGTCTCCAGCCTGCGCACGGCGGAGATGACCAAGCTCCTGGAGAACATCCACCGGGCCATCAACATCGGTCTCGTCAACGAGATGAAGATCGTGGCGGACCGCATGGGCATCGACATCCACGAGGTCATCGACGCGGCGGCCACCAAACCCTTCGGTTTCGTGCCTTATTACCCGGGGCCGGGCCTGGGCGGCCACTGCATCCCCATCGACCCGTTCTACCTCACCTGGAAGGCGCTGGAGTACGGCGTGGACACGCGCTTCATCCGCCTCGCCGGCGAGGTGAACAGTCGCATGCCGGAGTGGGTGGTGGAGAAGACCGCGGCGGCACTGAACGGGCGCAGCAAGGCCCTCAAGGGCAGCCGCGTGCTGGTGCTGGGCATCGCCTACAAGAAGAACGTGGACGACACCCGCGAGTCACCGGCGGTGGAGATCATGGAGCTGTTGCGGGAGCGGGGCGCGGAGGTGGCCTATTCGGATCCCTTCGTGCCTAAGTTCCCGAAGATGCGCGAGCATCGCTTCGACCTCGCCAGCGTGGCGTTGGACGAGAAGTCCCTCGAGGGCTTCGACTGCGTGCTGCTGGCCACGGACCACGATGGCTTCGACTACGGCCTCATCGGGCGCCATGCCCAGCTGCTGGTGGACACCCGCGGCCGTTACCGTACGCCGGCTTCCAACATCGTCAAGGCCTAACCCAGCACCTTGTAGCCGAAGTAGGCGGTGATGTCGGGGTAGGTGTTGAGGGTCCTGGAGATGGCGCCGATCTCGGTGGAATCGAGCCGGCCCAGGGCACTCTCGTTGGTATTGGTGATGGGGTTCCTGCGCTTGCCGAGCGCGGAATGAACCTCGAACTCGCCCTCCGGCCGCATCTCGCCCAGCTCCGGCATGAACTGCCGCAGCCGCTCCAGCACATCGGGCGTCCGGTCGCAGAGGTCCTCATAGGTGAAGTAGGTCACCCGTTCAAGGGTCTTGATGTTGTGGATGTGCCACGCGGCGGAGCGCACCCAGCGCAGGGCCGTCTCCTCCATCGGCTTCGCGGGCTTGTCCGGCTTACGCCGCCGCTTGATGCTCTCGCACCAGGCATAGGGATCGCGCGGCATCACGATGAAGCTGACGCCCGGGAAACAGCGCTGTATGTACTCACCGTGCTTGGGGTACTGGCCCTTCTCCACCAGCACCGGCTTCGATAGGTCCCAATGGCGGTGGTAGAGCTCATGCAGGTAGCCCCAGGGAAGCGGGTTGAACTGCGAGCCCCCTTTGGAGATGAGCAAGGCGTGCATGCCGGGCAGCTTCAGCCCTTCATGCTGCGGCGTCTTCAGGATGGATACCTGCGGTGAGCTGCCCAGCAGCGAGGCCAGCAGGGTGGAGCCGGAGAAGGGCGCGGTCAGGATGAACAGATAGCGGTGCCGCATGGTGTACCGTGGCGCGTGGAGGTATCCCGACCGCTATGATATAGGACCGCGGACTGTCCGAAACGAGGGTGAGATTTGCGCGCAGCAGGAAAGCTACTGGTCTCCGTGCACGTCCCCAAGACGGCGGGCACCAGCCTCGTCGCCGAGATCAAGCGCGGAAAGCTCGGCCGTTACCTGCTCGATTACGACGACCGGCCCACCTCGGCCGCGCTGCGGCACCGCCTGGGGCGCGCCATGGCCCATGTCCGGGTGCGGTTGGAAGCATCACGCATCCGGCGGGACTACGACGTGTTGCACGGGCATTTCCAGGCCGGCAAGTACGCGTTCTTGCGGCCGGAGTCCTGGTTCATCACCTTCCTGCGCGATCCGGTGCCCCGGCTCATCTCGCATTACTACTACTTCAGGGATGTGGCGTCGAAGAATCCCGCTACCGTGGCCAAGAATCCGGTCATCGGTCTCATCGCGGAAGGTGAGGTTGGGCTGGTGGAGTTCGCGCGCAGCGAGGCGATGAGCCGGCTCTACGAGCGGTTCCTGGACGGCGTGCCGCTGGATGAGTACGCGCTGATAGGCATCACGGAGCGCTACGCCGAGAGCGTGGCCTGCCTCAACCGGCTGCTGGGCAGCGCACTGGAAGTGCAGCACGAGCGCCGCAGCGGCCAAGAGAGCCATATGGTGGAGTACCGGCACCTACTCCCGGAACTGGAGGAGGCCAACCGGGAGAACGCCCGCATCTACGCCGAGGCGGTGCGGCTATTCGAGCGCAAGCTCGCGACCTAGTCCAGCCAGGATCCCAAGTCAGTCCCCAACATGCCTTCCAGGAGGCGGATGTCGGTGCTGAAGTGCCGGCGGTTGAGCTCGAGTTCCTGCGCGCGGGAAAGACTCTGCTCCGAAGGGAGATTCTCGATGACCCGCCGGGCGAAGCCGGCGAGCGCAGCCGATGGCGAACGCACCAGGGTGGATCTCTGGTTGCGGGTGAGCAGGAGGTCGCCTGGCTTCGCCCGGGCCTGGACGCCTTCCACCTCTACAGTCTCCTCCACCTCGATGAAGCGCGGCACCATGGCCGAGGGGCGGCCCGCCGAGACCGGGCTGGGTGGGGACCAGGAGGCGTCCACTCCGAGGAAACCGAAGATGCGCTCGAGGGTCTCCATCTGTCCGTGTTCGATGTCCCGCTCATGCACAAGGAGCATCAGGTTCTCCCGCGGGAACCGCTCGAGATAGCGTTCCAGTTGGGCTGCGTAGCGGCCCCGATCCAGGTAGCTGTAGCGCAGCCGCTGGAAGCGGCCGGCTGAGCAGCGGCGTTCCTCGGCGTCGAGCGCGGCTTCGAAAGACATGTCCTCCCAGAACTGCTGGAAGTTGTGGCGGTAGTGGGAGTAGGCGCGCTGTGCGGGGCTGCGGAAGCTGGCGATGAACCGGACACCGGTGCCGAGCGTCTCTGCGATGCGTGCCGGCACCAAAGGGTCATACAGGTACTCCGGCGTCTTCTCGCCCACTGCCTTCTGCCCGGTCCAGCCGTGGAAGAATGCGCTCTCGTAGCGGTGGACCCCTTGGGAGTAGAGGTTGTCCAGCACGAAGAACTGAGTCTCGCGCGCCGGGGACATGTAGATGTCCGGGTGCCGCCCGAGCTGGTTAAGCAGGGTTGTGGTACCGCTCTTCTGTGCGCCGATGCAGAGGAAGTTGGGCAGCATGCTAACCCAGCGCCGCACGGAAGCGCCGCAGCACCTCCGCGGCGGTCTCGTCGGACATGCTGGAATAGACCGGCAGGCAAACGACCTGCGCCGCCACGTCCTCCGTCACCGGCAGGCGCGGCTCGGACCGGAAGCGGGTGGTCTGGTGCAGTGCCCGGTAATAGCCGCGCTTGAGTTCGAGCCGCGCGGCCAGCGCCCGCTCCAGGACGCGCCCCACATCCACGCCAGGGGCGAGCAGCACCGGGTAGCTCTGCCAGGGTGAGAGCGCGGGAGGCTGGAGGTGGCGCAGCTGCGGCAGGCCGGCGAGCGCCTCGTGGTAGAGGGATGCCACGCGCTGACGGTGGGCGATGTGGCTGTCGATGTGGTCCAGCACCGCGAGCCCCACGGCGGCCTGGACGTCGCTGAGCTTGCTGTTCAGGCCGGCGTCTGTGACGTCCGGGTAGTCGATGCCGAAGTTGGAGACGCGGCGGTAGCGCTGTTCCAGGTCCGGGTGCATGAACGTGACGCTGCCTTCGCCGATGGCGAAGACCTTGGTGGCGTGCAGGGAGAACACTTCCATGTCGCCCTGCTGGCCCACGCAGCCGCCGAGGGATTGGCTGCCGCCCAGGGCCGCGGCAGCATCGATCAGCAGGGGTACCTTGTGCTCCCGCGCCAGGGTCTCCAGCCAGCCCAAATCGTGGCCGAAGCCGTAGGCCCGCACGTGCAGGATGGCGCCGATGCCGCCCTGCGCGAGCCTGTGTCTCACCGCCTCTGGATCCAGTTCCCAGGTGGCGGGATCGATGTCGCAGAACTCGGGACGCGCCCCGGCCATCTGGATGGCATGGGCGGTGGCAGGGAAGGTGTAGGCGGGTGTCAGCACCGTGCCACCGCGCACATCCAGGGCCTCGAGCGCCGCCACCAGGGCATTGGTGGCGTTGGGCCCGCTCACGGCGGCGCGCCCGCGCGAGTACTTGGAAGCCAGCGCGGCCTCGAAGCGCCGCACTGCCGGGCCGGTGTTGGTGAAGTAGCCCACCGCGTAGGACTCACGCAGGTGCGCCAGCCACTCTTCCGGCGGCGGGATCTCCGGCCGGATGTAGCGTATGAACTCGGGCTCAGCGCTTTTCACGCACCAGCCTCGCGAAGAACTTGTTGCGGTTATCCCGTTCGTACTCGGGATAGTCGAATATGTTGGCCAGTGACAGGTGGCGGTGACGGACGCGGGTGGCGATCACGGCCTTGTAGCCCATGTCGCGCAGCGTATGGGCCAGCCGGAAGTCCGGCAGGATGCCGGTGCGCTCCACGGCCTCGCGCCGCAGGAAGGTGAGCCGGCCCGGCGGCGTGATGGCGTCGGTGGTGCGCTCCGGGTATTCATCCAGGAGGGTCCGTTCCTTGCTGCTGCTCTTGGTGAAGAACTTGAGCTGGTCCTCGTCGAGCTCCGGGAAGCGCTGCGCCACCCAGGCGGGATCGATGAAGTCGACCTGGTCGATCAGGGAGCCCAGCATGGCGATGGACGGGTCCGCGGCGGTGAGCTGCTGGAACTCCTCCAGCCAACAGGGACGTGAGCGCAGGACCGTCACGTCGCTCTCCACGAAGCCGAAGTAATCCCCGACCTCGGACTTGTGCGCGTCCAGGGTCTCTGCCAGTGCGTGGGGGCTGTTGTCGGTGCGGCGATGTACCTTGTGGAACATGCCGCGCGCCTCGAACGAGCGGATCACGCGATCCACCAGCGGGTCCTGGGAGGCGTTGTCCATGAGCACGAAGCGGCAGGGCACCTGGGTGGAGGTATACAGGCTGTCGAGGCATGCCCACAGGTAGAGCGGCCGTTCCCAGGACAAGATGAATACGATGGGGTTCTGGGTGGTCACGTCAGCGGATCGCCTTGCCGTTAGCCGCAGGATTTTATCATGCGCTGCCTGTCAGCCCTGAGAGGCGCGCAGGCGCGCCTCCAGTTTCAGCAGGTCCCGCTTGCGCTGGCCTATGATCCTGCCGCTGGTCCCCGATACGATGCAGAACTCGGCCACGTCTTTGCGCACGAGGGAGAGCGCGCCGACCGCCGCGCCCCTGTGCAACGTGACGCCCGGCAGGATCACGCTGCCGGCGCCCACGATGACATGGGCCTCGAGCGTGACGGGCGCGCTATGCACCTTGCGGAACGTTTCCGGCACGGTGGGGTTGGTCAGCGCGTCGCCGTGATAGTCGTCGTTGGAGGAATATATGGAGACCCGGCCAGACAGGCCGCTGAAATCGTGCATCTCTATGCGTCCGGCGCCGGCCAGGAATGCATGCGCGGCGATATGCACGTAGTCGCCGATGGCGATGCCGCCGATGCCGGCGCTCATCACGCTGTAGGCGTCGATACGCACGTTGGAACCCAGGCTGATCCGTTCCGCACCGAGGATGCGCGCAGTACGATCGATTAGCACGTTGTCGCCAAGCCTGGCGAACCCGCAGGACCGGAGTTCTGCGGCCGAAAGGAAGTCTGGGCTGGCCATGCTGTTCCCCGATGCCTCAAGCCTGACGGAATCTTATCTTAGGTGCCGGGGAAGTTCAGTACCGTCCGGCGCGGACGGGCGCGGCCCACCGCAATCAGCCGAGAGCCGTTAGGCGACCCCGTCCATCCAGAGCCTGCTGAGGTCCCGACCGAGGTAGTCGGAGAGGGAAGCAATCTTGTCCGCGTAGAGCCCTCGCAGCTCCTGCAGCAGTGAGGGGCGTATCGCGGGATGGGCCGTGGTGCCCACCCGCCGGCGCAGCACATCCTCCTCCATGTCCGCGTAAGGAGAGGCACCGACTCCGATGTGCCCGCAGCTGCGGGCGAGGAAGCCGCGCGGGTCTTCCAGCAGATCGTCATAGAAGGAGAGCAGGAGCTGCTCCCGGGGAAAGCAGCCGAGCCAGTTGCGCAGGCAGGTCTCGTAGTCGCCCCGGCGTAGCGAGAGGTCGGAACGGAAGTGCTCGATGTACCAGTCGTCGCCGACACTGTCCACTTGGCTTTCGTCCGCCACGATCCCCTTGAGCACGAGATACATCTTGGCGTTGGACCAGGCCCGTTCCAGCGGATTGCGCAGGGTCAGCAGCAGACGCAGTGAGGGATAACGCCGGTAGATGACGGCGATAGTCTCCGGCGGCAGGATGGCGTAGCCCGGCGTGATCTCGCCCCGTACTGGCTGATCGAGGGGGGCGAATAAGGCCTCATATTCCTCAACCGGCACACCCTTCGGGTGCTTCACGTCCCAGTAGTGGACCTCCTTCACCGCCGGCATGCCCACGCCGGGATGCAGCTGCAGCATCCCATGCAGCCAAGTGGTGCCGGCCTTTTGGGCGCCGATGCCGAGGAAGCTGGGCCCGCCGTGCATGCCGGTCAGCTGGCCCTGAGTTCGTAGCTGAAGTACTCCAGCAGCGCCGGGTCCTCGCCGAGCACGCTGCTGATCTCGCGCCGCTGCACGGCATCCAGGCGCGCCAGGGCGCTCAGGTTCGCGTTGGTGATGGGGTTATGACGCTTGCCGAAGGTGGAGTGCACGTCGAAATCGCGGGCCGGATCGAGCGCCCCGATCTCCGGGACGAACTCCACCAGCTTGCCGACGACCTCGGCGGTATCGTCACAGAGTGCCTCATAGGAGAAGCGAAGCACGCGCGCGAGCCGGCCGGCTTCCTCGCGGAGTATGCGGGCATGAAGGAGCCAGCGTCGTGCGTGTTCGCCCATGGCAAGGCCTGCGGCGCCACGGCGGCGCCCGCGCCGGTCCATGCTCTCGCACCAGGCGTAGGGGTCACGCATCATTATGACGAAGCTCGCGCCCGTGAACGCCGCCTCGATCTCGCGGGTACGGAGCTGGTTCGCCGGACCTTTCTCGACCAACACGGGACGCGTCATGTCCCAGTGGCTCTCGAACACCCGGCGGATCTGATCCCAGGGCATTGGCTTGGCCGGGTCCCAGCGGTCCGGCTGCATGACTTCGCGCAGTTCCGGGATGTTCATGCCCTCGCCGCGTTCCGTGGAGAAGGTGGAGACTTGCGGCGACGTGGCGAGCAGGCGCACCAGCAGCGTCGAACCGGAGAAGGGGGGAGTGAGGATGAAGACGTGGCGATGCTGCATCAGCGGCGCGTGCCGGTCTTGCGGGGCCGCACTTCCCGCGCCGGGGCAAGCACCGGCTTCAGGAACTGGCCGGTATAGGAGCCGGCGTGGGCCGCCACCTCCTCCGGGGTGCCCGTGACCACGATGCGGCCGCCGCCGGCGCCGCCCTCGGGCCCGAGGTCGACGATCCAGTCGGCGGTCTTGATCACGTCCAGGTTGTGCTCGATGACGACCACGGTGCTGCCGCCGTCCCGCAGCTGCCGGAGCACGCCCAGGAGCTGCTCGATGTCATGGAAATGCAGGCCGGTGGTGGGCTCGTCCAATATATAGAGGGTGCTGCCGGTGTCCCGCTTGGAGAGCTCGCGCGCCAGCTTCACCCGTTGGGCTTCGCCGCCCGAGAGGGTCGTGGCGTTCTGCCCCAGGCGCACGTAGGTGAGGCCCACGGCGGTGAGAGTGCGCAGCTTGTTGGCCACCACCGGCACGGCGCTGAAGAACTCCAGCGCGTCCTCCACCGTCATCTCCAGCACCTCGTGGATGGTCTTCCCCTTGTAGCGGATGTCCAGGGTCTCGCGGTTGTAGCGCTTGCCCTTGCACACGTCGCAGGCCACATAGATATCCGGCAGGAAGTGCATCTCCACCTTGATCACGCCGTCGCCCTGGCAGGACTCGCAGCGCCCGCCCTTCACGTTGAAGCTGAAACGCCCTGGGTTGTAGCCGCGGGAGCGGGCTTCCGGGACCTCGGCGAAGAGCTCGCGGATGGGCGTGAACAGCCCCGTGTAGGTGGCAGGGTTCGAGCGCGGGGTGCGGCCGATGGGGGACTGGTCGATGTCGATGATCTTGTCGATCTTCTCCAGGCCCTCGATGCCGTCGCTGGGGGCGGCCTCGTCGGAGGCGTCGTTGAGGCGTCGTGCCGCGTAGCGGTAGAGGGTGTCGTTGATGAGCGTCGACTTGCCCGACCCCGACACGCCGGTGACGCAGGTCATGAGCCCCAGCGGGATCTCCACGTCCACGGCCTTGAGGTTGTTGCCGCGGGCCTTCTTGATGCGCAGCATGCGCTTCTTGTCCGGCGGCAGGCGCCGCTCCGGCACCGGGATGCCGCGACGGCCCGACAGGTATTGGCCGGTGACGGAGTCCGAGTCCGCCGCGATCTCCTCCGGGGTGCCCTGGGCCACGATCTTTCCGCCGTGCACGCCGGCGCCGGGACCCATGTCCAGCACGTGGTCGGCGCGCCGGATCGCATCCTCGTCGTGCTCCACCACGATCACGGTGTTGCCGATGTCGCGCAGGCGGGTGAGGGTAGCCAGCAGGCGCTCGTTGTCGCGCTGGTGCAGGCCGATGGAGGGCTCGTCCAGGATATACATGACGCCCACCAGGCCCGAGCCTATCTGGCTCGCCAGGCGGATACGCTGGGCCTCGCCGCCCGAGAGGGTCTCGGCGCTGCGGTCGAGGCTGAGGTAGTCCAGGCCCACGTTCACCAGGAACGAGACCCGCGCGCGGATCTCCTTGACGATCTTGGCCGCAATCTCGCCGCGGTTGCCGGAAAGCTGAAGGGTGTCGAAGAACCTGAGGGCGTCGCCCACGGAGCGACCGGTGATGGCCGGCAGGTTCTCGCCCGCCACGAACACGTTGCGTGCCTCGCGCTTCAGGCGCGTGCCCTCGCAGTCCGGGCAAGGACGGGCGCTCAGGTACTTGGCGAGCTCCTCCCGCACCATCATGGACTCGGTCTCCCGGTAGCGGCGCTCCATGTTGGGCAGCACGCCCTCGAAGGGGTGGCGCCGGCTGCTGCGGCTGCCGCGCTCGTTGGTGTAGCTGAACAGGATGGACTCGCTGCCGCTGCCCTGCATGATGACGCGGCGGATCTTCTCCGGCAGCTCCTCGAAGGGGGTCTCGATGTCGAACTTGTAGTGGCGTGCCAGGCTCTGGATGAGCTGGAAATAGTAAGTGTTGCGCCGGTCCCAGCCGCGCACCGCGCCGCCGGCGAGCGACAGCTGCGGCTGGGTCACCACCCGCGCCGGGTCGAAGAACTGGCGCACGCCCAGGCCGTCGCAGCCGGGACAGGCGCCTACCGGGTTGTTGAACGAGAACAGGCGCGGCTCCAGCTCGGCGATGGAGTAGCCGCAGACCGGGCAGGCGAACTTGGAGGAGAAGGTGAGCTCGGGCTTCTTCGGCTCGTCCATGAACGCGATATGGGCGATGCCGTCGGCGAGGCGCAGGGCGGTCTCGAAGGACTCTGCCAGGCGCTGGGCCACGTCCGGCCGCACCTTGAAGCGGTCCACCACCACCTCGATGGTGTGCTTGCGGCGCAGGTCCAGCTTGGGGGCCTGATCCAGCTCCACCACCGTGCCATCGATGCGGGCGCGCACGAAGCCCTGGGCGCGCAGCTCCGCCAGGAGTTCCAGGTGCTCGCCCTTGCGCTCATGCACCACCGGCGCCAGCAAGAGGAGCTTGGTGTCTTCCGGCAACGCCAGCACCTGGTCCACCATCTGGCTCACGGTCTGGGCGGTCAGGTCTATGTGGTGGTCCGGACAACGAGGGATGCCGGCACGCGCGAACAGGAGACGCAGGTAGTCGTAGATCTCCGTCACCGTGCCCACGGTGGAGCGGGGGTTGTGGGAGGTGGACTTCTGCTCGATGGAGATGGCCGGCGACAGACCCTCGATGTGGTCCACGTCCGGCTTCTCCATCATCGAGAGGAACTGGCGGGCGTAGGCGGAGAGGGACTCCACGTAGCGGCGCTGCCCCTCGGCGTAGATGGTGTCGAAGGCCAGGGAGGATTTGCCTGAGCCGGACAAGCCGGTGATGACGATGAGCTTGTCGCGGGGCAGGTCCACGTCCACGTTGGCGAGGTTGTGGGTACGGGCGCCGCGGACGCGGATGGTGTCGAGAGCCATGTCTAGCCTTGAATGCGAGCGAACATTGAAGTTTACGCCGCGGCCCCATTCCGGCGCAAAGCTGCGGCAGGCCGGAAATCAGGGCGGAAAGCGGCGGATTGAGCCTCTGATATGGGGATGGCGCGGCGGGTTTTCCAGCCCGGTGATGGGGCTCCCGGAGGTGGAAAAGCGTGACCCGGGGCAGCCCCAGCAAGTAAAATAGCGGACTTTTGCGGTAAAACAGGTCCTCAGCCGGACCTACTCCGGAGCGACATATGGCACGCGGCGTTAACAAGGTGATCCTGGTGGCCACGGTGGGCAGGGACCCCGAGGTGAAGTACATGCCTTCCGGCGGCGCGGTGGTGAACCTCTCCGCCGCGACGAATGAGTCCTGGAAGGACAAGCAGACCGGCGAGAAGAAGGAACGCACCGAGTGGCACAAGCTCACCTTCTACAACCGCCTGGCGGAGATCGTCGGCGAGTACGTGCGCAAGGGCCAGCAGATCTACATCGAGGGCCGCCTGCGTACCCGCGACTACGAGAAGGACGGGCAGAAGCACTACGTCACCGAGATCATGGTGGATGAGATGCAGATGCTGGGCGGCCGCGGCGGCGCAGGCGCACCATCCGGTGGCTCAGACCGCAGCATGCGCGACGAGGCGCCGAGCCGCGGCGCACCGGCCAGCGAACCCGCCGGCGGCGGCGACTTCCAGGACGACGACATCCCGTTCTGAGCCGTCCCTGCTGATCCGATTCCATCCCGAGGCACGGGAGGGACGACCCTCCCGTGCCGTCACAGCTTAGCCCGAGTGGAGCGATGAAGGACTACCGCCTGAACCATCTCAAGGAACTCGAAGCCGAGAGCATCCATATCATCCGCGAGGTGGCGGCCGAGTTCGAGCGGCCGGTGATGATGTACTCCATCGGCAAGGACAGCTCGGTGATGCTGCACCTGGCCTTGAAGGCCTTCCACCCGGGCAAGCTGCCGTTCCCCTTGCTGCATGTGGACACCACCTGGAAGTTCCGCGACATGATCCGCTTCCGCGACGAGACCGCGAAGCGGCTCGGGCTGGAGCTGATCGTGAACGTGAACCAGGAAGGCGTGAAGGCGGGCATGAACCCGTTCGACCACGGCAGCAAGAAGTACACGGACGTGATGAAGACCGAGTCGCTGAAGATGGCGCTCACCAGGCACCAGTTCGACGCGGCCTTCGGCGGCGCCCGGCGCGACGAGGAGAAGTCCCGCGCCAAGGAGCGCGTGTACTCGTTCCGCGACAAGAACCACCGCTGGGACCCCAAGAACCAGCGCCCCGAGCTGTGGAACCTCTACAACGGCCGCATCAACAAGGGCGAGAGCATCCGCGTGTTCCCGCTCTCCAACTGGACCGAGCTGGACGTGTGGCAGTACATCTACCTGGAGAAGATCCCGGTGGTGCCCCTGTACTTCGCCAAGCCGAGGCCCGTGGTGGACCGCGACGGCGCCCTCATCATGGTGGACGATGAGCGCATGCGCCTGAACCCGGGCGAGAAGCCGCGCATGGAGATGGTGCGGTTCCGCACCCTGGGCTGCTACCCCCTGTCGGGTGCGGTGCGTTCCGAGGCGGTGACCCTGCCGCAGATCATCCAGGAGATGCTGCTGACCCGCACTTCCGAGCGCCAGGGCCGCATGATCGACCATGACCAGGCCGGCTCCATGGAAGAGAAGAAGCGCGAGGGGTACTTCTGATGTCCGCCCAAGAGAAGCTCATCCGCGACGACATCGAGGGCTACCTGCGCCAGGACCAGCAGAAGGAGCTCTTGCGCTTCATCACCTGTGGCAGCGTGGACGACGGCAAGAGCACCCTGATCGGCCGCCTGCTCTACGACACCGACATGATCTTCGAGGACCACCTGGCCTCGCTGGAGAAGGACAGCAAGAAGCACGGCACCACCGGTGAGGCGCCGGACCTGGCGCTGCTAGTGGACGGCCTGCAGTCCGAGCGCGAGCAGGGCATCACCATCGACGTGGCCTACCGCTACTTCACCACCGAGAAGCGCAAGTTCATCATCGCCGACACGCCGGGCCACGAGCAGTACACCCGCAACATGGCGACCGGAGCGTCCACCGCGAACCTGGCGGTGATCCTCATCGACGCGCGCAAGGGCGTGCTGACCCAGACCCGCCGCCACAGCTTCATCGTCTCGCTGCTCGGCATCCGGCACGCCGTGGTGGCCATCAACAAGATGGACCTGATGGGCTACGACCAGAAGGTCTACGAGAGCATCAAGGCGGACTACCTTGAGCTCGCCAAGTCCCTCAACCTGCCGGACATCCGCTTCGTGCCGGTCTCGGCCCTGGTGGGAGAGAACGTGGTGCACCGCGGCGAGCACATGCCCTGGTACGCCGGCCCGACCCTGCTCGACATCCTCGAGACGGTGGACGTGGGCGACGACGTGAACCTCAAGGACCTGCGCCTGCCGGTGCAGTACGTGAACCGCCCGAACCTGGACTTCCGCGGCTTCTGCGGCACCCTCGCCGCCGGCGTGGTGAAGAAGGGCGACACCGTGATGGCGCTGCCCTCGCGCCGCTCCAGCAAGGTCACCTCCATCGTCACCTGGGAGGGCGAGCTGGACGAGGCCCACGCGCCCATGGCGGTGACCCTGACGCTGGCGGACGAGATCGACATCAGCCGCGGCGACATGCTGGTGCACGGCGAGCGCGCACCCCACGTGGGCACCACGCTCGACGCCTGGCTGATCTGGATGTCGGATGCGCCGATGCTGCCGGGCAAGCAGTACCTGTTCAAGCTCAACGCCAAGACCGTGAGCGGCGTGGTGGAGAAGATCCACCATGTGGTGGACGTGAACACCCTGCAGAAGGACCTGGCCGACGAGCTCAAGCTCAACCAGATCGCCCAGTGCCGCGTGGTGTTCAGCGAGCAGGTCGCGTTCGATCCCTACGCTTCCTCGCGCCACACCGGGGCCTTCATCGCCATCGACCGCCTGAGCAACGGCACCGTCGGCGCCGGCATGGTGACCCGCGCGGTGCAGCCGGTGCTGCAGGACAGGTCCGAGAACGTGGTGTGGCACGAGCACAAGGTGAGCCGGGTGCAGCGCGCCAACCAGAAGGGCCAGAAGCCTTGCGTGGTGTGGCTGACCGGCCTGTCGGGCTCGGGCAAGTCCACGGTGGCGAACGCGCTGGAGCAGGCGCTGTTCCTGGGCGGGTACCACTCGTACCTCCTGGACGGCGACAACATCCGCCACGGCCTCAACAAGGACCTGGGCTTCACCGACGAGGCGCGGGTCGAGAACATCCGCCGCATCGGCGAGGTGGCGCGGCTGTTCGTGGATGCGGGCGTGATCGTGATCACCGCCTTCATCTCGCCGTTCCGCGCCGACCGGCGCCTGGTACGCGAGCTCCTGGATGAGGGCGAATTCGTCGAGGTGTTCCTGGACACGCCCATCGAGGTCTGCGAGCAGCGCGACCCCAAGGGCCTGTACCGCAAGGCGCGCGCCGGCGAGATCAAGAACTTCACGGGCATCGATGCGCCCTACGAGGCGCCCGAGGCCGCAGAGCTCACGCTGCGTTCCGACCGCGACAGCGTCGAGCAGTGCGTGGCCCAGGTGATGGCGCACCTGCGCCGCCAGGGGATACTCAAACACGGCTGAGCCGCGCCGCGGCCGGCACCACGGGGACGGACATGAAGTACAAGGGCATCATCCTGGCCGGCGGCTCGGGCACGCGCCTGCATCCGGTGACGCGCGTCACCAGCAAGCAGCTGCTGCCGATCTACGACAAGCCGATGATCTACCATCCGCTGACCACGCTCATGCTGGCGGGCATCCGCGAGATCCTGGTCATCACCACGCCCCACGATGCCCCCATGTTCAAGAACCTGCTGGGCGACGGCTCCCAATGGGGGCTCTCCTTGAGCTACGTGGTGCAGCCGAACCCGGAGGGGCTGGCGCAGGCCTTCATCCTGGGTGAGCAGTTCATCGGCAGGGATCCCGTCTGCCTTATCCTGGGCGACAACATCTTCTACGGCCACGGCTTCTCCGAGCAGCTGCGCCGCGCCGCCTCCCGCGACAAGGGCGCCACGGTGTTCGCCTACTACGTGAAGGACCCGGAGCGCTACGGCGTGGTGCACTTCGACAAGCAGGGCAAGGCGCTCGGCATCGAGGAGAAGCCCAAGGCACCGAAGTCCAGCTATGCCGTGACGGGACTCTACTTCTACGACAACGGCATCGTGGACGTGGCCAAGGCCTTGAAGCCCTCCGCCCGCGGCGAACTGGAGATCACCGACGCGAACGTCGCGTACCTTGACAAGGGCACGCTGCAGGTGGAGATCATCGGCCGCGGCGTGGCTTGGCTCGACACCGGCACCCACGAGTCGCTGCTGGAAGCTTCCAACTTCATCGCCACCATCGAGAACCGCCAGGGCCTCAAGGTCGCCTGCCCCGAGGAGGTGGCCTTCCACCAGGGCTTCATCGATGCGGCCCAGATGGAGAAGCTGGCGCAGCCGCTGTTGAAGAGCGGCTACGGCCAGTATCTGATGAAGCTCCTCAAAGAGGCCCAGGCCTGATGGAGTTCCAGCGCCTCGACATCCCGGATGTGGTGCTCGTCAAGCCAAAAGTGTTCGGCGACGAGCGCGGCTGGTTCTTCGAGAGCTGGGAGGCGCGCAAGTTCGCTGCCGCCGGCCTCGACGTGCCGTTCGTGCAGGACAACTACAGCCGCTCCGTGAAGGGCACGCTGCGCGGGTTGCACTACCAGATCAAGCAGCCCCAGGGGAAGCTGGTGCGAGTGACCCAGGGCGAGGTGTTCGATGTGGCGGTGGACATCCGCAAGAGTTCCCCGACCTTCGGCAAGTGGGTCGGCACCGTGCTCTCCGCCGACAACAAGCATCAGCTCTGGGTGCCGCCGGGCTTCGCCCATGGGTTCTATGTGCTGTCCGAGACCGCCGAGTTCTTCTATAAGTGCTCGGACTTCTATGCCCCCGAGCACGAGCGCACCCTGCGCTGGGACGACCCCAAGCTCGGCATCGCCTGGCCCCTCAACGGCGCGCCGCTGCTGTCCCCCAAGGACAGGCTGGGCAAGCCGCTGGCTGAAGCGGACACTTATCCGTGAAGACCCTGGTGACGGGGGCGGGCGGCCAGGTGGCGCGGGCGCTCGCTGAGCTCAAGCCCGCCCACGTCGATCTCGTATCTCTCAACCGGCAGGATCTGGACATCACCGACCGCGAGGCGGTGATGCGCACGGTGGCTGCGCATGCGCCTGCGCTCGTCATCAACGCCGCCGCCTATACCGCCGTGGACAAGGCCGAGAGCGAGCGGGACCTGGCGTTCCGCGCCAACGGCGTGGCACCGGGTTGGCTGGCGGAGGCCGCCCGCGCCCAGGGCGCACGTTTCCTGCATATCTCCACCGACTTCGTGTTCGACGGCAAGGCGAGCGAGCCCTACAAACCCGATGCCCGGCCCG
Organism: Gammaproteobacteria bacterium; assembly: GCA_036383255.1. NCBI lineage: Bacteria > Pseudomonadati > Pseudomonadota > Gammaproteobacteria > Gammaproteobacteria bacterium. Next base: position 328,087 of record DASVOS010000018.1, on the reverse strand, counting down.
CGCCGCTCGGCGCCTACGGCGAGAGCAAGCTGGAAGGGGAGCGCACGGTGCTCGCGGCGGACCCAAAGGCGCTGGTGCTGCGCACCGCCTGGGTGTATGCAGCCCAGGGCCACAACTTCGTGCGCACCATGCTGCGTCTCATGGGCGAGCGGGGCACAGTGAAGGTGGTCAGCGACCAGCAGGGGAGCCCCACCTGGGCCAGCTCTATCGCAGCGGTGCTGTGGAAGGCGGCGGCAACGCCCGGTTTCCACGGCCTGCACCACTGGACCGATGCCGGCACGGCGAGCTGGTACGATTTCGCGATGGCCATCGCGGCCGACGCCCGGGAGCTCAAGCTGCTCAGGACGCCGGTGGAGGTGTTCCCCATCACCACCGCGGAATACCCGACGCCGGCGCGGCGCCCGGCCTACAGCATGCTGGACCGCAGCTCCACCGAGGCGGCCCTGGACATGCGCGCCGCGCCTTGGCGCGATAACCTGAAGAAGATGCTGAAGGAACTCAAAGATGCGTAAGGTCCTCATCACCGGCGGCGCGGGCTTCATCGGCGCGAACTTCCTGCACCACTGGCTGAAGATGCATCCGCAGGATCGGGTGGTGATGCTGGATGCACTCACGTACGCGGGGAGCACGCTGAACTTCAAGGACGTGGAAGGCAAGTCCAACTTCCGCTTCGTGCAGGGTGACATCTGCGACGAGCAACTCGTCAACCAGCTCATGCGGGAGGAGGGCATCGACACCGTCGCGCACTTCGCCGCCGAGTCCCACGTGGACCGTTCCATCGACGGCCCGGATGCGTTCATCAGGACCAACATCCTCGGTACCCACGTGCTGCTGAAGGCCGCCAAGGCCGCATGGGCCGGGAAGCAGGGGGATTTCCGCTTCCACCACGTCTCCACCGACGAGGTGTTCGGCTCCCTCGGCCCCGACGATCCGGCGTTCCACGAGAAGACGCCGTATGATCCGAGCTCGCCGTATTCAGCCAGCAAAGCCTCCTCTGATCACCTGGTGCGGGCCTACCACCGCACCTTCGGCCTGCCGGTGACCATCACCAACTGCTCCAACAATTATGGTCCCTACCAGTTCCCGGAGAAGCTGATCCCGGTGATCATCCTGAACGCCCTGGCCGGCCGGCCCATACCGGTGTATGGCGACGGCCAGCAGGTGCGGGACTGGCTGTATGTGGCGGACCACTGCACCGCCATCGAGCGGGTGATCCTGAAGGGCAAGCTCGGTGAGACCTACAACGTGGGCGGCAACGGCGAACGCAAGAACATCGAGATCGTGCGCACCATCTGCAAGCTGCTGGATGAGCGCCGCCCGGATTCCCAGCACCGCCCCCATGAGGAGCTCATCAAGTTCGTGCAGGACCGGCCCGGCCACGACCGCCGCTATGCCATCGACATCCGCTATATAAAGAAAGAACTGGATTGGCAGCCGGCGGAGGACCTTGCCTCGGGCCTGGCCAAGACCGTGGACTGGTACCTCACGCACCTGGACTGGTGTGAGGCGGTGGCCGGCCACAAGACCGCGGCGGAGCGCCGCGGCCTGGGCGGAGATAAGGCTTGAGGATTCCGCTGCGGGACCGCCGGTTCCGCCACCTCATCCCGCTGGTCTCGACGCTGCTGCTCATGGGCGTCTACGACCTCGTGGTGCGGCGTTATTTCGGCTACACCCTGACCTGGTCCGGCCTCGCGGCCGACGCGCTGGCCGAGCTCGCGCTCGGCTACTGGCTGTACTGGCTGATGCGGCCGTTATGGGCGTTCCTGCTGCTGCAGACGGTGCTGATGGGGACGCTCTACATCGGCAACGGCCTCAAGATCGACCTCCTGGCTGCGCCCATCCTGCCGTCCGACGCGAATACCCTGCCGGTGCTGCTGGACGTGCTGTTCGGCTGGCGCTTCGTGCTGGCCGTGTCGCCGCTGGTGGCGATGGCGCTCGTATTCCTGCTGGGCATCCGCCGCGATCGCTACGCGGCCATCGCATTGGCGGTCGGCGTGGTGCCGCTGTGGCTCGCCCTCCTGTTCCTGCCAGGACCCCTCACCAAGAGCCTCGACGGCTTCTTCGGCTACAAGCCCTTCATCGAGGTCAATAACTTCCAGGCGCGCGGTCCGCTCGTCTACTTCCTGAACGAGTATGCGCGCCAGCGCATGCTGCAGGGGGAGCTGCCGACGCGCGCCGAGGTGGCCGCGGCGCTCAAGGACCGTGGCTTCGACAAGCCGTTGCCGCTCCTCAAGGTCGAGAAGCCGCGCGATGTGTACGTGATCCTGATGGAAGCGTTCTGGGATCCGATGCTGCTGAGTTCGGTGCACTTCAGCCAGGACCCCATGGCGCCGGAGCTGCGCGCCTTGTGGGACGAGGCCGGCCACGGCTGGGCGCAGGTGCCGGTGTTCGGCGGCGGCACCGCGAACTCCGAGTTCGAGGAGCTTTGCGGCGCGCCGGTGACGCCGGGCGGCATCGCCTTCGTGACCAGCGTGGTCCATGCCATGCCCTGCCTGCCGATGCTCCTGGCCCAGGCCGGCTACCGCACCGTGGCGGTGGCGCCGGACGAATACGGCACCTGGAACCGCAACAACGTCTACCGTTACCTGGGCTTCAGCCGGTTCTATGCCAAGGAGAGCTTCTTCCTGGACGACCTGAACGGTGGTTTCCTGGCGGATGCCTCGCTGTTCAGCCAGATGCTGGAACGAGTGCCGAAGGAACCCGCGCCGCGGTTCGTGTACACGGTCACCACCAGCGGCCACTATCCGTTCCAGATGGACCCGGCGACACGCCCACCGGTGGTCAAGGCCAGCTCTCCCAACCACGCCGTCACCGACTATGCCAATGCGGTGTACTACAATTCCCGCGATCTCGCCGACTACCTGGCCAAGCTGCGCGCTGCGGACCCGGACGCGCTGATCGTGGTGTTCGGCGACCATCTGCCGGCGCTGGGCAACAAGCTCAGGGATTTCACCGCTTCCAGGCTGTTCCCGCACAACGTGGAGCGCTTCACCCCGATGCAGATGCGCGCGCGCCAGAGCACGCCGCTCATCGTCATCGATGGCCGGCGCGGACCGCTCAAGCTCGGCCGGCTCTCGCTGTTCGAGATCCCGCACCTGGTACTGTCGCTGCTGGGCGCTTCCGGGCCTGCTGCCGTGGATGTGTTCACGCCGCCGGCCCATACTCATCCGCGCCCCATCGGCGAGGGGCGCTTTCTCGTCACCGACGACGCGGGTGAGGCGCGCTTCTGTGACAGCGATGCCCCCAAGCAGGGCTGCGAGCAGGCTGACGCCTGGTACCGGGCCATGCAGACCCTGCGTACCGACATGGTCTCGGGCGACGAGTACCTGGTGCCGCTGCTGTATGGCGATGCCTACCAGCTGGCGATCCCTGATACCGGTGAGAGCTACCACGCCCCCATGGACGTGCATCCCTGCGGCATCACCATCACCGCCTGGGGGCCGCGGGAGGGACGGGTGGGACGCATCTTCAACCCGCACCGTGGCGGCAGTTCCACCTTTTGGATCGAGTACACGGGTGAGGCCGGTCGGGTGCAGGCCTGGTTGGGCTCGCACCGGTTGGAGGTGATCAACCGCGACCATCGCATCGCGGCCACGCTGTCTGGCCGCGCGCGGCTGTACCTGCCGGGTTCCCGTGCCCTCACCTTGAAATGCAACGGCGATGACAAGCCGGTGCAGGTGGGGGATTTCCATGTCAGGCTCTTCTGAGGCCCCGACCAGCCGAGCGCGCCGCTGGCGCGTCCTATGGTTGCCTCCTCTCAGCACGCTGCTGCTGCTGACGTTCTTCAACCTGCTCCTGTCAAACTTCTATCAGATGAGTCTCTACCCCTCGGGCTACCTGTCCGAGATGGCGGCCTGCACGCTGCTGGCCTGGTGGCTGTATCTCCTGCTGCGGCCCTGGTGGCTGTTCCTGGCCGTTCAAGTGCTGGCGCTGGGCCTCCTGTACCTCGGCAACGCCTACAAGATGCAGTACTTCGCGGCACCGGTGCTGCCCGCGGACCTGACGGCGTTGCCGGTATTGTTCGAACAGGTCTCGGGCTGGCGCTTCGTGCTCATGGCCATGCCGTTCGCGCTCCTGCTGCTGCTGGCGCTCGCGGGGCTGCGCTGGCGCCGGCGCACGCCGGTGCTGCTGTTCGGGGGGCTGCTGCTGGTGTATGGGGTCCTGCGGCTGATGCCCGCGGAGATCGCGAGCGGCATGGACCGCTTCTACGGTTACACGCCGTTCGGCCAGATCTACAACTTCTACGAGCGCGGCCCGCACCTGTTCCTGCTCAACGAATATGCCCGCGCCCGCGCCGTGGCCGGCCGCGTGCCGGGACAGGAGGAGGTGGCGGCCGCGTTGCGGGACGTGCCGCTGCAGGTGCCGCTGCCACGGCCCGCGGCGGCGGGACCGCCGCGTGACGTCTACGTGTTCATGATGGAGACGCTGTGGGACGCATCGCTGCTCAAGGCCGAGCATTTCGACCATGACCCGTTCGCGCCGGCGTTCCGGGCGCTGTACGAGCAGTCCGGCCACAGCCAGGCGCTGGTGCCGGTATTCGGCGGGGGCACCGCGAACTCGGAGTTCGAGGCGCTGTGCGGCATGCCCGCCTTCGACGACGCGATCGTGTTCGTCACTGGCCTCGACCGGCCGGCCCTGTGCCTGCCGCGCATCCTGGCCCAGGCGGGCTACCACACCTACGCGGTGACGCCCGACGCCTTCGGCGTGTGGAACCGCGGCCATGTGTTCCGCCACGTGGGCTTCCAGCGATTCTACGATGGCGATAACTTCGACCCGGACGACCGCAACGGCGGCTTCATGGCCGATCAGGCGCTGTTCGAGCAATGGGAGACGCTCGCCAGCAAGCAGCCGGCGCCGGGGCCGGGCTTCACCTACATCGCCACCGTGAGCGGCCATTACCCGTTCGAGCTGGACGCGCGCAAGCGTCCGCCCCGGATCCATGGCAGTTCGAAGGACAGGCTCATCGATGGCTATGCCGACAGCGTGTACTACGACACCGCCGAACTCGCCGCCTACGTCCAGCGCCTGAGGGCGCGCGACCCGGACGCGCTGATCGTGGCCTTCGGCGATCATCTGCCGGTGCTCGGCGACGGCTTCGCGCCGTTCCACCGCTCGGGGCTCACGGGCCTCAGGGAGGAGGAGTTCACGCCGGCCATGCTGGAGGTGCACCAGAGCACGCCGCTGCTGGTGATCGACGGGCGCAACGGCCCCCTCAAGCTCGGGCATATCTCGCTGTACGAGCTGCCGCGCCTGCTGCTCGGACTGCTGCACGTGCAGGGACCCACGGAGCTGGACGTGTTCACGCCGCCGCCAGGGCTGCACCCGCGCATGCGCAACGGCCGGCTGCTGGTGGTGCCGGACCGGGGTACCCCGGGGTTCTGTGCGCCAGAGACCCGCAGCGAGACCTGCCGCCAGGTGAACCGCTGGCACGCGGACATGCAGGTGTTCCGCACCGACCTCGTGGGCGGCGCCGGCTACACCACGGCCATGCTCTACGGTGACCCGGAGCGGGCGCTGGAGATCCCGTCTCTGGGTCTTCCCTACCTCTCGGAAGCCAATCCGAGCCAGCCCTGCGACATGCAGGTGGTGGAGTGGACTCCCCGGTCCACGCGCTGGGGCCACGGCTTCAACCCCCAGCAGGATGGCAGCCCGGTGTTCCACATCAGGTACCGCGGCGGCGCGCGGCGGGTGCACGCCTGGCTCGGTTTCGAGGAGCTCAGGATCGAGGACAAGGGCGACGACATGCTCGACGCCGTGATGACCGGGCGGCTGCCGCTGTTCCTGCCGGGCGACCACGCCCTGAGCGTGAGCTGCAACGGCGATGCCCGCCGTATCGAGGTAGGACGGTTCCACGTCGGGTTATAATGCCGCCCGCGCGGATCCGCCGCGCCCACCTTCCACGCTCGAGAGACCGAACGGATGCGCAGGCCGCGTTACGCCGAACTCATCTGGTACAGGGGACTGGCCGACCTGCATGCGGACGCGGCCCGCGGCTACGTGGGTTTCGCGTGGTGGGTGCTGGAGCCGCTGCTCTACATGATGGCCTTCTACCTGGCCTTCGGCCTGGGGTTGCGCCAGGGCGGCGAGCACCGGCTGCTGTTCCTGCTGAGCGGACTGGTGCCGTGGAAGCTCTTCTCCAGCACGGTGCAGAACGGCGGCGGGATCATCCAGGCCAACAGCGGCTTGATCCAGCAGGTCTACCTGCCCAAGTACATCCTGCCGAGCATGGTGCTGGTCACCAACGGCATGAAGTTTCTCATCATCCTGGCTCTGTTGCTGTGCCTGGCTGCATATACCAACGGCATCGGGACGTCCTGGCTCGCGTTGCCGTTCCTGGTGGTGGTGGAGCTGATGCTGACCCTGGCGCTGGCTTCCCTCGCGGCCGCGCTGGTGCCGCTGCTCCCCGACCTGGACCTCATCATCAGCAACGGCCTGGTCGTCATGTTGTTCATCTCGGGCGTCATCAACGACATCAGCCGCCTGCCCCCCAGCGTGGCGCAGGTGCTGCGGCTCAACCCCATGGTGCCGGTCATCGCGGGTTTCCACGACGTCCTGGTGTCCAAGGTCTGGCCGGATTGGAGCGCGCTCGCCGCCGTGTTATTGGCTTCCTGCATGATCTATGCCCTGGCGTTATGGCTGCTGAAGCGCTTCGACCGTTCCTATCCAAAACTCATGATCGTCTGAGGGGCGCATGAGCGGCGACACCATCATCGAACTCAAGAACGTGGGCGTGCGCTACCGGCGGAAGGCGGGTTTCCTGCGCTCCTCGGCGTTCTGGGCCCTGCACGACGTGAGCTTCGACCTTCGGCACGGCGAGACGCTGGGCGTGATAGGCCGCAACGGCGCCGGCAAGAGCACGCTGCTGCGCCTGCTGGCCGGCATCCTGGCTCCGGACAATGGCTGCATCGTGCGCAGGACCGAGCGCGTCTCGCTGCTGGCGCTGCAGGCGGGCTTCATCCCCTCCCTCACCGGCCGCCAGAACGCAGTGCTGTCCGGTATCCTGCTGGGCATGACCCGCCGCCAGGTGGAGGAGAGCATGGATGAGATCGTGCGCTTCGCCGAGCTCCAGCAGTTCATCGACGAGCCGGTGCGCACCTACTCCTCCGGCATGCGCGCGCGGCTCGGCTTCACCGTGGCCTCCCGCGCCGACCCGGACGTGCTGCTCATCGACGAGGTGCTGGGCACCGGTGACGCCAGCTTCAAGGAGAAATCCTCAGCCGTCATGCGCCAGAAGATCGCCTCCGATAAGACCGTGGTGATCGTGACCCATCAGACCGACACGGTGCTGGAGCTGTGCGACCGGGTGGTGTGGGTAGAGAAGGGTGCCACCGTGGAGATCGGCGAGCCCAAGGCCGTGGTGGAGCGTTACCTGAAGAACATGCAGTCCAGCGGCCCACGGAAGTGAACCGGCCAGCCGATCCGGTCTTCATCGTCGGCCTCTACAAGAACGGCACCAGCTGGCTGCTCTCCGCGCTGGCGGCCCATCCTGAGTTCTCGGCCCTGCGCGAGCTGGACGTGCTGCGGTCTGTGGCCGGGCGTAGCGGCCGGCACCTATTGCCGCCACGCGAGCGGTTGGCCAACGTGTTCGGCCGGAGCGCATTCTGTGCGCTCAGGGTCGAGCAGCTGGCGCCCGGCGCATTCCATCGTTATCTCCCCGATGGCAGCTACCGCGACGTCGCGTCTCTTTACGACCTGCCGGCCGAGGTTGCGGTGCGGGTGTTGACGGCGATGTTGACGGAAGGTTCCACCGCCGGCGGCGAGCGGGCCTCGCAGGGCAAGCCGGTCGGGTTCCTCAACTTCCCGCCGGCGCTGCTGGCCGCCGCCTTCGAGGCGCTGCGCAAGGCCTCGACGCCGGCTCAGGCCATGGACGGGTTCCTGTCGGCACTGGCGCCGGCCTTCAAGCCGGGCCAGCGGCTGGTGCTGAAGGGCGCGGACCAGATCCTGTGCCTGGACGCGCTTAGGGAATGGCGGCCCCAGGCGCCGCGCGTGGCGATCGTGCGCGACGGCCGGGATGCGGCGGTATCGGCGTTCCACTATCGCCAGCTCATGCGCGAGCGGCGCATGGCATGGCAGCACAGCCACGTGAGCTTCATGAAACCGGTGGCGCTGGCCCGCGAGGCGGGTATCCGCGGCGTCACGGCACTGCGCCGCCTGGCCGGTTACGGCGAGGATTGGCGCCTCGGCCGCTCCCTGTCGGTGTGGGCGGACCGGGTGCGGAAGGTACTCAAGGCGGCGGAGCGGGGCGAACTCACGGTGCTGCGCTACGAAGACCTCCTGGCGGACTTCGACGGCGAGTTCCGGCGCCTCCTGCAGACGCTCGGCGCCGACGCCTCCCCAACAACCGTAGCAGCGGTGGCCAGGGCGAGCTCCTTCGAGGCCCAGAGCGGGCGGCCACGGGGCGTGGCCGGGCAGGATGTGATGCGCAAGGGCGTGGCGGGGGAATGGCGCGAGAGCCTCACCGCCCGCGACCGGGCGCTGGTGTGGCGAATCGCCGGCACCGAGCTCGCCGCCATGGGCTACACCCGGGACGCGGAGCCCGGGGCATTTTCGCCGCCAGGCTGAGGCCTCAATGGGACTGGCAGGGTAGATTTAAGATAAAATTCAGGGTCTTGCCGCCGCCGGCTCCAGCGTCTCCCCAAGGACCCTTCCTGATGTCGGACCATAGCCACAGCCCGGTGTTCGTGGTGGGTTCCTACCGCTCCGGTACCAGCATCTTCTGCTGGTGCCTGGGCCAGCACCCCAACATCGTGAACCTGCCGGAGACCAACTGGCTGGCACGCCTGGGTGTGGACCTGGACAACCTCTATCGCCTCGCCACCGTGAACGGCGGCTTCTCGCACCTCGGCCAGATCGGCATGGACGAGGACGAGTTCTACCGCCTGTTCGGCGAGGGCCTGCAGCACCTCATGGGTGCCGCCAACCAGCGGCTCATCGAGCACACCGAGCGCAAGGTGAAGGGTGAGATGCACCGGCGCCGCTCGCCGGACGACCCCAAGCGCCGCTGGGCCGACGCGACCCCCGAGAACTCGCACTATATATACCCGCTATCGCGCCTGTTCCCCGGTGCGCGCTTCGTCCACCTCCTGCGCAACCCGCACGACGTGGCGCGCTCGCTCATGAAGTTCTCCCGCACCGGCGCGCGCGACTATGGTCACGACGAGGCCTACCAGGCCTGGTTGAGGCTCACCCGCGCCGCCTGGCTGGGCGAGCGCGCGCTCGGCCGTGCGCGCATGCTGCGCGTGCGCTACGAAGACTTCACCGGCCAGCCGGAGCAGGCGTTCCGCCGGGTACTGGCGTTCCTGGGTGAGACTTACTCCGCCGATTGCCTGAAGCCGCTCGACAACAAGATCAACAGCTCCGAGGTGGAAAAGGACTCGGTGCCGGTGGACACCAGCACGACCGCCGCCCGCGAGGCCGAGCAGCTCTACCGCGACATGCTGGCGGCACCCGAGAGCCTGGAACAGGGCGACGCCGGCGCCCGCACCGAGATGCAGCGCCTGTTCGAGGAGCACTGCCGCCGCTTGCAAGAGCCGCCGGTGGCGCGCATCCGCCGGGGCCTGGGGGCGCGCCTGTCCGCGCTGTGGGGGCGTTCCGTATGAAGATGCTGATGATCCTTGGCATGCACCGCAGCGGCACCTCGGTGCTGGCAGGCAGCTGCCGCCTGCTGGGTGCCGAGCTCGGCGACCGGATGATGGCGGCGGGCCAGGACAACGTGATGGGTTTCTGGGAGCACGACGAGATCGTGCGCATCCACGATGCCGTCCTCGACAAGCTCGGTTACGCCTGGGACGACGTACGCGCACTGCCGGACAAATGGTGGAACTACGAGACCATCCGCCCGGAACGCGATGCCTTGAAGGCGGTGCTCAAGCGCGACTTCGGTACGGCGGAACTCGCCTGCGTCAAGGACCCGCGCCTGTGCCGCATGCTGCCCCTATGGCAGGACCTCCTGCGTGAGCTCGGCTGGCAGCCCTGCTACCTGATCGCGACCCGCGACCCCGCTGAGATCATCGCTTCCCTCAAGAGCCGCAACGACTTCGCGCCGGAGAAGTCGGCGCTGCTGACCTTGCGCTACCTCATGGACGCGGAGGCGGCGAGCCGCGGCGGCCCGCGGGCGGTGGTGGACTATGCCTCGGTGCTGGCCGACTGGCGCGGCGCGCTCAAGCCCGCCTGGGAGAAGCTGGGCCTCGCATGGCCGGCGGACGAGCGCACGCTTGAGCAGGGCATGTCCGCCTTCGTGCACAAGGAACTGCGCCACCACCAGAAACCGGAGCTGATGCCGGGCGGCGAGCTCGGGCGGCTCACCCGCGATACCTACAAGACCTTGACCGGCGGCACCGACCCGGCCCAGCTCGACCGGCTCGGCAAGGAGCTGGCGGGCCTGAGCGCCGGCTTCGACCACATCCTCGGTTCGCTCTACGCCGAGTTGCACGCGCGCGATGCGGCGCTCGCCGACAAGGACCGTCTGATCCAGGCCCGCGACCAGGAGATCAAGCACATCGCCGAGGAACGCGGCCATCACGCCGGCCTCGCCGTGGCCCGGGCCCAAGAGCTGGAATGGCAGCGGGGCGAACTCAGGGAGATGGGCCATCTCAAGCGCGAGTTGCAGGCGCTCTATCACTCGACCTCCTGGCGTGTTACCGCGCCGCTGCGCGGCCTGATGGTGATGTTGCGCTCCATCCCCAAGCTGCGCTTCATGAACGCAGGGGTGTTGAGGCTGGTGGCCCGCGACGTGTACTACCGCATCCCCATGCCTATGCGCCTGCGCATGGTCCTGCGCCGCAGCCTGGGCCGGCTCTTCGGCGCCGGCGCCCCGGGCAGCGCCGACTACAAGACCCGCGCGGTGCGTGGCGAGAAGGTGGACCCTAAGGGCCCGGCCGCGGTGCTGGCGGGCGAGGGTCCGGTGCTCGCCACCTCGGAGACACCTGAGGTCTCGGTGGTGATCCCCGTCTACAACAACGTGGCGCACACGCTGCACTGCCTGAACTCCATCGCCGCGGTCGGCGCCAAGACGCCCTTCGAGGTGATCGTGGTGGACGACTGCTCGAAGGACGAGACCCCGGCGGTGCTGGCCCGCTGCAAGGGCGTGCGGGTGGTCAAGAACGAGCAGAACCTCGGCTTCATCGGCGCCTGCAACGCCGGCGCCACTGCCTCGCGCGGCCGCTATGTGTACTTCCTGAACAACGACGTGCAGGTGCTGCCGGGTTGGCTGGACGAGCTGCGCGCGACCTTCGACCAGGTGTCCGAGGCGGGTCTCGTCGGCTCCAAGCTCGTGTATCCGGACGGGCGCCTGCAGGAGGCCGGCGGCATCGTCTGGCGCGATGGCTCTGCCTGGAACTACGGACGCTTCGACGACCCGGACCGTCCCGAGTACAACTACCTGCGGGACGTGGACTATTGCTCCGGCGCCAGCATCATGGTGCCCCTCGCGCTGTTCCGCGAACTCGGCGGCTTCGACAGCCACTACGCGCCCGCTTATTGCGAGGACACCGACCTCGCTTTCCAGGTGCGCAAGCGCGGCCTCAGGGTCCTGTACCAGCCGCTCTCCACCATCGTTCACTACGAGGGCGTGAGCTCCGGCACCGACCTCGGCTCCGGCGTGAAGAAGTACCAGGTGGTGAACCTCAAGAAGCTGCACGAGCGCTGGAAGGACGTGCTGGCCTCGCACCGTCCTAACGGCATGCTGCCGCTGCTGGAGAAGGACCGCAGCGTCACCAAGCGCCTGCTGGTGATCGACGCCAACACGCCGCGCCCGGACCACGATGCGGGCTCGCTGCTCAAGTTCTACCACCTGAAGCTGCTGCAGTCACTGGGCTACAAGGTCACCTTCGTGCCGGACAACCTGCTGCACGACGGCGAATACACCCGCGACCTGCAGCGGCTCGGCATCGAATGCGTGTACGAGCCGCACTGCGTGTCGGTGGATCAGTTCATCAAGGCCCGCGCCGGCGAGTTCCAGCTCGCCATGCTGTGCCGGCCCTACGTGGCGATCCGCCACCTCGACCACCTCAAGAAGGCCGCGCCGGGCCTGCGCGTCATCTACGACACTGTGGACCTGCACTACCTGCGTGAGCGGCGCCAGGCGGCGGTGGAGAACAACCCGCTCATCGCCGACCGCGCCGAGCGCACCCGCGCCGACGAGCTCAAGCTCATCCGCGAGTCCGACGCCAGCATCGTGGTGAGCCCGGTGGAGAAGGAGCTCCTGGCCCAGGAGGCGCCGCGCGCGAACGTGCACGTGGTGCAGCTGGTGATCCCGGAGGAGCCTCAGGGCCCCGGCTTCGAGGCGCGCCGCGACATCCTGTTCATCGGCGGCTACCAGCACAACCCCAACGTGGAGGCGGTGCTGTACTTCTGCCGCGAGGTGCTGCCCGCGCTGAGGAGCCGCATCCCGGACCTCAGGTTCCTGATCCTGGGCTCGCGGCCGCCGGCGGAGATACGCGACCTCGCCTGCGACCACATCCAGGTGCTGGGGTTCCAGAAGGACATCACCCCTTACTTCAATTCCTGCCGCCTGATGGTGGCGCCGTTGCGCTTCGGTGCCGGCATCAAGGGCAAGCTCGGCACCAGTTTCAGCTACGGCCTGCCGGTGGTGGCCACCTCCATCGCCGCCGAGGGCATGTATGTGGAGGACGGGCGCGAGGTGCTGATCGGCGACGACCCGCAGAGCTTCGCCGACGCGGTAGTGCGCGCTTACACCGATCCTGAGCTGTGGCAGCGCATGTCGCAGGCCGGCCGGCGGGTGGTGCGGGAACGCTATTCACCGGAGGTGATCCGCGGGCGCCTCGCGGAGGTGATCACCTCCATCGACCGGCAGCAGGAACTGAAGGCGGCGGGCTAGGCCGCGCCGCGCACGGAGCACAGCCATGGGATTCCTCGACAAGACCCTCGACAGCCACCCGCGCCTGCGCGCGATGTTCGCCCGCCTGGGCGGCCACCGCCCGGGGCCCCAAGCCACCCAGTCCTCCGGCAAGGAGCACTCGCGCTGGTCCAAGGCCGGCATCGACTTCAAGGATGCCGCCGGGCCCTACGCTTGCCAGCGCCTGCGCCAGCCGCGCTTCTCGGCGATGGTGCAGCCGGAGTTCAAGATAGACAGGCAGGACAAGCTGTTCGCCATCGGCTCCTGCTTCGCGCGCGGCATCGAGAACGCGCTCAAGGGGCGCGGCTTCCAGGTGGTTAGCGCCGCCACCGACTTCGACCGCTTCAGCACCAGCACCGGCCACAGCAAGGTCACGGCGCTCGGCTTCACCAACAAGTACACCACCTATTCGATGCTGAACGAGCTCAGCTGGGCGCTGGACCCGGCGGTGAAGTTCCCCGAGACGAGCCTCGTGGACCTGGACGCTAAGCGCTGCATCGACCCGCACATCAACCCCACCCTCGAGGTGGTGGACCGGGCCGGCACCCTGGAGCGGCGGCGCCTGATCCAGGAGGTCAACGCCCGCATCCGCGACTGCCGCGTGGTGTTCATGACCTTGGGCCTGGTGGAGGTCTGGTACGACAAGCAGGCGGAGGTGTACCTCAACACCACGCCCAACAAGGAGATGCTGCAGCTGAACCCCGGCCGCTACGAGTTCATGGTCTCCAACTACCTGCAGAACATGGACAACATGGAGCAGCTGCACGCGCTGCTCAGCCGCCACGGCCATCCGGAGCTGCAGATGGTGGTGACCACCTCGCCGGTCCCGCTGCAGGCGACCTTCAGCGGCCAGGACATCGTGGTGGCGAACACCTACTCCAAGTCGACGCTCCGCGCGGTGGCCCAGGACTTCGCCTCGGCCCACGACAACGTGCAGTACTTCCCGAGCTACGAGATCGTCATGAATTCGGAGCGGGGCATGGCCTGGGAGGACGACCTGCGCCATGTGCAGGGCGGCATGACCCAGCACGTGATGGACCTGTTCATGCGCAACTTCGTCGAGGGCTGAGGTGTCCGCCGCGGCGGTCACGGCGGTCACCGTCAACTACAACGCCGGCCCGCTGCTGCGCGGGCTGGTGGAATCCCTCGCCGGCCAGCAGGGCCTGGTCCGCACCGTGGTGGTGGACAACGCCTCCGAGGACGGCAGCCTCGCGTTCCTGGAATCCGGCGCGCACCCCGGCGTGGTGCTGGCGCGCAATCCCGTGAACCGCGGCTTCGGCGCCGCCTGCAACCAGGGCGCCGCTTCCGCCACCGGCCGCTACCTCCTGTTCATCAACCCCGACTGCCGCATGCCGGCGGGAGCGCTCGAGCGCCTGGTGGCGGTGCTTGAGGCGCGTCCCCAGGCGGGCATGCTGGGCCCGCTGGTGCTAAACAGTGATGGCAGCGAGCAGCGCGGCTGCCGCCGCCACCTGCCGGACACGCGCCGCGCGCTGATGCGGGTGCTCAAACTCGATGGCCCGGGCACCGACGGCAAGGTGAGCGGCTTCGACCTCACGGGCACGCCGCTGCCTGATGGCCCCGCGCCGGTGGAAGCCATCTCCGGCGCCTGCCTCCTGATACGCCGTGACCTCTTCGAACGGCTGGGCGGCTGGGACGAGGGCTATTTCCTGCACTGCGAGGACCTCGACCTGTGCAAGCGCGTGCAGCAGGCCGGGGCAGGCGTGCTGTTCGTGCCGGCCGTGAGCGTGAGCCACGTGCAGGGCGCCTCCAGCCGCGGCCGGCCGGTGTTCGTGCTCTGGCACAAGCACCGGGGCATGTGGCGCTACTTCTCCAAGTTCCAGCGTGCCGCGAGCCCAGCCTGGCTCACGGTGCTGGTGTGGGCGGGCATCTGGTCACGCTTCCTGCTGCTCGCGCCCATCGTCCGGCTGCGGCGGCGTTGAGTCCATGCGCGTGCTGGTGACCGGCGGCAGCAGCGTGGTGGGAGATTACCTCCTGCCGCGCCTCGCCCGCGCCGGCCACGAGGTCATGGTGCTGAGCCGCCGTTCCCATCCTGACAGCGCATGGCGACAGGTGGACGTGGCCAGAGATGAAGCATGGAGCGCGGCGCTCGCCGACACCCAGGCACTCATCCACCTGGCGCCCCTGCCGCTCCTGCCGCGGTTGCTGCGAGGCGCGCCCGCGAGCCTGCGCCGGGTGGTGGCCATCGGCACCACCAGCGTCTACACCAAGGTGGATTCGGCCTCGCACCGAGAACGCGAGCTGGTGCGCCACCAGCGGGAAGCGGAGCAGGGGATGATCGATTCGTGCAGCACCCGCGGCGTGGTCTACACGCTGCTGCGGCCCACGCTCGTCTACGACGGCCGGCGCGACAAGAACGTGGCGCGCATCGCCGCGCTCATCCGCCGCATCGGCTTCTTCCCGCTGGCCTGGCCGGGGCGAGGCATGCGCCAGCCGCTGCACGCGGACGATCTCGCCGCCGCCTGCGTGGCGGCGCTCACGCTGCCGCAGTCGGCGGCCTACGAGATCGCCGGCGGCGAGACCCTGAGCTACCGCGCCATGCTGGAACGCATCTTCCGGGCATTGGGACGCGAGCCGCGCATCCTGCCGGTGCCGGTCTTCCTTTACCGCGCGGCCATCGCCGCCGCGCGCCTCTTGCCGCGTTACCGCGCTCTCACGCCGGAGGTGGCGGAGCGCATGAACCGGGACATGGTGTTCGATTGCGCCGCCGCGGAGCACGCGCTCGGCATCCGGCCGCGGCCGTTCACGCCGGGGCCGGCACCGTGATGCGCCTGCTCTTTGCGGTCCTCGCCGCGTCTGCGATGAGCGCGGCACTCGCAGGTTTCCTGAGCCGCTACCGCGGCCGCTTCGCGCTCCTGGACTTGCCCAACGCACGTTCGCTCCATTCCGGCGCGACGCCGCGCTCCGGCGGCCTCGCGATCCTGGCGGGTCTCGGCGTGGGTCTGCTCACCACCGGGTGGCATGTGCCCGGCCTGGGCTGGGTGGCGGTGCCGCTGTTGATGGTGGCTGCCGTCTCCTTCGCAGATGATGTCTGGCGGCTGCCGGCCTGGCTACGTCTCCTGGTGCATGTGCTTGCGGCTCTGGGATTGGTGGACTGGGGCGGGTATGCGCTCGGATCCCTGCATCTCCTGCCGGGATGGGAGTGGCATGCGCCCCATGGAGTGCTCATGGCATTCAGCCTGCTGCTGACCGTCTGGTTGATCAACTTATATAACTTCATGGACGGGATGGACGGCTTTGCCGGGGGAATGGCCGTCATCGGCTTCGGCACCTTTGCGCTGTTGGGCTGCTTGGCCCATGCGCCTGTGTTCGCCGGCGTGGCGTTGTTGGCAGCAGCAGCAGCGGGGGGCTTCCTGCCCTTCAACTTCCCCCCGGCACGCCTCTTCATGGGGGACGTGGGCTCGGGAAGCCTCGGCCTGCTGGTGGCTCTGTTTCTTCTTTGGGCGGAGCGCCAAGACCTGTTCCCCCTCTGGCTGGGGCTATTGGTGTTCTCGCCCTTCGTGGTGGATGCCACTTGGACGGTGATACGTCGTGCCGTGCATGGCCAACGGCCCTGGCAAGCCCACCGGGAGCACTTCTATCAGCGTCTGGTCGGACTGGGCTGGAGCCACCGCCGGGCGGTACTCTGGGAATACGTCCTTATGTTAAAATGTAGCTTGCTAGCCGTAGCCGGCTTTTGCTTCACTGAACCAGGAGTTCAGGGACTCCTGTTGGGGTGGGCGGCGGCGGTCTACCTGGCGCTCATCGCGTACGTTAATACGCTTGAGTGCCGACGCGTGCCGACTTAAAGAGGAATCGATCCAGATGGGCTCCAGACGAGACGGGTGGTTGCTGTTGCGCAGCCGGTGGACCGTGTTCCTCCACGATCTGCTGTGGATCCCGGTCGCGGTGCTGCTCGCCTACTGGGTGCGCTTCAACCTCACTCCGATCCCGCACATCTATTTCGGCGGCATGCTGCTCATCACCTGCATGGCACTGCCGGCGCACGCACTCACGCTGTGGATGTTCGGCTGCTACCGCGGCATCTGGCGCTACGCCTCGATCCCCGACCTGATGCGCATCGTCAAGGCCACGGTGCTGGGCGCCCTCGCCACCGTGCTGGCGGCGTTCCTGTTCGGCCGCCTGCAGGGCGTACCGCGCTCGGTGCTGTTGCTGTACCCGATCCTGCTCGCGATCGGCCTCGGCAGCAGCCGCATGCTGTACCGCGTGCTCAAGGACCGCTGGATGACCTTCGGCGACGAGAGCACCGCGCGCGCCATCATCGTCGGTGCCGGCCGCGCCGGCGAGCTCCTGATCCGCGACCTGCGCCGCCATGGGCCGTTCCTGCCGGTGGCGCTGGTGGACGACGCCGCCGAGAAGCAGGGCCACGAGGTGCAGGGCGTGCGGGTGCGCGGCCGCCTCGACGACATCGCGCGCCTGGTGCGCGCCTATGACGCGAACATCGTGCTCATCGCCATGCCCTCGGCCTCGCGCAAGACCATGGACCGGGTGGTGCAGATGTGCAACGAGGTGCATGTGCCCTGCCGCACGCTGCCCTCGCTCACGGAACTCGCCGACGGCCGGGTCGAGGTCTCGCGCCTGCGCCCCGTCACGGTGGAGGACCTGCTCGGCCGCGACCCGGTGGTGCTGGACTCGCGCGCCATCTCCGACTTCCTGCGCGGCAAGCGCGTGCTGGTGACGGGCGGCGGCGGCTCCATCGGCGCCGAGCTGTGCCGCCAGATCAGCCGCCACGATCCGGCGCTGCTGGTGGTGATGGACAACAGCGAATACAACCTCTACAGCATCGACCAGGAGCTGGCCGCCACCGCGCCCTCGCTGGTGTTCACCAGCGCGCTCGGCAACATCCAGGACGAGACCGCGGTAGAGACGCTGTTCGCCCAGGTCAAGCCCGAGATCATCTTCCACGCCGCCGCCTACAAGCATGTGCCGATCGTGGAGGAGAACGTCGCGGAGGGCATCCGCAACAACATCTTCGGCACCCGCGTCATCGCCGATGCGGCGCTGCGCCACGGCGTGGACAAGTTCGTGCTGATCTCCACCGACAAGACGGTGAACCCCACCAACGTGATGGGCACCACCAAGCGCGTGGCCGAGCTCTATTGCCAGGCCCTCAACCGCGACGCCGGCACCCATTTCGTCACCACCCGGTTCGGCAACGTGCTGGCTTCCAACGGCTCGGTGGTGCCGCTGTTCGAGCGGCAGATCGCCGCCGGCGGTCCGGTCACCGTCACCGACCCGGACATCACCCGCTACTTCATGACCATCCACGAGGCCGCCAGCCTCATCATGCAGGCGGGCGCCATCGGCCGCGGCGGCGAGATCTTCGTGCTGGACATGGGTGAGCCGGTACGCATCCGTGACCTGGCTGAGAAGCTGATCCAGCTCTCGGGCCTGCGGCCCCACCAGGACATCCAGATCGTGTACACGGGCCTTAGGCCCGGCGAGAAGATGCATGAGGAGCTCTTCTACACCCGCGAGGAGCTCAAGGGCACCACCCATCCCAAGCTGCTGCTGGCCAACGCGGTGCCGGCCCAGCTCGACGCGCTGAATGCGGGCATCGACAGCCTGCAGGCGGTGGCGGCGGACCCGGAGCGGGCCAAGGTGCAGCTGCGCGCCCTGGTGCCGGAGTTCACGCCCCAGGCCGAGAGCGGGGAACAGGGCACGGGCCGAGTCGCCTTGCGCCTGGTAAAGTCGTGAGCCCCGCGGCCCACGGTCTATAATCCGCCTTCCATAGCAACGCCGCCGCCGGTCCTGTCGCGGGCCCGGCCCCTCTATATATGACAGCCACCGACCTGGCCGCCCGCCTGGGCGCCGCCTTCAAGGCCTACGACATCCGCGGCCGCGTCCCCGAAGAACTGGACGCGGACATCGCCTATGCCATCGGCCGCGCCTTCGTCGAGCTCACGGGCCCAAAGCGCGTGGCGGTGGGCCGTGACGTGCGCCTCTCCAGCCCCGAACTCGCCGCCGCCGTGGCGCGCGGCGTGCAGGACGCCGGTGCCGATGTGCTCGACATCGGCTTGTGCGGGACCGAGCAGGTATATCACGCCACCTTCAGCCGCAACCTCGGCGGCGGCATCATGGTCACCGCCAGCCACAACCCGCAGGGGTACAACGGCATGAAACTGGTGCGCGAGGACTCGCGCCCGGTGAGCGGAGACAGCGGCCTGTTCGAGATCAAGGCGCGGGTGGCGGCGCAGCCCGAATGGAAGACACCCCATAAGCGCGGCCGCTGCGAGACTCTGGATCTCAAGCGCGACTATGTGCGCCACCTGCTGGGATACTTGGACGTGGGGGCGCTCAAGCCCCTCACTATCGTCACCAATGCGGGCAACGGCTGCGCGGGTCCCGTCATCGACGTGCTGGAGCCCGAGCTGCCGTTCAAGTTCGTGAAGCTGCAGCATGAACCCGACGGGAATTTCCCCAACGGCATCCCCAACCCCCTGTTGCCGGAGAACCGCGCCGTCACCGCCGAAGCGGTGCGCACACACAAGGCCGACATGGGGATCGCCTGGGATGGGGACTTCGACCGCTGCTTCTTCTTCGACGGCGACGGCGGCTTCGTGGAAGGCTACTACCTGGTGGGGCTCCTGGCGCGCACGCTGCTGGCGAGCCACCCGGGCGCGAAGATCGTGCATGACCCGCGCCTGACGTGGTCCACCCTCGAGACGGTGAAGGCCGCCGGGGGGCTGCCGGTGCTGAGCAAGACCGGCCACGCCTTCATCAAGGAGCGCATGCGCCGCGAGGATGCGCTCTACGGCGGCGAGATGAGCGCCCACCACTACTTCCGCGACTTCCGCTACTGCGACAGCGGCATGATCCCCTGGCTGCTGGTGGCGGAGCTCGTGAGCCGCACCGGCCAGAGCCTGAAGCAGCTCGTCGAGTCGCAGCAGGCTGCGTTCCCGGTGAGCGGCGAGATCAACCGGGTGGTGGCGGACCCGGACCGGGTGATCGCGGCGGTGGAAGCCAAGTACCAGCCCGCCGCGACCCACATGGACCAGGTGGACGGTCTCAGCCTGGAATACAAGGACTGGCGCTTCAACTTGCGCAAGTCCAACACCGAACCGGTCCTGCGGCTCAACGTGGAGTCCCGTGGCGACGCGGCACTGATGCAGGCCCGCACCGATGAGCTCCTGGCGTTCATTGATAAGATGGGCGCTCCCGCGGCCAGGGCTCACGCATGATCCTGCCTGTCATCATCTCCGGCGGCGCCGGTACGAGGCTCTGGCCGGTATCGCGCGAGGCGCGTCCCAAGCCCTTCATGCAAGTACAGGGCGGCATGACGCTGCTGCAGAACACCCTGGCGCGCTCTGCTGCGCTGCCGGGCGTGAAAGAGATCGCGGTGGTCACGAACCGCGACCACCATTTCCAGAGCCAGGAGCAGCTCGAGGGCCTGCAGGGGGTGCTCAACGGTGCCAAGGTCTCGTTCCTGCTGGAGCCGGTCGGCCGCAACACCACCGCCGCCATCGCCATGGCGGCGTTCATGGCGGCGGAACGCCACGGCGGCGGCACACTGCTCTTGGTGCTGCCGGCGGACCATCTCGTCGAAGACCGCGACGCCTTCCTGAAAGCCGTCGCGGTCGCTGCACCTGAAGCGGAGAAGGGCAGCTTCGTCACCTTCGGCATCGTGCCCACGGCGCCCGAGACAGGCTACGGCTACATCCAGTCCGCCGGCGCCTGGAAGCAGGGCGCGGCGGGCGCGGTGAAGCGCTTCGTGGAGAAGCCGGACCTGGAGCGGGCCCAGTCCTTCCTGGCCTCCGGCGATTACCTCTGGAACTCCGGCATGTTCTGCTTCCGGGCGGACGCCATCCTCGCGGCCATCCAGCGCTACGCGCCGGACATCTACACCAAGACGCAGGAATCCTGGAAGCGTAGCGCCGCGGCCGCCAAGGACCCGCGTGCGGTGCAGATCGAATCCGAGCTGTTCCCGCAGGCGCCGGCCATTTCCATCGACTACGCGGTGATGGAGAAGGCCGACAACGT
The DNA here is from genome assembly GCA_036383255.1 of Gammaproteobacteria bacterium. Classification (NCBI taxonomy): domain Bacteria; kingdom Pseudomonadati; phylum Pseudomonadota; class Gammaproteobacteria; species Gammaproteobacteria bacterium. The sequence goes on along the minus strand of DASVOS010000018.1, from coordinate 307,233 downwards.
GAAGGTGGTGCCGAGCGCCATCGGCTGGAGCGACATCGGCTCCTGGCGCTCCGTCAGCGAGCTCACCGCACCCGACGCCCAGGGCAACCGGGTGGCGGGCCAGGCCATCCTGGTGGATTCCCGCGACAACTACGTACAGGGCGGCGACCGGCTGGTCGCCGCGGTGGGCGTGGAAGGGCTCATCGTGGTGGACACCCCCGATGCCCTGCTCATCGCGCACCGGGACCGGACCCAGGATGTGAAGCAGGTGGTGGACAAGCTCAAGTCGGACGGCCACGAGTCCGCCAGGCTGCACCGCACCGTGCACCGGCCCTGGGGCACCTACACGGTGCTGGAGGAGGGGCCGCACTACAAGATGAAGCGCATCGTGGTGAAGCCGCGCGCCTCATTGTCGCTGCAGATGCACGAGCACCGCAGCGAGCACTGGGTGGTGATCGAGGGCGTGGCGGAGATCGTGAACGGCGACAAGACCTTCAGGCTCGAGCACGACCAGTCCACCTACATCCCGGCCGGGCACAAGCACCGTCTCAGCAACCCCGGCGACACCGACCTCGCCATCATCGAGGTGCAGACGGGCTCGTACCTGGGTGAGGACGACATCGTGCGTTTCGACGACATCTACGGCCGCTGACATGGTCCGTGTCCACATCAAGACCTTCGGCTGCCAGATGAACGAGTACGACTCGGGCAAGATGCTCGAGGTGCTGGCGGCGGCGGAGGGCTACAGCCTCACCGAGGATCCGGCCGAGGCGGACGTGCTCCTGCTCAACACCTGCTCGGTGCGCGAGAAGGCCCAGGAGAGGGTGTTCACCCAGCTCGGGCTGTGGAAGCACCACAAGGCCAGGCCCGGCGTGGTCATCGGCGTGGGCGGCTGCGTGGCGAGCCAGGAGGGCGGCGGCATCGTGAAGCGCGCGCCGTTCGTGGACCTGGTGTTCGGTCCCCAGACCCTGCACCGCCTGCCGGCGATGTTGGAGGAGACGCGCCGCACGCAGCGGCCGGTGGTGGACGTGTCCTTCCCCGAGATCGAGAAGTTTGACCGGCTCCCGCCGCCCCGCGCCGAGGGTGCCACCGCCTTCGTCTCCATCATGGAGGGCTGCAGCAAATACTGCACCTTCTGCGTGGTGCCCTATACCCGAGGCGAGGAAGTGAGCCGGCCATTTGATGATGTGCTGGTAGAGGTCTCCGAGCTCGCGGACCAGGGCGTGAAGGAGATCACGCTCCTCGGCCAGAACGTGAACGGCTACCGCGGCGCCATGCACGGCGGCGGCACGGCGGACCTCGCGCTGCTCGTGGAGTACGTCGCCGCGCTGGACGCGGTGGAGCGCATCCGCTTCACCACCTCCCATCCGCTGGAGTTCTCCGAGCGGCTGATCCGTGCCTACGCGGACATACCCAAGCTCGCGGGCTACCTGCACCTGCCGGTGCAGAGCGGTTCGGACCGCATCCTCGCCGCCATGAAGCGCGGCCACACCACCCTCGAGTACAGGGCCAAGATCCGCAGGCTGCGGGAGGCGCGCCCGGACATCAGCCTGTCCTCCGACTTCATCGTCGGCTTCCCCGGCGAGAGCGAGCGTGACTTCCATGACACCATGAAGCTGATCGAGGACGTGCGCTTCGACCAGGCCTTCAGCTTCATCTACAGCCGCCGCCCCGGCACGCCGGCCGCCGGCTACGAGGACGACGTGCTCCACGACGAGAAGGTGCGGCGCCTGGAGCTCCTGCAGGCGCGGGTGCACGCCTTCGGCCAGGACTACATGCAGGCCCGGGTCGGCACCCGCCAGCGGGTGCTGGTCGAGAAGCATGCCGAGCGCGACCCGCGGGAGGTGGCCGGCAAGACCGAGTGCAACCGCTGGGTGAACTTCCCGGGCGACGCGGACCTCATCGGCCACTTCGCGGAGGTGGACATCACACAGGCCATGCAGAACTCCTACCGTGGCCGCTTGGCTGACACCGGGGCCGTGGCACCCATGGCGGCGCGCCGTGTCGCCGGTTGATATGGCTGCGGCAGAAGACACTCCCGCCACCACCGACTTCATCCTGGAGCCCGCCGACAACGCGCGCCTCGCGAACCTCTGCGGCCAGTTCGACGAGCACCTGCGCCACCTTGAGCAGCGTCTCGGCATCGAGATCAACAACCGCGGCGCCCAGTTCCGGGTCATCGGCCCGGCGGGCATGGTGCAGGCGGCGGAGCGGGTGCTGAAGGAACTGTATGCAGCCACCGCCAAGGAACGCATCAGCCGCGAGACCGTACACATGAGCCTGAGCCAAGCGGCCCTGGCGGATCGACGGGCCGTGCCCGCGGAGCCGGACGGCGACGAGCCCGCCCTCGATACCAAGCAGGGCCGTATCCGCGGCCGCGGCGCGAACCAGCGCCGCTATCTGCACAACATCGCGAGCCACGACCTCAACTTCGGCATCGGCCCGGCCGGCACCGGCAAGACCTACCTTGCGGTGGCGAGCGCGGTGGCGGCCCTGAACCGGGACGAAGTGCGGCGCCTGGTGCTGGTGCGCCCCGCGGTGGAGGCGGGCGAAAGGCTGGGCTTCCTTCCCGGCGACCTCACCCAGAAGGTGGATCCCTACCTTCGCCCCATCTACGACGCGCTCTACGAGATGCTGGGTTTCGAGCGGGTCACGCGCCTCATGGAACGCAGCGTCATCGAGGTGGCGCCTCTCGCGTTCATGCGCGGCCGCACCCTCAACGAGGCCTTCATCATCCTGGATGAGGCCCAGAACACCACCATCGAGCAGATGAAGATGTTCCTCACGCGCATCGGTTTCGGCTCGCGCACGGTGGTGACGGGCGACATCACCCAAGTGGACCTGCCGCGGGTCCAGCGCTCGGGCCTGCGCGACGCGGTGGAGCTCTTGCGCGACATGCCCGGCGTGAGCTTCACATTCTTCACCGCTGCCGACGTGGTGCGCCACCCGCTGGTGCAGCGCATCGTCACTGCCTACGAGCAGCGCGACAAGGAATGAGCGGCGGCGGTATCCAGCTGGACGTGGAGGACGTGAGTGGTGCGGACGGCGTACCCGATGCGGCGGCCCTCGCGCGCTGGGTAGAGGCGGCTCTCATGGGGCGGCGCACCGAGGCGCAGCTCTCCATCCGTGTCGTGGGTGAGGCGGAGAGCGCTGAGTTCAACGGCAGGTACCGCCACAAGGCCGGCCCCACCAACGTGCTGTCGTTCCCGGCGGAGTTGCCGCCCGGCGTGCCGGTGGCGGCGCTCGGGGATCTGGTCATCTGCGCGCCGGTGGTGGCGCGGGAGGCGGCGGCCCAGGGCAAGGCGGCGGAGGCCCACTGGGCCCACATGGTGGTGCACGGCTGCCTGCACCTTTTGGGCTATGACCACGTGGATGAGCGCCAGGCGGCCGAGATGGAGCCCCTGGAGACGGCCATCCTGGCCGGTCTCGGGTACCCTGACCCTTACGCACCCCGCTGAGGCACCGAACCCCGCGATTTTGCTGGTAAAATCCGCTTCCGACCCGCTCCTGACGGCCCATTGATGACCGACGAAGACCCGCAGCGTAGCGCCAGTCCCGGCCTGCGCGCCTGGTTCCAGCGCCTGGGACAAGCCCTCACGGGCGAGCCCCGCGACCGCGAAGAGCTGCTGGAACTCCTCAACGACGCCCGCGAACGCAACCTGTTCGACGCCGACGCCCAGACCATGCTGGAGGGCGTGCTGCAGGTGGCGGACATGCAGGTGCGCGACGTGATGATTCCGCGCGCCCAGATGGTGGCCCTGGAGAAGGACATGGACCTCAGCCAGGCGCTGGCGGTGCTGAGCGAGTCCGGCCACTCGCGCTTCCCGGTGGTGGGCGAGGACCGGGACCAGGTCACCGGCATCGTGCTGGCCAAGGACCTGCTCAACCACTTCGTCGAGGGCGACGACGCCCCGTTCAACATCCGCGAGTACCTGCGTCCGGCGCCGTTCGTGCCGGAGAGCATGCGCCTCAACATCCTGCTCAAGAAGTTCCGCGCCAGCCGCAACCACATGGCCATCGTGGCGGATGAGTACGGCGGCGTGGCCGGCCTCGTCACCATCGAGGACGTGCTGGAGCAGATCGTCGGTGACATCGACGACGAGTACGACGTGGACGACGAGCAGCGCATCCTCAAGCACACCGACACCCGCTATACCGTCAAGGCGGTGACGCCGGTGGAGGACTTCAACGAGTACTTCGGCACCACGCTCAGCGACGACGAGTTCGAGACCGTCGGTGGCCTCGTCACCCATGCCTTCGGCCACCTGCCGAAGCGCGGCGAGCGCATCGAGCTCGGCGGGTTCCGCTTCAAGGTGCTGCGCGCCGACAGCCGGCGCCTGCACCTCCTGGAAGCCTTGCGCAGGCCCCCGGCCGCCGAAAGCGAGGCGTGAGTCCGGTGGCCGCCATCCTGCACCGCATCTCCACGCGGGCGCTGGAGTGGCGTGCCGGAAGGGCAGGGGACGCCGCCGCCGCGTTGCTGGGCTTGCTCGCGGTGTTCGCTTTCGCTCCCTTCGGCTGCTATCCGCTCGCGGTGCTCGCGCTCGCAGGCCTGGCCTGGCTCATCGCGCCGCTGGGCTGGCGCCGCGCCGCCTGGCGCGGCTTCCTGTTCGGTGCCGGCGAGTTCCTATCCGGCGTGTACTGGCTCTACATCAGCCTGCACGGCATGGGCGGGGTGCCGCCCCTGGCCGCCGGGTTCATGCTGCTGGCGCTGGTGGCGATCATGGCGCTGTACTCCGCCGGCGCCTGCGCGCTCGCCGCGGCCTGGGCGCCTGCCGGCCCGCTGCGCCTGTGGCTGTTGTTGCCGGCGGCGTGGACCTTCCTGGAATGGCTGCGCGGCTGGTTCCTCTCGGGCTTCCCTTGGCTCACCCTGGGATACAGCCAGGTGGACTCGCCGCTGGCCGGCTATGCACCCTATCTCGGCGGCTTCGGCGTGAGCTTCGCGGTGGTGCTGAGCGCGGGGCTGCTGCTCACGGCCATCGGGGCGGGCAACTGGCGCCGCTCCGCACCGCCCGTCGCCGCATTGCTGGCGCTGTGGTCCGCCGGTTGGGGCCTGGGCCAGCTGCGCTGGACCCATCCCGCCGGGCCGCCCTTGAGCGTGAGCCTCATCCAGGGCGACGTGCCCCAGGACCAGAAGTGGGAGCCGGCGGCATTCATCCCTACCCTGAAGCTCTACCGCCACCTCACCGACGCGAACTGGGGCCGTGGCCTCATCGTCTGGCCGGAGGCGGCGGTACCGGCCTATCAGGACGAGGTGCAGTTCGACTTCCTGGACCCGCTGGAAGCCGACGCACGCGGGCACGGCACCGACATCCTGCTGGGCGTGCCGACCTACGACGGCGAGAACTATTACAACAGCGTAATCAGCCTGGGGCAGAGCGACGGCACCTATAACAAGCGCCACCTGGTGCCCTTCGGCGAGGACTTCGAGTTCCTGCCGCGCTGGGTGAAGTCGCTGTTGCGGGACATGGACCTGCCGTACTCGAGCTTCAGTCCCGGCGCCGCGCGGCAGAAGCTGCTGGTGGCGGCGGGCTACCCGGTCGGCACGTCCATCTGCTACGAGGACGCCTACGGCGATGAGATAATGCGGGCCCTCCCGGAGGCGGCCTTCCTCGTGAACGTGAGCAACGACGGCTGGTTCGGCGATTCCATCGCCCTGCCGCAGCACCTCGAGATCGCGCGCATGCGCGCCATCGAGACCGGCCGCTGGCTGCTGCGCGCCACCAACACCGGCATCACCGCCATCGTGGACGATGCGGGCCAGGTGCGCGCCGCTGCGCCCACCGGGCAGGTGTACGTGCTGCAGGGCGAGATCCAGCCCCTGGCCGGCGCCACGCCGGTGAGCCGCTGGGGCAATGGGCTTGCCGCCGGCCTCACGCTGCTCGCGTTGCTGGCCCTGGGCTGGCGCGCGCGCCGGAGGGCCGCCGCATGATGCGGGAGCTGCAGGGGCTCAAGGCTTCCGCCGCCGCCTGGACCGCGCGCGCGGCAGGCGAGGGCCGCGCCGACTGGGCGCAGCGCCTCGTGGTGGCGGCGGTGGTGCTGCTGTTCCCGGCCACCTGCCTGCTCCTGGACCGCAGCGACAGCGTCGGCCTGCTGCTGCTCACCGTGATCGGCCTCGGGGTGTGGGCGCGCAACCGCCTGCGTGCCGGCTGCTCGCGCCGCGAGTGGCTCTACCTCGCGTCCTTCGTGTTCTTCTTCCTGGTCTGCGTGCTGGCCTTCGAGCTCGGCCGCCAGACCGACTCCGGCTTCCACATGCTCGGGCGCTACCTGCGCCTCACATTGGTGCTGCCAGCCTACCTCGCGCTGCGCCGCTACCGGCCGCCGGGGCTCCTGGTGTGGGCGGGCCTCGGGCTGGGCGCGTTGGCGCTGGGCGTGGATGCGGTGTGGGAGCGCACTTCCGTCGTTGGCTTCCTGCGTCCGAATGGCGATGCGAATCTCGCCAATGTGTTCGGCGACCTCGCCACCGTCACCACCTTCGCCTTCGCCGCCGGCTACGTGCATATGGGCGCGCGCCTGCCGCGCCTCGGCTCGAAGCTGGCGATGCTGTGCGTGCTGGCGGGGCTGCTCGCCTGCTTCCTGTCCGGCACCCGCGGCGCCTGGCTGGCGCTGCCGGTGTTGCTGATGCTGTTCCTGGCCGGGCGTCACCTCCTGCATCCCCGCAGCGTGCTCATCGGAGCGGTGTCGGTGGCGGGACTCTTCGTCGCCTTGTATCTCGTGCCGCAGACCCGCGTCCGCGAGCGCCTCGAGAACGCGGTATCCCAGTTCCGGACCTACTCGCAGGTGCAGCAAGGCATGGAGTCCATGGGCGACCCGCCGGTGTGCATGGGTGAGCCGACGTTGCTGAGGGCCTGGGCCGGAAGCGCGCTGCCCCTGAGCCGGGAGACTGCGGGTTGGAAGGTGGCTTATGAGGACGGCATGCGGCGGCGCTGGTTGGTGAAACTGGGTTGCCAAGGCCGCTTCGGCGTGCTGCGGTTCGAGAATCCCGGCGACCACCGCATCCGGCTGAAGCTGCTGCGGGCCCAGGCGCCCGGGATCGGGCGCGTGCACACGCGCTGGCTCGTGTCCGGCAGCGCCATCCTCAAGTTCGGCCACGGCGGCGGCAGCGTCCACCCTGTGAAGCATGTACGTTCCTACCGGCCGGTGGACATGTTCGCGAACCATCAATATGGCGGCAGCATCACCGTCACCCTGCCTCCGCATGCCACCTTCAAGGTGGTGCCGGTGGAGACGACGTTCGGTGAATACCGCTACGCGGCCCTGAGCCATTCCTCCATCAGCGAGAGGCTCACCATGTGGGGTGAAGCCTGGCAGCTGTTCCGCGTGCACCCGGTGCTGGGTGTCGGCCTGGGAGGCTACATGGCGACGGTGCAGGAGCGGGTGGCGCAGGGCAAGGCGCCGCCGCTGGCCGCCGAGTACGACCACCCCCACAACGAGTACCTGGACGCATTGGCGGGCCGCGGCCTGATCGGGTTCCTGAGCTTGCTGGCGCTGCTGGGCGTGCCGGCGTGGCTGTTCATCCGGGGCCTGCGGAGTCCGGATCCGGAACGGGTGGGTGCGGCGCTCGCCGGCGTGCTGGTGACCGCGGGCTTCGCCCTGTTCGGCCTCACCGAGACGATATTCATCCATTCGGTGGCCATGGTCTGGTATGTCATCATGACCGCCGTATTCCTGGTGACGATGCGAGCGGAGGACGAAGCGCGGTGAGCGGGACGATGCAGGACACCTATCAACCGGCCGAGGTGGAAGCCTCGGCCCGCAAGCTGTGGGAGAGCCTGGGGGCGGACCGGGCCCGCGAGGACGCGCCCGGCGAGAAGTACTACTGCCTGTGCATGCTGCCGTATCCCTCCGGCCGCCTGCACATGGGCCACGTGCGCAACTACACCATCGGCGACCTCATTACGCGCTACCAGCGCATGAACGGACGCAACGTGCTGCAGCCCATGGGCTGGGATGCGTTCGGTCTGCCGGCCGAGAACGCCGCCATCAAGAACAGGGTGCCGCCCGCCAAGTGGACCTACGACAACATCGACTACATGCGCATGCAGCTGAAGTCCTTAGGGCTAGCCATCGATTGGGAGCGCGAGGTGGCCACCTGCCACCCCAGGTATTACAAGTGGAACCAGTGGCTGTTCCTGCGCATGCTGGAGAAAGGCATCGCCTACAAGACCACCGGCACCGTGAACTGGGACCCGGTGGACCAGACCGTGCTCGCCAACGAGCAGGTGATCGACGGGCGCGGCTGGCGCACCGGCGCGCTGGTGGAGAAGCGCGAGATCCCCATGTACTACCTCAAGATCACCGCCTACGCGGATGAGCTCCTGGAGGCGCTGCAGGAACTGCCGGGCTGGCCCGAGCGGGTCAAGACCATGCAGGAGAACTGGATCGGCAAGAGCGTGGGCGTGGAGATCGGTTTCCCGCATGCGAGCGGCGTGCTCAAGGTGTTCACCACCCGCGCCGACACCCTGATGGGCGCCACCTACGTGGCGGTGGCGGCGGAACATCCCTTGGCCCTCAAGGCCGCTGAATCCGACCCCAACGTGGCGGCCTTCATCGATGAATGCCGCAAGGGCGGCGTCACCGAAGCGGAGCTCGCCACCCAGGAAAAGAAGGGCGTGACCACCGCGCTCACGATGAAGCACCCGCTCACGGGCGCCGAGCTGCCGGTATGGGTCGCGAACTACGTGCTCATGGCCTACGGCGAGGGCGCGGTGATGGCGGTGCCGGCCCATGACGAGCGCGACCATGAGTTCGCGACCAAGTACGGCCTGCCCATCAAGACCGTGGTGCGGGCCAAGGAGGCGGCCGCAGGGGAGACGGCGGAGCCCTTCGTCACCAAGGACGGGGTACTCTGCAACTCCGGAAAATACGATGGCCTGGACTTCGAGGCGGGCGTGGAGGCGATCGCCGCCGACCTGGCCGCCAAGGGCTTGGGATCGAAGCGGGTACAGTACCGCCTGCGGGACTGGGGCATCTCGCGCCAGCGCTACTGGGGCTGCCCCATCCCGCTCATCCACTGCGAGGCCTGCGGCGACGTGCCTGTCCCCGACAAGGACCTGCCGGTAGTACTGCCGGAGGACTTGGCGCCGGATGGCAGCGGCAACCCGCTCAACAAGTACAAGCCCTTCGTGGAGTGCGCCTGCCCCAAGTGCGGCAAGCCGGCGCGCCGCGAGACCGACACCATGGACACCTTCGTGGACTCGTCCTGGTACTTCATGCGCTACGCCTGCCGCGACAACGACGCGGCCATGGTGGACGGGCGCGTGGATGAGTGGCTGCCGGTGGACCAGTACATCGGCGGCATCGAGCACGCGATCCTGCACCTCCTGTACTCGCGCTTCTGGACCAAGGTCATGCGCGACATGGGGCTGCTCAAGTTCGACGAGCCCTTCACGCGGCTCCTGACCCAGGGGATGGTGCTGAACCACATCTTCCTGCGCAAAGGCACCGCCGGCAGCCTCACCTATTACAGCCCGGACGAAGTGGAGTTCACCCACGATGCCGAGGGCCGCGTGACGGGTGCGGTGCTCAAGGCCGACGGCAAGCCGGTGCAGTACGACGGCATGGGCACCATGTCGAAGTCCAAGAACAACGGCGTGGACCCGCAAATGCTGGTGGAGAAATACGGTGCCGACACGGTGCGCCTATTCATGATGTTCGCGGCGCCGCCGGAGCTGACCCTGGAGTGGTCCGAGAGCGGCGTGGAGGGTGCCCAGCGCTTCTTGAAGCGCCTGTGGAAGGCCGCGTATGAGCACACGGCGGCGGGCAAGGCCCCGGCGCTGGACCCGGCGGCGCTGGACGAGGCGCAGCGAGCCCTGCGGCGCCAGCTGCACGAGACCCTCGCCAAGGTCGGCGACGACATAGGGCGGCGCTATACCTTCAATACCGCCATCGCCGCGGTGATGGAGCTGCTCAACGCCGTGACCCGCGCCGCGGGCACGGCAGCCCAGGACCGGGCGGTCCGCCAGGAATGCCTGGAGGGGATCGTGCTGATGCTGGCGCCCATCGTGCCGCATGCGGCCGAGAGCCTGTGGCAGGGACTGGGCGGCTCGGGCTCGGTCATGGCCCAGCGCTGGCCGGCGGCGGACCCGGCGGCCTTGAAGCGCTCCACCCTCGAGCTCGTGGTGCAGGTGAACGGCAAGCTGCGCGGCAAGATCCAGGTGGCGGTGGATGCTCCCCGCGAGGCCATCGAAAAGGCCGCCCTCGCGGAACCTTCCGTGCAGCCGTTCGTCCAAGGCAAGGACGTGAAGAAGATCGTGGTGGTGCCGGGTAAGCTCGTCAACGTGGTGGCGGCGTGAGAGCCGCGGCCGCACTGGTGGCCGGGATGTTGCTGCCGGCACTGCTGGCGGGCTGCGGCTTCCATCTGCGCCAGGCCCCTGACCTTCCGGTCTCGATGCAGCGCATCTACGTGGCGGTGCCGGGCGGCAACGGCGACCTGCTGCGGGAGCTGCGCCGGGGCCTCGAGTCTGACGACACGGAAGTGCTGGAGGACCCCACCGGGGCCACCACCATCCTCAGCATCGCCAGCGTGAGCCGCGACAGCCGGCCCCTCTCCCTCAACCGGCGTGGCGTGCCACTGGAGTACCAAGTGACCACGCGCGTGGAGTTCTCGATGGTGGTGGACGGAGTGACGGTGATCGAACCGCAGGTGGTGGTGATGAACCGCAACTATTCCTACCGTGTCTCCAATGCCATCAGCAACGAGGAGCAGGAGGCCGCGCTACGCCGCTCCATGGCCAAGGACATCGCCCAGTTCGTTATCTTCCGCGTAGTGGCGGCCGCCAAGAACCTGAAGGGCGCCTATGCCGCGCCTGCCGCCGTCACCACCCCGGCTCCGGCCACTCAGGCCGTGCCTGCTGCCGCCAGCGCACTGCCGCCGGTAGTGTAGTATTTTCGCCATGCTCCGCCTGACCGACCTTCGCCTGCACCGCGCCGCGCGCCGCCTCTGGCTCGTGCTCGGTCTGCTGTTCCTGGCGGTGCAGTCGGCATTGCCGGCGCACCAGGCGAGCCATCCCATCGGCCAGTCCGATCTTACCTGCCACTACTGCATGCTCGGAGGCCATTCGCCTGCCGTGTCCGGCACAGCGCTCCCGCAGCTGGCCCTGCCGGTGCGCGAAGCAGCGCCGTGTGCCGTCCTCATCAGCCCCGCCGCCCAGGGCCTCCTCCGCAACCAGACCAGCCGCGCACCTCCCGTCGTCCACGCCTGATCCCCCGGATCCACTTGGCATGGTCGCGTCCGCCTCAGGGCGGCGCGGCCGCGTAGACACGTACACGAGGAGCGTCTTCCATGGACAAGAGATATCTGGCCGCCGCCTTGGCTTGCGGCATCGCCGCATGCAGCGGCGCGGCCTTCGCAGCGCCCCAGAGCGGTAACGCCTTCAACCCCGGCGTGGCCCTGGTGCTGAACGGCACTTATGCCGCCTATCCTGACAGCGCCGGCCACCGGCAGATGCCGGGCTTCATGCTGGGCGAGGACGCGGGCCTGCCGCAGCAGGGCTTCGGCCTCGGTGAATCCGAACTGGACCTGTTCTCCAATATCGACGACCAGTTCACAGGCTTCGCCGCGCTCTCCTTCAGCGAGAGCCATGGCGAGGACCGCGCGGAAGTGGAGCTGGCCTACCTGCAGACCCTGGCGATGCCCTACGGCCTGCAGGTGACCGCCGGCAAGTTCTTCTCCGCCTTCGGCTACCAGAACGCGCGCCATGCCCACGCCTGGGACTTCGTGGACCAGCCGTTGGTGTACGAGGCCATGCTGGGCGGACAGTACAGCGACCCCGGCCTGCAGGTGACCTGGCTCGCGCCCACCGACACTTACCTCTTGGTCGGCGCCGAGGCCTTCAGCGGCGACCGCTTCCCGGCGGGCGGCGCAAGTCACGGCGGCAACGGCGCTCACTCCCTGTTCGTGAAGCTGAGCCGCGACGTGGGGGACAGCAGCACCTGGTTCGCGGGCTTGTCCTGGCTGACCGCCCGTGCCGCGGATCGGCCCTCCCTCGGCAGCCCCAGCGCCGAGTTCACTGACGCGAGCGAACCGGATGGACCGGTATTCTCCGGCCACAGTGACATCGTGGGCGCGGACTTCGTGTGGAAGTGGTCGCCCCACGGCAACTTCGCCCAGAAGAACCTGGTGCTGCAGGCCGAGTACCTTCACCGGCGCGAGTCCGGCAGCGTCGCGCCGTTGCCTTGTCCGGTGGCCACCGCCTGCAGCGGCGGCAGCCTGTATGCTGGCTCCGCGAGCGGCTGGTACGTGCAGGGCGTGTACCAGTGGATGCCGCGCTGGCGCTTCGGCCTGCGCTACGACCGCTTGAGCAGCGACAACGCCGTCACCGGCCTCTATCAGCCGGCACAGCTCCTCGGCAATGGCTTCGCGCCGCACCGGGAGAGCGCGATGCTGGATTTCTCCAACTCCGAGTTCAGCCGCATCCGCCTGCAGTTCAACCGCGACGCGTCGGGCCCCCGGGCCGCGAACGAGGTGATGCTGCAGTACATCGTGGCCATGGGCGCCCATCCGGCGCATACATTCTGATTCGGCGAGGATCGACCATGAAACTCTTCAAATACCTTTCTCTGGCATTGGCCTTGGCGACCTGCACACCGGCCTTCGCTGACATCAACGCCTTCGCCTGCGAGCCCCACTGGGCCTCGCTGCTGGCCGAAGTGGGCGGCGGCCACGTGAACGTGACCACCGCCAGCGGCGCCTTCAACGACCCGCACTTCATCCAGGCGCGCCCCAGCCTGATCTCCGCCGTGCGCAAGGCCGACCTCGTGGTCTGCAACGGCGCGGACCTGGAGGTGGGCTGGCTGCCGGTGCTGATGCAGCAGGGCGCCCGCGCCTCGGTGCAGCCGGGACAGCCCGGCTTCCTGGACGCCTCGCAGTCGGTGCAGATGCTGCAAGTCCCGGCGAGCGTGGACCGGGCCCAGGGCGACATCCATCCCTACGGCAACCCGCACTTCCAGACCGATCCGCGCAACATCGGCCTGGTGGCCGCGGAGCTCGCGAAGCACCTGGCGCAGCTCGACCCGTCCAACGCCGCCGACTACCAGAAGCGCTACGCCGATTTCAAGGCGCGCTGGGATGCGGCCGTCGCCAAGTGGCAGCAGCAGGCGGCGCCATTGAAGGGCATGAAGCTCATCGCCTACCACGACGGGTGGGTGTACATGCAGAACTGGCTCGGCATCGAGGCGGTGGGTTTCCTGGAGCCCAAGCCCGGCATCCCGCCCAGTCCCGGCCACCTGTCGGAGTTGCTCGGCAAGATCAAGAGCGAGGGCGTGAAGGGCATCATCTATACGCCCTATGAGGACGAGCAGGCGCCGGAGTGGCTGAGCGAGCGCGGCGGCATCCCGGTGGCACAGATCCCCGACACCGTGGGCGCCGACGACGACAAGGACCTGTTCCAGTTCTATGGCCTCATGGTGGATCGGCTGCTCAAGCTGCAGGGAGGCGGGAAGTGAACCTCGTCGATCTCTCCATCATCGGTCCCGCGCTGGTGGCGGGCCTCCTGGTGCTCGCCACCCACGTGCCCATGGGCCGCGAGGTGCTGAACAAGGGCATCATCTTCATCGATCTCGCCATCGCACAGGTGGCGGGCTTGGGCGTGATCGCTGCCGGCATGCTGCACTGGGGCGGCGAGAGCGGCTGGGGCGTGCAGTTCGCCGCCGGCGTATCGGCGCTGCTGGGCGCGCTCCTGCTCACCTGGACCGAGCGGCGTTTCCCGGAAGTGCAGGAGGCGCTCATCGGCGGCCTGTTCGCGCTGGCCGCCACCGGCAGCATCCTGCTGCTGTCCAACAACCCGGAAGGGGGAGAACACCTCAAGGACCTGCTGGTCGGTCAGATCCTGTGGGTGAGCTACAAGAGCCTCATCCCCGTGGCGCTGTTGTACGCCCTGATCCTGGGGGTATGGTTCGGCTTCGGCCAACGCCTCGGGCGCATCGGCTTCTACGTGTTGTTCGCCCTCGCCGTCACCGCCTCGGTGCAGCTGGTGGGCGTGTACCTGGTGTTCGCCAGTCTCATCATGCCGGCCCTGGGCGTGCGCGGCATGCGCTACAAGCCGGGGACCGCTGCGGCCTTCGTGCTCGGGGCAGTGGCCTATGCCGCGGGACTGGTGCTATCCACGCTCTACGACCTGCCGAGCGGGGCGCTCATCGTCTGGTGCCTGGCAGCCTGCGCTATCATCATGGCCATCCTGCGCAAGCTGACGGGTGCAACGCGTGAAGCTAGGGCCTGACAGACTCGCTTCCCAGCTCAAGGGCGGCCTGCCGCCGGTGGCGCTCATCGCCGGCGACGAGCCCCTGCAGCGGGAGGAGAGCGCCGATCTCATCCGCAAGGCGGCCCGCGAGCAGGGCTACACCGACCGCGAGGTGTTCGTGGCGGAGCGCGGCTTCGAATGGGAGGCGCTGCTCACCGCCGGCGCCAGCCTCTCTCTGTTCGCGTCGCGCCGCATCCTGGAGCTGCGCCTGCCCACCGCCAAGCCCGGCACCAAGGGCGCCGAGGTGCTGTCGGCCTACGCCAAGGACCCGGCGCCGGACACGCTGCTCCTGGTCATCGCGGAGGACAAGCTGGAGGGCAATCCGGTCTGGGCCCAGGCCCTGGAGCGCGCCGGGCTGTTCGTGCAAGTGTGGCCCGTCGCGCCGGCCGAGGTGCCGGCCTGGGTGCGCCAGCGCCTCAAGGCCAAGGGATTCGACGCCACGCCCGATGCGGTGACGCTCATCAGCGGCCGGGTGGAAGGTAATCTCCTGGCCGCCGCACAGGAGGTGGAGAAGCTCGCGCTGCTGCGCCAGCCCGGTGTGCTGGACGCCGAGGCCGTGGCGGAAGCGGTGGCGGACAGCGCGCGCTATGACGCATTCAAGCTGGTGGACGCGGCGCTCGCCGGCGACCTGCCGCGGACGGTGCGCGTGCTGGAAGGTCTGCAGGCGGAAGGCGAGGAGCCGGTGATGGTGCTGGGCGCGCTCTTGCGCCAGCTCAAGGAGCTGGCTTCCTTCGCCCTGGAGATCGAAGCGGGCGCCCCGATGCAGCGGGTCACGGCGGGTGTCTGGGAACGGCGCCGTCCCCTGGTCCAGGCGGCCCTGAAACGCCGCAAGGCCACGGGCTGGCAGCGGCTCCTCAAGAAGGCATCGCGGGCCGATGCGGTGCTCAAAGGGCGCGCCCGGGGCCGCCCCTGGGACGAACTGTTAGAATTATCCACAGGCATGGCAGGCGTCGGCCGCTGACCCCCTATATATAAGCCTGAGGAGCGCCACGCGCGCGGATGAGAAAGATCGGCATCTTCGGGGGCAGCTTCGACCCTATCCACTTAGGCCACCTGCGGCCCGCGCTCGAGATACTCGACGCGCTTTCCCTGGACAGCATGCTCTTCATCCCCAGCGGCCACCCTCCGCACCGGGGCGCGCCGCTGGCTTCGCCGCAGCACCGGCTCGCCATGCTGCGCGCCGCCCTCGACGAGGAGCCGCGTTTCCGGGTGGACGAGCGGGAACTCAAGCGTGCCTCGCCGTCCTACACCGTGGACACGCTCACGGAGCTGCGCAGGCAGCACCCCGCCGATGCGCTGGTGCTGGTGGTGGGCATGGACGCGTTCCTGGGATTTCCCGGCTGGCACCGCTGGCGGGAGATATTCGGCCTCGCACACGTGGCGGTGATGCACCGTCCGGGCTGGGCGTTGGAGACGGAAGGCGGGATCGCCGCGGTGCTGGAGGAGCGCCGGACCGATGTCCTGCAAGGCATCGCCGGTCAGGTGCTGCTGCAAGCGGTCACCCAGTTCGAGATCTCCTCCAGCCGGGTGCGGGAGCTCGCGGCCAAGGGCGGCGAGCTGCGCTGGCTGGTGCCGGACGCGGTGCGCGCCTACATACGAGATTCGAAATGCTATGCATGAGGAAGCCCGATGAAACCTGAACAGCTCAAGGACCTGGTGGTGGAAGCCCTGGAGGACATGAAGGGCGTCGACCTGCGCGTGCTGGACGTGCGCGGCATGACCGCCATCACCGACTTCATGGTCATCGTGAGCGGTACCTCGGACCGGCACGTGAAGTCGCTGGCGCGCAACGCCGTGGACAAGGTGCGCGAGCACGGCGTGAAGCCGCTGGGCATGGAGGGGGAGCAGGGCGGCGAGTGGGTGCTCGTGGACCTCGGTGACGTGCTGCTGCACGTGATGCGCCCGCAGGTGCGCGACTTCTACAACCTGGAGAAGCTCTGGCTGCCGGATCTCAACCAGGCCGCGGGCCGCTGAGCGCTTGCGCATCCACCTCATCGCCGCCGGCACCAAGATGCCGTCCTGGGTGGCGGAGGGTTATGCCGACTACGCCGGGCGCCTGCCGCCGGAGTGCAAGCTCGTCCTGAAGGAGATCCCGCTGGGCGCGGCCCGCAGCGGCGGCGATGCGCGCAAGGCCATGCAGGAGGAAGGCGAGCGCATGCTGGCGGCGCTGCCGGCGGGTGCCGGTGTCACGACCCTGGAGGTGAAGGGCAAGCCGCTGGATACGGAGGCCCTGGCGAAGCTGCTCAACGGCTGGCTGCAGGAGGGCCGTGATCAGGCATTGTTGGTGGGCGGTCCCGACGGACTCGCGCCGGAATGCATCGCCCGGGCCGGCTTCAAGTGGTCTCTTTCGCCCCTGACCCTGCCCCATGGCCTGGTGCGGGTGGTGGTGGCTGAGCAGCTCTATAGAGCCTGGTCCATCCTCAAGAACCACCCCTACCATCGCGCATGACCGCGCCCCAGTTCTACCTGGCCTCCGCCTCGCCACGCCGCCGGCAGCTCCTGGAGCAACTGGGGCTGCGTTTCGAGATGGCGGCGGCGGACGTGGACGAGACGCCCCACGCCGGCGAACCGGCGCGGGATTATGTCCTGCGGCTCGCCCGCCTCAAGGCGGAGACCGCGGCGAAGCGGATGGGGTACCCCACGCTGCCCGTACTGGCGGCGGACACGGCGGTGGTGCTGGACGGCGCCATCCTCGGCAAGCCCCGGGACCGGGATGACGCGCTTTCCATGCTGGCGCGCCTCTCGGCGCGCTCCCATCAAGTATTATCGGCTATAGCCCTCTGGCAGCCTGGCATGCTGACCGCCGTCGTGAACGAGAGTCAGGTACGGTTCCGGGCCGTGAGCCCTCAGGAGGCCCTGGCCTATTGGGACACCGGCGAGCCTAGGGACAAGGCCGGCGCCTATGGCATCCAGGGATTGGGCGGGCTCTTTGTCGAACACCTGGAAGGCAGCTACAGCGGCGTCATGGGTCTGCCGCTCTTCGAGACCGCCGCTCTGCTGCGCGAGGCGGGGGTGAGCGTGCTCTGAATAAGGGTTTAGGCATGCGGTTTCACTGAATCCGCATGCCTCAACCCTTAACTTCAGAGTGACGCCATGAGCGAAGAGATCCTGATCAACGTCACCCCGCGGGAGACCCGGGTGGCGCTGATGGACGGCGGCGTGTTGCAGGAGATCTACGTCGAGCGCACGCGGCGCCGCGGCCTGGTGGGCAACATCTACAAGGGAACCGTGACCCGCGTGCTGCCCGGCATGCAGGCGGCGTTCATCGAGCTCGGCCTCGCCCGAACCGCGTTCCTGCACGCCGCCGACATCGCGCGGCCTCAGGTGCCGGAGGCCGACCCCGAGGTACATGCGCCGCCCCCGGACATCCGCGAGCTCCTGCACGAGGGCCAGGACGTATTGGTGCAGGTGCTCAAGGACCCGCTCGGCAGCAAGGGCGCACGCCTCACCACCCGCATCAGCATCCCCTCCCGCTACCTGGTGTACATGCCCGGCGGCCACGGCGTGGGCCTCTCGGCCCGCATCGAGGACGAGGCGGAGCGCGCGCGGCTCAAGCAGCACGTGGAGGCCTTCGCGCCGGGGCTCGCGCCCGGCGGCTACATCACCCGCACCGCGGCCGAGGGCGCCGGGCCTGAGGCCCTGCGCGCCGACATGCTGTTCCTCAACAAGCTGTGGGAGAGCGTGCGGGAGGCCGGCGCCCGCGCCAAGCCCGGCACGCTGGTGCACGAGGACTTGCCGTTGGCGGTGCGCATCCTGCGCGACCTGCACGGCGATCCGGTGCGCACGGTGCGGGTGGATTCCGCCGAGATCGCCCAGCGCATGCGCCAGTTCACCGACATGTTCATCCCCGGCATGGCTGCGCGCATCGAGGTGCACGAGGCGGCCAAACCCATCTTCGAGCAGCATGGCGTGGAGGAGGAGATCCAGCGCGCACTGGAGCGCAAGGTGCCGCTCAAGTCCGGCGGCCACCTCGTCATCGACCAGACCGAGGCCATGACCACCATCGACGTGAACACCGGTGCCTACGTGGGCAAGAGCACGCTCGAGGACACAATCCTCAAGACCAACCTGGAGGCGAGCCAGGCCATCGCCCGCCAGCTGCGCCTGCGCAACCTCGGCGGCATCATCATCATCGACTTCATCGACATGAGCGACGAGTCCCACAAGCAGGCGGTGCTGGACGCGCTGCGTCAGGCGCTGGCCGGGGACCATGCCAAGACCCAAGTGACCGCGGTGTCGGCGCTCGGCCTCGTGGAGATGACCCGCAAGCGCACGCGCGAGAGCCTTGAGCACGTGCTCTGCGAACCCTGTCCCACCTGCCAGGGACGCGGTTCGGTGAGGACCGCCGAGACGGTGTGCTACGACGTGTTCCGGGAGGTGCTGCGCGCCACCCGTCAGGGCGAGTCCCAGGAACTCCGGGTGCTCGCGGCGCAGGAGGTGGTGGATCTGCTGCTGGACCAGGAGTCCGCCGCCTTCGCGGAGATCACCGCACAGGCCGGTAAACCCGTGCGCCTTCAAGTCGAAGCCTTATATACACAGGAACAGTTCGACGTGGTGCCTCTCTGATGGCGAACTGGAAGCGCCGGCTGTGGAAGTGGCTCGCCGGGACCTTCGCGGTCCTGGTGATCCTGCTCGCCACCGTGACCGGCCTGTTCCGGCTGCTCACGCCGCTGGTGCCGGGCTACCGCCTGCAGGTGGAACAGTGGGCCAGCAGCGTGCTGCAGCGTCCCGTGGAGATCCACTCCATGGGCGCCGAGTGGGGCTGGCACGGCCCGGAGGTGACGCTGGAGGGCGTGCGCATCCTGAGCCGCGACCGCAAGCAGGTGGTGACCGCGGCCGAAGAGGTGAGGCTCGGTCTCAACCTACGCAGTCTGGTGCACGGCCGGCTGCCGCGTCCCGACCGGGTGGTGCTGGTGGCGCCGCGGGTGGAGGTGGAGCGGGCGACCGACGGCAGCTACCAGGTGCGCGGATTGGAGGGCAGCACCCGCAACCAGCAGGTGGACTGGCGCCGCATCCTCGACGAGATCTTCGCCCAGAGCGCCGACGTGGCGGTGAAGAACGGCCAGGTCACGCTGTTCGACGCGCGCCACCCGATGCCGGCGTTGTTCCAGCACATCAACCTGAAGGTGGACAGCAGTCCCGAGGATCACCGCTTGCAGGGCGACCTGGCGCTGCCCGCGGACTTCGGTCATAAGCTCGAGTTCGAGCTGCGCATCCGCGGCCCCGGTATCGAGCCGGCGGGTTGGGATTGGGAAGCACAGCTCACGGCCAGCAAGCTGCAGTTGCCGCGCTGGCTGAGTTACCTGCCCGCGCACCATGATCTCTTCACTTCCGGCAGCATGGACCTGGACCTGAGCGCCGCCGCCAAGCAGGGCGTGATGCAGCGTTTCATGGCGGAACTCGATGCCCACGACCTCGTGCCCGCACCCGGACGTTCCGCCGCAGGCAAACTGAAGCTGCTGCAGGGCCGCATCGAGTGGCAGCGCAAGGACGCGGGTTGGTGCCTGGAGGGCCGCCACCTCGAGCTGCAGGATGACGTGGGCGCCGCCTGGCCCCGCGGCAACCTGGACCTGGAATACACGCAGGGCGCCGATGGCGAGCGCTGGGCCGGCGACGCGGATTTCCTGCGCCTGCAGGACATCGTGGCGCTGGCGGACTGGCTCGAGGCGCCGTCGGGTTCCCAGGCAGACGAATACCACCGCCGCCTGCATGCCTTCGCGCCCTCGGGCGAGGTCACTGCCTTGAGCTTCAAGCTGCACAAGGATGGCACTAAATTCCCTGAGTGGTCCGTGAAGGCGGGCTTCCAGGATCTCGGCCTGCATGCCGCGGAAGGCTGGCCGGGCTTCGCCGGGATGGATGGGAAGCTCGACCTCTCCGACAGGGGCGGTGATGCATACCTCGCGGCGCGCGACGCGGACGTGGATTTCCGGCCGTTGTTCCGCACGCCACTGCACGCCGGATCGGCTGACCTGATCGCCAAGGTGATCCACGATCCGTCCGGCTGGCGCGTGGCGGCGGATACCTTCCACGTGGAGAACCTGGATGGTGCCGCTCACGGGCGCGCCGCCATGGGCTTCCCGGCGGACGGCTCGGCGCCCACGCTGGATATCGATGCCACCGTGGAGCGGGGCGATGCCCGCAACAAGTCCACGTACTTCCCGGTGGGCATCATGCCCAAGCCGGTGGTGCAGTGGCTCGACGACTCCATCAAGGCAGGCAAGGTCACCTCCGGCACCGTGGCGATCCACGGCAAGACCTCCGACTTCCCCTACCGCGACGGCAAGGGCGGCACCTTCGACATCCAGTTCCACCTGGAGCACGGCGAGTTGGACTACCAGCCCGGCTGGCCTGCGGTGAAGGATTTCGATGCGGACGTGCGCTTCCTGGACCAGGGCCTCACCGCCAAGGTCACGCGCGGCAGCTACAACGGCCTCAGCATCACCGGCGGCACCGCCCAGTTCAAGGAACTGGCGAGCGGCGTGCTGGAGGTAGACGGCGCTGCCCGCGGCGACGCCTCCCAAGGTCTCGACTTCCTGCGCACGGGACCGCTCAAGGACACGCTGGAGGGTTACCTGGATGGCCTGTCGGCCAAGGGCGACATCGACGCGTCGGTGCACATTTACCTCCCGCTGACCGAGCTGGAGCACTACCGCCTGCAGGGCAAGGTCGGGCTGCACCAGGCGAGCGCGGGCCTCACGAACACGCCTGCGCTCACCGCCGAGCACCTGGAAGGCACGGTGGATTTCGGCAACTACGGCTTCTCGATGCAGGGCGTGCACGGCACGCTCCTGGGCGGCCCGCTGACGATGGACATCCGGCGGCCGCGCGGGAAGGGTCTGAGCCCGCTGAGTGCCCACGGCACCGCCGTCGCGCCGGCCCTGGCGGCACTCATGGGCTATGCCTCGGAACGCTGGCTTGAGGGCCAGGCCGACTGGCAGCTGGACGGGCGGCTGCCGCTGCAGTCCGGCCTTGGCGCGGGCAAACTCAGCCTCACCCTGCGCTCGGACTTGCGTGGCCTGACGGTGAAGCTGCCCGCACCTTTCAGCAAGGCGCCTGATGCCGCTGCACCGTTGCGCGTGCTGATGAAGTTCGACAACCCGGACGACCTCGCCTTCAGCGGAAACTACGGCGGCATCATGGGACTGCGCCTGGATTACGCGCCCAGTCACGGCGCTCTCGCGTTCGACCGGGGTGACCTGCACCTGGGCGCCGGCAACCCGGCCAAGCCTGCGGCAGCGGGCCTCAAGGTCACGGGCTACCTGCCGAGTTTCGACTGGGATGAATGGAAACCCTGGCTTCCCGAGCCGGAGAAAGGCCGCGAGGACGCGGCACCCTCGCTGCAGGGGCAGGTGGTGCCGGCCTTGCTCCTGGGGACGGATCTCAAGGTGGGACGCATCAAGGCCTTCGGCCAGATGCTGGACGAGGTGCGCCTCGTCATGAGCCGAGGCGACGAGGGCTGGCAGGGGCGGGTGGAAAGCGCGGCGGTGGCGGGCGTCTTCCGCGTCCCGATGCAGGTGGACAAGGCCCATCCCATCCAGCTCGACATGGATCGCGTGAGCCTGGCCAAGCTGCCCACTGCCAAGGATGCCGCGAGGCCCGCCTCGCCCGAACCCAGCTACGATCCGCGCAAGTTGCCGGCGTTGCGCTTCACCAGCAAGCGCTTCCAGTACGGCGACCTGGTGCTGGACAGCGCCAGCCTCGCGCTGGTGCCGCTGCCCAATGGCACAGCGTTGCAGGATTTCAAGGCTGCGGCGCCGAGCTTCACCGTCGCCGGCGACGGCAGCTGGATCGTCATGCCCTCAGGACAGCAGCACACGACGCTGAATGCCGACGTGGAAAGCAGCGACGTGGAGCAGACCCTGCGGGGCTTGGGCTACGACGCCGGCATCGCCGCTGACTACGGCAGTCTGGTGGCCGCCCTCAACTGGCAGGACAGCCCCTTCGGGGACGTGACCCGGACCCTCGCGGGCAGCATCCACGCCAAGCTGGTGGACGGCCAGCTAAAGGAGGTGCAGCCGGGCGCGGGCCGGGTGTTCGGCCTGCTCAGCCTCAACGCGCTGCCGCGGCGGCTCCTGCTCAATTTCAGCGACGTGTTCGCCAAAGGCTTCGGGTTCGACAGCGTGGAGGGGGACTTCATGCTGCAGGACGGCGATGCCTACACCCAGAACCTGGTGATGAAGGGGCCGGCTGCGAGCATCCATCTCGTGGGACGCACCGGCCTCGCCAAGCACGACTTCGACGAGGCGCTGATCGTGGATGCCAGCGTCGGCTCGAGCCTGCCGGTGGTGGGCGCGCTCGCCGGCGGCGTGGGCGTAGGCGCGGTGGTGTTCCTGCTCACGGAGATCTTCAAGAAGCCGCTGGCCAAGGCCGGGCAGGTGCGTTACCACCTCACCGGGACATGGGATAATCCCGACCTCACCAAGGTCCCGGACACGGCGCCTGCCGCCAGTACCCGCAAGCCATGAGATACCTCCTCGCTTTCATCCTTTGCCTCGCCGCGGATGCGGTCCACGCCGATGTGGATGTATTCACCGTCAGCGCCGACCAGTGGGCCCTGCAGCGCAGCGGTGCCGCGCTGGTGCGCCTGGAACCGGTGCGCGAGGCGGTGGCGGATTGGCTCGGCGACAAGG
The DNA here is from genome assembly GCA_036383255.1 of Gammaproteobacteria bacterium. Lineage (NCBI taxonomy): Bacteria > Pseudomonadati > Pseudomonadota > Gammaproteobacteria > Gammaproteobacteria bacterium. Next base: position 284,387 of record DASVOS010000018.1, on the reverse strand, counting down.
ATGCGCGCATCGTGATCCAGCACGCCGCCAGCGACACCGGCAACCTGTGGGCCGACGAGCTACAGGACTGGCTGGTGGCCTTGGGCGTGCCGGCGGATCACATCGGCAAGCGCGCCAGCGCCGACCAGCCGGACGACGCGGTGGCGCTCAAGGTGGAGCACTGATGCACAAGCTCGCCGCGGTGCAGATGACCTCCGGCACCGACGTGACCGTGAACCTCCGGGAGGCGGGCAAGCTCATGGCCAAGGCCGCCGCCCAGGGCGCCGGCCTCATCGTGCTGCCGGAGAACTTCGCGCTCATGGCGCGGGACGACGCGGAGCGCGTGGCGGCCGGCGAGGTGGATGGCAGCGGCCGCATCCAGGACTTCCTGGCTGAGAAAGCCCAGACCCTCAAGGTGTGGATCGTGGGCGGCACCGTGCCGGTGCTGGCCTCCCGCGAGAAGGTGTTCGCCCGCTGCCCGGTGTACAACGCCGCCGGCCGGCGCGTGGCGCACTACGACAAGATCCACATGTTCGACGTGCAAGTGGGCGGCACCGAGAGCTACCACGAGTCGGCCCGCACCGAGGCGGGCGGGAAGCCCGTCACCGTGCTCACGCCCTTCGGCCGGCTCGGCCTCGCGGTGTGCTACGACCTGCGCTTCCCGGAACTGTTCCGCGCACTGGCGGCCCAGGGCGCGGACCTGTTCGCCGTGCCCTCGGCCTTCACCCGCACCACCGGCGAGCGCCACTGGGAGATGCTGGCGCGGGCACGCGCGGTGGAGAACCTGAGCTGCCTGGTGGCCGCCGCCCAGGGCGGGCACCACGCCAACGGGCGCGACACCTGGGGCCGCAGCATGGTGGTGGATGCCTGGGGCGAGGTGCTGGCGGAGCGGCGCGACGCGGAGCCCGGCATCGTCACCGCCGCGTTCGACCCGGCACAGCAGCAGCGGCTGCGTGCCCGCTTCCCTGCCCTGGCCCACCGCAGGTTGTAAGATGGACGCTTCGACCCCAGATTCATGTCACGCCCAGCACATTCACCGGTAAGCCCCTCATGGAAAACGCGCTGAAAATCGCCGAACGCAGCCTCCTCGAACCCACCGGCCTCGACGAGGGCAAGGTGGCGAAGGTGCTGGACCGGCTCCTGGCCCACAAGGTGGACAGCGCGGACCTCTACTTCCAGCTCTCGCGCCACGAGTCCTGGTCCCTGGAGGACGGCATCGTGAAGGAGGGCAGCCACAGCATCGAGCAGGGCGTGGGCGTGCGCGCGCTCTCCGGCGAGAAGACCGGCTTCGCCTACTCCGACGAGATCCTGCTGCCCGCGCTGACCCGCGCCTCCGACATGGCCCGCGCCATCGCGCGCCAGGGCGGGCAGAACGGCCTCAAGGCCTGGGTGCCTAACGCGCCGCAGCGCCTGTACAAGCCCCTGGACCCCATCCCGACCCTGGCGGACGCGGACAAGGTGAAGCTCCTGGAGCGCATCGACGCCGAAGCGCGGCGCCAGGATCCTCGCGTGAAGCAGGTGATGGTGAGCCTCGCCGGCGTGCACGACACCGTACTGGTGGCGGCGAGCGACGGCACCCTGGCTGCGGACGTACGTCCCCTGGTGCGTTTCAACGTGAGCGTGATCGTCGAGCAGGACGGTCGCCGCGAGCAGGGTTATGCCGGCGGCGGTGGGCGCTTCGACTATGGCCGCTTCCTGGAAGGGGATTTCGCCAGCCATCTCGCCAAGGAGGCGGTGCGCCAGGCGCTCGTGAACCTGGAGGCGGCGCCGGCCCCCGCCGGCACCATGACCGTGGTGCTGGGTCCCGGCTGGCCCGGCATCCTGCTGCACGAGGCCATCGGCCACGGCCTCGAGGGCGACTTCAACCGCAAGGGCACCTCCGCGTTCTCCGGCAAGCTCGGCCAGAAGGTGGCGAACGAGCTCTGCACGGTGGTGGACGACGGCACCCTCGAGGACCGGCGCGGCTCCCTCAATGTGGATGACGAGGGCACGCCGACCCAGTGCACCACGCTGATAGAGAAGGGCGTATTGAAGGGGTACATGCAGGACAAGCTGAACGCCAGGCTCATGGGCGTCGCTCCCACGGGCAACGGTCGGCGCGAGTCCTTCGCCCACCTGCCCATGCCGCGCATGACCAACACCTACATGCTGCCGGGGCCCCATGACCCGCAGGAGATCATCAGGTCAGTCAAGAAGGGCATCTACGCGGTGAACTTCGGCGGCGGCCAAGTGGACATCACCAGCGGCAAGTTCGTGTTCTCCATGAGCGAGGCCTACCTCATCGAGGACGGCAAGGTCGGCCGTCCGGTGCGCGGCGCGACGTTGATAGGCAACGGCGCGGACGCGCTCACCCGCGTCAGCATGGTGGGCAACGACCTGAAGCTGGACGAAGGTGTGGGCACTTGCGGCAAGGAAGGGCAGAGCGTGCCGGTGGGCGTAGGCCAGCCGACGTTGCGTATAGATGGGATTACGGTCGGCGGGACCGGTTGATCAGCGGCCCAGTCCCGGGAACTTCTTCAGCCGATTCATCAATTCTTTCCGCGTCTTGCACACCAATGTGGCGTGGCCGAGCTTGCGGCCCGGACGCGGTTCCTTGCCGTAGTCGTGATAGTGGGCGCCGGGGATGGCCAGCACGTCCTCGCGGGTCGGCATGCTGCCGATGAAGTTGATCATGGCCGAATAGCCGATGGCCCAGGTCTCGCCCAGCGGCAGGCCCAGGATCGCCCGCATGTGGTTCTCGAACTGGCCGGTGACGGCCCCCTCGATGGTCCAGTGGCCGGAGTTGTGCACCCTGGGCGCGGTCTCGTTGGCGATGAGCTTGCCCTTCCTCACGAAGAACTCGATGGTGAGCACGCCGGCGTAGTCGAACTTCTCCAGCAGCTTCTTCATGTGCTTCTGGGCCTGGGCCTGCAGCTTCCTGTCAGGGTAGGGCGCGACCGAGAGGCGCAGGATGCCTTCGCGGTGGGTGTTCTCCGCCAGAGGATAGAAGGCGGTCTCACCCTTGGTGTTGCGCACGCCGATCAGGGACACTTCCCGCTCGAAGGGGATGAACTCCTCCAGGATCAGCGGCACGCCGCACAGGGCGTTGAACGCGGAGCCGAGCTCTGCGGGGCTGCGGATGACCCGCTGGCCGCGGCCGTCATAGCCGAGCTTGCGGGTCTTGAGCACCGCCGGGTAGCCGATGGCGTGGATCGCCTCCTCCATGTCCGCCATGGTCTCCACCGCGCGGAACTTCGTGGTGGGGATCTTGAGCTCGTTGAAGAGCGTCTTCTCGCTCAGGCGGTCCTGGCCCGCGGCGAGCGCCGCCTTGGGCGGCAGGAAGGACTTTCCGGCGGGGATGCGCGCCAGCGCTTCAACCGGCACGTTCTCCACGTCGTAGGTGAGGAGGTCCACCCGGGAGGCGAGTTCCGCCACCTTGGCCGGATCGCTGAACTCGCCCAGGATGATGTCGCCGATCTGGCCGCCGGGCGCGTCTGCGCTCTTGTCCAGGAACAGGAACTTCAGGCCGAGCCGGTAACCCGCGAGGGCCAGCATGCGTCCCAATTGGCCTGCGCCTACCACGCCGATAGTTTTGATGCCGGTGGCCATGGCGGATTACTTGCGGGAGGGATCCGGGTGCGCGAGCACCTTGCGGGTCTGCTCGCGGCGGAACTTCTCCAGGCGCTTCTTGATGGGTGCGGAATGGGTGGCGAGGATCGCGGCGGCGAGCAGCGCTGCGTTGCTGGCACCGGCCTTGCCGATGGCCAGCGCCCCCACCGGGATGCCCGCGGGCATCTGCGCGATGGAGAGCAGGGAGTCGATGCCCTGCAGCGTCTTGCTCTCCACCGGCACGCCCAGCACCGGCAGCGAGGTCTTGGCGGCGGTCATGCCCGGCAGGTGCGCGGCACCGCCGGCACCGGCGATGATGACCTTGATGCCGCGCCGCTCGGCGGAGGCGGCGTACTTGAAGAGCAGGTCAGGGGTGCGGTGCGCCGAGACCACCCGGGTCTCGAAGGGGATCCCGAGCAGGTCCAGGCAGTTGGCCGCGTGCTCCAGGGTGTCCCAGTCGGACTTCGACCCCATGATCACGCCGACCAGTGGCTTCACGGCTTTTTTGGATGTCCCCATCTACGTATTTTACCCGCATGCCGCCGCGGCATAAACCCGCCGGCGGACCTCAGGCGAGGCTCTGCAGGTAGCGGAATAGCTCCCGCGCATGGCGCGGCGGCCGGCCGGCAGCGGCCTCCTGGGCCGCCTCGCGCACCAGCCGGCGCAGGTGCTGGCGGTCCACCTCCGGATGGCGCTCCAGGAACTCCGCCAGGGCCCTGTCACCCTCGTTGACGAGCCGCTCGCGCCAGCGCTCGTTCTCCTGGAAGCGGGCCTTGGACACCTTGTCCGCGCCCTGCTGCCTCTCCAGCAGGTCGCGGATGGGCTGTACGTCGTCCAGCTTGGCCAGGAGGCCGCCGATGTATTGGCGCTGGCGCTTCTGGGCGCCATGGCTGGTGATGCGGCGCGCGAGCTCGATGGCGTCCACGAGCTTCTCCGGCAGGTCCAGCTCCGCGAGCTTCTCGGCGGGCAATTTGACCAATTCCACGCCCAGGTCCTGCAGCTCGTGCATCTCGCGCTTGAGCTGCGACTTGTTGGGGCGTTCGACCAGGTATTCGTCGCTGTCGTCGTGGTCTTGCATAGTAGAATGGCCGTCCGGGTGGTCCGGATCGTTTGAGGAGTGGCGGTGCGGGCGGATGCCAATGATACACCGGAGCTGAACCAGGCCGGCCTGCAGCAGATGCTGGAGGACGTGCTACGGGAGGCCCGCACCCAGGGCGCCAGCCAGGTGGAGGCGGGTGTGAGCGTGGAGTCGGGGCTGAACCTCACGGTACGCCTCGGCGAGGTGGAGACCGTGGAGCACCAGCGCGACCGCGGCTTGGGACTCACCGTCTACTTCGGCACCCGCAAGGGCTCGGCCAGCACCGGTGACCTCGGCCCCGAGGCGCTGCGCGAGACCGTGCGCGCCGCCTGCAGCATCGCCCGCTACACCGCCGAGGATGACTGCGCCGGCCTCGCCGACGCCGCGCTCATGGCGCGGGACCTGCCGGACCTGGACCTCGACCATCCCTGGGACCCGGCGCCGGAGGCGGTCATCGACATGGCGACCCGCTGCGAGCAGGCGGCTCGCGCCCACGACCCGCGCATCGAGAACTCCGAGGGCGCCACCGTCACCAGCCACCGCGGCCTGCGCGTGTATGCCAACAGCCACGGCTTCAGCGGCGGCTATCCCAGTACCAGCCACAGCCTCACCTGCTCGGTGATCGGCAAGGCTGGCGACAGCATGCAGCGCGACTACTGGTACACCATGGCGCGTGACGTGAAGGACCTTGAGTCCGCCGAGGCGGTGGGCCGCCGCGCGGCGGAGCGCACCGTGGCGCGGCTCGGCGCGCGCCGCATCAGCACCCGCAAGGCGCCGGTGCTGTACGTGCCGGAGCTGGCGCGGGGCCTCGTCGGCCACTTCCTCGCCTCCATGCGCGGTGGCGCACAGTACCGACGCTCCTCGTTCCTGCTGGACCGGGAGGGCACCCAGGTGTTCCCCGCGTTCGTGCAGCTCTCGGAGCGGCCGCGCATCAAGGGCGCGCTCGCCAGCGCAGCGTTCGACTCGGAAGGTGTCGCCACCACCGACAAGGAGATCGTGGACTCGGGGCTGGCCACCACCTACCTCCTGGACAGCTATGCGGCCCGCAAGCTCAAGCGCGCCACCACCGGCCACGCCGGCGGCGTACGCAACCTCATCGTGGCGCCGGGCCCGCTGGACTACGCGGGCCTCTTGAAGGAGATGGGCACGGGCCTGGTGGTCACCGAACTCCTAGGCCAGGGCGTGAACGGCGTGACCGGCGACTACTCCCGCGGCGCTTCCGGCTTCTGGGTGGAGGGGGGCGTGCCCGTCCACCCGGTGGAGGAAGTCACCATCGCCGGCAACCTCAAGGACATCTTCCTGGGCATCGCCGCCATCGGCAAGGACGTGGACCTGCGCGGCGGCATCCGCACCGGCTCCATCCTGGTGGCGGAAATGACCATCGCCGGGGAATGATGCCCACGCTGCCCGTGCTGCGCCGCCGCATCACCCAGGCCTGCGGGGTGTTGTTCATGGTGCTCGCGCTGGTGGATCTCCTGCCGATGCTGCTCGGCCACGGGTGGTCCGTGTTGCTGTTCATCAAGGCGCTGATCGAAGCGGGGCTGGGCGTGGGCCTGCTGCTGGGCAACCTGTTCGCGCGGCGCGCAGCCGCGCTGCTGCTCCTGATGGTGACGATCGGCCTGCCGATCGGCTACATCAACCCCTTCAACGCCAGCGACATGATGGCCGGGGGCGGCACTGCGCCCTCCCTCGGCAGCATCCTGCTGTGGATGGTGCCGCTGGAATTGCTGCTGCTGTTCATCGTCTGGGCGGTGGATCCGCTGGCCCGCGAGCGGGCCGCCGCCGACATCAAGCCATGAGGGACCGACCATGCCGCACATCCTGCGTATCCTGCTTGCCGTCCTGCTCCTGCAACCGGCCCTGAGCGTGGCCGCTGAGCCTGCCGTGCCGGACCACCCCATCGCGATCGTGATCCACGGCGGTGCCGGCACCATCACCCGCAAGGACATGACGCCGGAGATGGACGCCGAGTACCGCGCCGCACTCAAGAAGGCGCTGGAGGCGGGCTATGCCGTGCTGAAGCAGGGCGGCCGGAGCCTGGATGCGGTGCAGGCCGCGATCCGGGTGATGGAGGACTCGCCGCTCTTCAACGCCGGCAAGGGCGCAGTGTTCGCCCACAACGGCAAGAACGAGCTGGATGCCGCCCTGATGGACGGCAGCACCCTCAAGGCCGGCGCGGTGGCGGGCGTCGAGCACATCAAGAACCCCATCGACCTGGCCCGCCTGGTGATGGAGAAGACGCCCCACGTGATGCTGATGGGCGAGGGCGCCGAGGAATTCGCCAGGAGCCAGGGCATGGCGCTGGTGCCGGCCAGCTACTTCTTCACCCAGCGCCGCTGGGATGAGCTGCAGCGAGCCCTCAAGGCCGAGACGGACGACCGCCGCGCCTCTCTCGAACAGTATCCGGGCACCACGGCCCGCGGCTTCGGCACCGTGGGCGCGGTGGCGCTGGACCGGCGCGGTGAGCTCGCCGCCGGCACCTCCACCGGCGGGCTCAACAACAAATACTACGGCCGGGTGGGGGACTCGCCCATCATCGGGGCCGGCACCTACGCCGACGGCAGGAGCTGCGGCGTCTCCGGCACCGGCACCGGCGAGTATTTCATCCGGCTCGGCCTCGCCAAGGGCATCTCGGACCTGATGCGCTTCAAGGGCATGAGCGTGCAGGCGGCGGCGGACCAGCTGGTGCTGCACGACCTGGTCGAGCTGGGCGGCGCGGACAGCGGTGGCGCCATCGCCATGGACAAGGACGGCAACATCCGCATGCCGTTCAACACCGAGGGCATGTACCGGGCATATATCGACACCGCCGGAAAGGAATTTGTGGCAATCTATAAGGACGAATAAGCGCCGCGCGTCAGCGGTCAACCGGGAGAAGGGGAGATGATGGAGTACCTGAACGTCAATTTCTTCGCCGTCGTGCTCGCCGCGGTCGCCACCTTCGGCCTCGGGGCCTTGTGGTACTCGCCGTTCCTGTTCGGCAAGCAGTGGGTGGCCTTCAACGGCTACAGCGCCGACCAGATCGAGGCCATGCGCAAGCGGGGCGGCAAGGCGTATGCCGTGTCCTTCGCCTGTTACCTGGTGATGGCCCTCATGTTCGCGGTGCTGCTGCGCATCACCCACATCAGCGCGATCCCGGCCGGCATCAAGCTGGGCGGGCTCCTGTGGCTCGGCTTCGTCGCCACCGTGGGTCTCACGGCCAACCTGTACTCCGACAAGCCGCTCAAGGCCTACCTCCTGGATTCGGGGTACCAACTCGTGTACCTGGTGGTGATGGGCCTGATACTCACGGCCTGGCGCTGAAACCGCCGGCGATCTCATGGAAGGCGCCCTGCAGGGACGCCTTCCTCTTTTGGACATAAGATTTCTGGCCTATAAATCGGTTTGACCTTTCTGGTCGCCGCGCGGTGGACATGTAACCGCGCTGGCATAATCGGCGCCCACGCTGCCTTGGGGAACGCCGCGCCGATGCCACTCGTCCTCCTGATCAACATCATCACCGCTGCCCTGTTCGCCGGCGCCATGGCCTGGGGCCTGCTGTGGCTGCTCGGCCGCGCCGCGCCCAAGCTGCGATTCAAGGGAGCGTTCCCCGACTTGGTGCAGAGCATCTCCGGCGCCGCATCGCGCCGCGAGTTGCGGGCGGTGGAGCAGGACCTCTTGATCCTTGGCGCCGGAGCCGTGGCCGCGCTCGCCGGCGGCGCGTTGCTGTGGTTCTACGGAACGCCGCGCCTCGAGGGCGTGTGGATGTGGGTGCTGTTCAGCCTCGCCTGCGCGCTATTCGTCGCCTGGTGGGTGTTCCTGGTGCGCAAGTCCCTGGCCTGGCGGGAGTGCCGCTACGCGGCGCGGGCCCATGCAGCCCTGGGCGGCACCCTGGCGCGCCTCGCCGTGCAAGGGCACCGGGTGTTCCATGACGTGCCGGCGGGCGACATCACCCTGGACCACGTGGTGATGGGCAGCCGCGGCGTGTTCGCGATCCGGGTGGTGGCAAGGCGCCCTCGCAAGGGCGATTCCCATGTGGCGCGCATCAACGGCCGTTCCATCGAGTTCCAGGACGGCTTCGCGCTGCTGGATACCATCGCGCTGGCGGAGCGCAGCGCCCGCGCCCTCGCGGACGTGCAGGTGAAGGGTTTGAGCCACCGGTTGCACGTGCTGCCGGTGGTGGCGGTGCCGGGATGGGAGATCGCGCCGGCCCAGGGCCAGGCAGGGGAGACCTTCCTGGTCAACGAGAAGACCGCAGTACTGCTCTTGCGCTCAAGCAAGCCGGCGGACTACCTCATGGAGGCGGACACCGGCCTCCTGCACGAGCACCTGGCGAAGATCTGCCTCGACGACGCCTTGTAAGCCGCCGCGCGGCTCAGCCCAAGTTAACTTTCAGGAAGCCCATCGCATCGCGCCATGCGGCGGGCGCCACCGCGGGTGCGTAGGCGGATCGTTCCTCGCAGAGGAAGCCGTGGCCAGCGCCTGGGTAAACCGCCAATGTATAGCGCTTCTTGGCGGCGGAGAGGGCCGCCGCCACCCGCGCGTGCTCCGCGGGCGTGATGCCCGCGTCCTCGGCGCCATAACCCAAGTACAGCGGTGCGCGCATCTTCTCCGCCTCGCTGATGGGTGGAGTGCGGCCGAAACGGTCCGGTGAGGTCTCTGGCGCGACGGAGCCGGCGTAGAATCCCACCGCCGCCTGCAGCCGCTGCGGAAAGCGGCAGTTAGCCAGGAACGCGAGCCGGCCGCCCATGCAGAAGCCGATGATGCCGTGGGCGTCTTGCCGTACGTCCGGTTGTGCGTCCAGCCAGTCCAGCGCCTTGCCCATCTCCTTAAGGAGCTGCTCGTCTTTCAGGGTGGGGATCTTGGCCATGGCCACCGCCGAATCAGCATAGGCGATGAGTTCGCCATGGAAATGGTCCGGCGCCAGGGCCACGAACCCCGCCTCCGCCAGGCGTCTGCACACCCCCTGGATGTGGCCGGTGAGGCCATATGCTTCCATGATCACCAGCACGCCCGGGAAAGGTCCTTTACCGATCGGCTTCGCCAGGAACCCCTCCAGGTCCTCGGCTACCTGCAGGTTGTCCTGCTTGTGCATCACTCGCCTCCGCCGGTGGGCTCGGGTGCGGCCGCCACCTCCGGCTCACGCTTGAAGCGCGCCGAGAGGTGCTCCATGGCCACGTAGAAGGCCGGGGTCAGGAACAGCGTCAGCATCTGCGAGAAGATCAGGCCTCCGACCGTGGCGATGCCGAGCGGCCGGCGCGCCTCCGCGCCCATGCCGAAGCCGAGCGCGATGGGCAGGGTGCCGAGGATCGCCGCCATGGTGGTCATCATGATCGGACGGAACCGCACCAGGCAGGCCTCGATGATCGCGTCGCGCGCCGAGAGGCCCTTCTCGCGGCGGATCTGCAGCGCGAAGTCCACCATGATGATGCCGTTCTTCTTCACCAGCCCCACCAGCATGATGAGCCCGACGAAGCTGAAGATGTTGAGCTCCTGCCCGAACAGCAGCAGCGACAGCAGCGCCCCCACCATCGCCAGCGGCAGCGCCGTGAGGATGGTGAGTGGGTGGATGAAGTGCTCGTACAGGATGGCCAGCACCATGTAGATCACCAGGATGGTGACCAGGAGCAGGATCGGCAGGTCCACCATGGACTGCTGGAAGGTGCGGGCATTGCCGGCGAAGCTGCCGCTGATGTCGGAGGGCAGGCTGCTGTCGGCGAGGGTCTCGATGCGCGAGGTCACGTCGCCCAGCGAGAGGCCCGGGTCCAGGTCGAAGGACAGGGTCACCGCCGGCAGCTGGGCGTAGTGGTTGACCTGCAGCGGCCCGACGCCGGGGCTGATGTCCGCCACCGCCCGCAGCGGAACCAGCCGGTCGGCGGCGCCACGCACGTACAATGCATCCAAGGCGCCGATGTCGGACTGGTACTGGGGCGCGAGCTGCATCATCACCCAGTACTCGTTGGTGGGGCCGTAGATGGTGCTCACCTGCTGGCCGCCGTAGGCGCTGTAGAGGATGGACTGCACCTGCTCGGCGCTCACGCCGAGGCTGGAAGCGGCCTCACGGTTGATCTGCACGTCGATCTGCGGGTTGTCGAGCTGCAGGTCCGAGCTCACGTCCCGGATGCCGGGGAGCGCGTCCAGCTGCTGCTCGAACTTCGGCGCGGCGGCATAGAGGGAATCGATGTCCGGCCCCTGCAGCACGTACTGGAACTGCGCGTTGCTGCCGATCGAGCCGACGTTGATGGCCGGCGGATTCTGGAAGAACACCTGCATGTCCCGCACCGGTGCCACCGCCTTGCGCAGCTCCTGCAGGATGTCGTCAGCCTTCTTCCGGTCGCGCATTGGCTTCAGGCCAATGAACATGCGGCCGATGTTGCTGGAGGAGGTGCCGCCGAAGCCTTGGCCGGCGCTGGACATGAGCGCCTGCACGCCCGGGTTCTGCTGCGTGATCCTGGCGATCTGCTGCTGCATGGCATTGAGCTGCTCGAAGGTGATGCCCTCCGGCGCCTGGGTGTTGGCCAGCACCTGCCCCGTGTCCTCGCTGGGGATGAAGCCCTTGGGTACCAGGGCGAACAGCACGAAGGTGAGCAATAGCACCACGCCGCCCACGCCCAGCATGGCGGGCCAATGGTCCACGGCCCAGGTCAAGGACAGCCGGTACCACTCGCGCATGCGGTCGAAGCCGGACTCCAGGGTGTTGTAGAGCCGGCCGTGGCGCTCGCTGTCCCGGATGAAGCGGCTGGCGAGCATGGGCGTAAGGGTGAGCGAGACGCAGCCCGAGATCAGGATCGCGATGCCCACGGTCATGGCGAACTCGCTGAACAGGCGTCCGACGATCCCACCCATGAACAGGATGGGGATGAACACCGCCACCAATGACAGCGTCATGGACACCACCGTGAAGCCGATCTCCTGGCTGCCGAGCAGCGCCGCCCGCATGCTGGGCTCGCCCTTCTCGCGGAAGCGCACGATGTTCTCCAGCACCACGATCGCGTCGTCCACCACGAAACCCACCGCCAGCGTCAGGGCCATCAGCGACAGGTTGTCCAGGCTGAAACCGGCCAGCTGCATCACCGCGAAGGTGCCGACCACCGAGGTGGGCAGCGCCAGCGCGCTGATGAGGGTGGCGCGCAGGTTGCGCAGGAACAGGAAGATCACGCCCACCACCAGCGCGATGGCCAGGAGCAGGGTGGTACGCACATCGCCGATGGAGCCCTTGATGAAGCCGGCGCGGTCGTAGAGCAGGTGCATCTTGGCGTCACCCGGCGCCTGGCGGGTGATCTCCGGCAGCAGCTTCTGCACCGCCTGGGACACCGTCACGGTGTTGGCGCCCGGCTGGCGCTTGACCGCGAGCACTATCGCAGGCTTGAGTTTCCCGTGTTCGTCGTCCGCATCCGAGAACGTGGTCAGCTGCTTGTCCTGCTGCACGCCGTCCACCGCGGCGGCCACGTCGGAGAGGTGCACAGGCGCGCCGTCCTGGTAGGCCACGATCATGCGGTTGTAGGCGGCCGCGTCCGTCAACTGGCCGTTGCTCTGCACGGTGTAGGTGTGGGTGCTCCCGTACAGCGTGCCGGAGGGCAGGTTGGTGTTGTTGCTCTTGATGGCATCGCTCAGCATGTCGAGCGACATCCCGCGCGCCGAGAGCGCGTAGGGATTCACGTAGATGCGCGTGGCGTACTGGTAGGAGCCGAACACGATCACCTGCGCCACGCCCTGGATCTGCGAGAGCTGTGCCGCCACCCGAGTCTCCGCATACTCGTCGAGCTGGGTGAGCGGCACGCTGTCGGCGGTGATGGCGAGGTAGATGATGCCGTAGTCCGCAGGGTTTACCTTGCGGAGCGTGGGCGGCGAGGGCATGTTGAGCGGCAGCTGGCGGATGCTCTGGGAGATCGCGGTCTGCACGTCCTGGGCCGCGGCGTCGATGTTGCGCGACAGGTCGAACTGCAGCGTGATGTTGGTGTTGCCGGTCGAGTTGCTGGAGCTCATGGCGGTCACGCCCGAGATGGCGCTGAACTGCCGCTCCAAGGGCGTCGCCACCGAGGCCGCCATGCTCTCCGGGTTCGCTCCCGGCAGGTTCGCCGAGACGTTGATGGTGGGGAAGTCCACGCTCGGTAGCTCGCTCACCGGCAGCGCGTCGTAGGCGAACAGGCCGAACACCAGCAAGCCCGCCATCACCACCGTGGTCATGACCGGGCGGTGGATGAACGGCGCCGACAGGTTCATGGCGGCTGCGAGCCGGGCATGGTGACCTCGGCCTGCTGGGCGGTGCCGGCCGCGGGGGCGGCGCTCACCGTCATGCCGGCCTTGAGGTTGCGCGGCACGTGGGCCACCACGGTCTCGCCGCCCTTGAGGCCGGCCGCCACCACCGCGACCTCGCCCATCTGGCGGTCCACCTTGATGGCGCGGCGCTCGGCCTTGCCGGCCTCCACCACGTACACGTAGTTGCCTTCCTGGCCCGTCAGCACGCCGCTCTGGGGCACCACCACCGCCTGCGGCTGCACGGTGAGCTGCAGTGTCACGCCCACGTATTGGCCGGGCCAGAGCTGCTCCTGCCGGTTGGGCAGGCCTGCCTTGAACATCACGGTGCCGGTGCCGGTGTTGACCGCGTTGTCGATGAACACGAGCCTGCCCTCGTCCAGCACGCCGTTGCCGTCCTCATGGGTCACGGTGACCTTCACCGGATGCTGGCCGTCGGACTCCCGGATGCGGGGCAGGAACTGCTGAGCCAGGTTGAACTGCACCTGGATGGGTTGCATCTGGTTCAGCACCACCAGCGGACTGGCATCGCCCGGGCCGACCACGTTGCCGGACTTCACCGCCAGGCTGCCGGTGCGGCCGGAGATGGGCGCACGGATGTCAGTGTAGGAGAGGTTGATCTCTGCCTGCTGATAGGCGGCCTGGGCCTGGTCCGCGGCGGCGCGGGCGTTGGCGTAGTCCTGGGGGGTGACGAAGCCGCGCTTCACCAGGGGCTGCATGCGGTCCGCGTTGGCCAGGGTGCTGTCGGCGGCGGCCTTGGCTGAGGCGAGCGCCGCCTGGAACGGCGCGGGATCGATGAGGAAGAGCTTCTGGCCGGCCTTCACGGTCTGGCCTTCCGTGAAGTACACCTGCTTCAGCATGCCGGTGACTTGAGGCCTGATCTGCACCGTGTGCTCCGGCAGCACCTGGCCGATGGCCTGCAGCGTGACGGGCATGGGCTGCACCTTCACCACGGCGGCGTCCACCACCAGGTTCCCGGGTGCCTCATGGTGCCGGCTGGCGCGGTAGTTGGCCCATACGCGCAGCGACACCAGCACCAGCAGCAGTGCGGCGATGCCGCCGATGATCCAGAACGCCTTGCGCCTGGCGATCACGGCCGCGGCCTGACTTGGGACGGATTGGAGAAATGGAGCATGGCGATGTCCGGATGCGGTGCGGCAGGAGCGTTACGCGCGTGATATGCGGTGCTGACTGCGCGGGCCGCTATTCTCGCACCACGCCGTTACTGGCTCCCGACTGATACACTTTGATACAAATCGCCGGCACGGCAACGCACGGCGTGGATATGCGGCGGATAGAATCTCATACCGCTCGCGGCGGCCGCCGCGACGCCCATCCCAGACAGAACCGCATGGCGCAACGCGATCACATCCTGCTGGTGGACGACGACGCCGAGATCCGCGACCTGCTGTCGGAGTACCTGACGCGGGAGGGATTCCAGGTGACTGCGGTGCCGGACGGCCGGAGCATGGACGAGGCGCTGGAGGACCGGCGCTTCGACCTCGTGGTGTTGGACCTGATGCTGCCCGGCGAGGACGGCATCAGCCTCTGCCGGCGCCTGCGCAGCCGCTCGATCCTTCCCGTGATCATGCTCACCGCCCGCAGCGAGGAGGCGGACCGCATCACCGGCCTCGAGACGGGCGCCGACGATTACCTGGCCAAGCCCTTCAACCCGCGCGAGCTCCTGGCCCGGATCCAGAGCGTGCTGCGCCGTTTCCGCACCCTGCCGGAGAAAGCGCCTGCCGAGCAGGCGCGCCATTTCACATTCTCCGGCTGGAAGCTGGACACCCTGACCCGCCAGCTGGTGTCGCCGGCCGCGGTGGTGACGCCCCTGTCCGGCGCCGAGTACCGGCTGCTCAGCGTGTTCCTGCACCACGCCGGGCAGGTGCTGAGCCGCGACCAGCTCACCGAGATGATCCGCGGCCGCGGCAGCCACATGCCCTTCGATCGCAGCATCGACGTGCAGGTGAGCCGCCTGCGCCAGCGCCTGGGCGACGACGGCCGGGTGCCCGCCTTCATCCGCACGGTGCGCGGCGAAGGCTACGTGTTCGCCATGCCGGTGGAGGTGGAGGCGTGAGCCGGCTCTGGCCCCAGTCCCTTTACGGACGCCTCGCGCTGGTGCTGCTCTCGGGACTGTTGGTGGCGCAGCTCATCAGCGCCTACATCAGCCTGTATGAGCGGGACCAAGCCCTGTTCCACTTCAGCGATGCCCAGTGGGCGCAGCGCATCGCCCAGGCGGTGAAGCTGATGGATTCCCTGGATGTGGGTGAGCGCCAGCGCATCGCCGGCATCATCACCACCCCGCGCATGCTGGTGAGCCTGAGCCAGCAGCCCCGCGCCAGCGGCGTGCCGGATCCGCAGCTCGCGGATTACCAGGGTGCGCTGCAGGAGCTCATGGGCGGGCGCGACGTGCGTGTGGTGGTGACCGAGAGCACGCCGAAGGAGGCCATCGCCGGCGTGCCGGTGCCGGTGGATGCCCCGAACATAGAACGCAGTTCCCACCTGGTCACGGAGGTGCAGCTCAAGGACGGCAGCTGGGTGAACTTCGACCATCCGCGCCCCTGGGTGCTCACCAGCAGCCCGGCTCGGCTGGTGCTGAGCCTCACGGTGCTGCTGCTCTCGGTGCTGCTGCTCTCGTTCCTGGCTGTGCACTGGCTGACCCGGCCGCTCTCGACGCTGGCGCGCGCCGCGGACGAGCTGGGCCGCGACATCCACCGCCCGCCGTTGCCGGAGCAGGGCTCGCTGGAGGTGCGGGCCGCCGCCGCGGCGTTCAACACCATGCAGGCGCGCCTGCGCGACTATATCTACGAGCGCACCCGCATCCTCACCGCCGTCTCCCACGACCTGCGCACCCCCATCACGCGCCTGCGCCTGCGTGCCGAGCTGCTCGGCGACGAGGAGCTCAAGGCAAAGCTGGTGCGGGACCTCCAGGAGATGGAGAACATGACCAGCGCCACCCTCTCGTTCCTGCGCGGCTTCGAGGACCGGGAGCCGCTGCAGAGCGTGGACCTGATGGCGCTGTTGGAGAGCCTGGAGACGGACTCGCGGGACATGGGCTACGACGTGACGCTTCAGGGCAGGATCACCCGGCCGGTATCGCTGAGGCCGCATGCGCTCCGGCGTCTCCTGGACAACCTCGTGACCAATGCGATCCGCTACGGCAAACGCGCCATCATCACGGTTGAAGACCTGGGGCGTGAGGCCGCGATCCGGGTGCGGGACGCGGGGCCCGGCATCCAGCCGGACGAACTGGAGAAGGTGTTCGAACCTTATTACCGCCTGGACGCAGCCCGCAGCCAGGAGAGCGGCGGCGTGGGTCTGGGTCTCAGCATCGCCCGCAACATCGCGGAACTGCACGGTGGGACCCTGGCCCTTCAGAACCATCCGGCAGGTGGACTCGAAGCGATCTTAACGCTGCCTATCCGTTAAACCTGCTGCGCTCGGCAGGGCGTTGTTGGGCTTCGGACTCGCAGTCGGTCATGCACGCCTAGCCCTGCCTTCGCTCGCGACGGTTCAATGGTCCTTCTTTCAGGGAATTCCGATTAGCTTCTCGCCGCGTGCCCGCGCGGCCATCAGTGCATCGAGTTTTCCTGTCACGTCCGCCACCTCGATGCAGTCCATGGCCTTGGGGTCGCGCACCCGCATGCCCCACGGGGCGGCCTCGGGTGTGAGGCCGTCGAACTGCTTGAGCGCGTCAGGATAACGGTCCACGCGCCAACGCTGGCTGAAGTAAGGGCCGGCCCGGTCCGGGTTGGTGGTGGCGTAGAGGCCGATCACCGGGGTGCCGGCGGCCGTGGCCATGTGCACGGGCCCCGAGTCCGGCGAAACCAGCACCGTGGCGCGGCCGAGCAGCGCCAGGAGTTCCTTGAGTGAGGTCTTGCCCACGAGGTCCGTGACACCGCCCTTGGCCAGGGCGGTGATGCGCTCGCCGTAGGCCCGCTCGATCTCGCTGCGCCCGCCCGTCACCAGCACCTGCATGCCGTGCCGCGCCACTGCGTGGTCCGCCAGCGCCGCGTAATGCTCCGGTTGCCAGCTGCGCCAGTTGCGGAAGCGCGGGTTCGCGCAGGGGCTGATGATGAGGGTGGGCTTGGTCTCGGGGATACGCTCCCGGGCGTAAGCCTCGGCCGCCCCGGGCACCGGGATGTCCCAGCGCAGCACGCGCTCCCGGATGCCGAGCGCTTCGGTGAAGCCGAACAGGCTGTCCATCACGTGCTGGCGGTCCCGGTGCGGGATGCGGCGGTTGGTGAACAGCCACTGGAGGTCGTGCGCACGCTGCCTGTCGAATCCAAGGCGGACGGGCGCGCGCACCGCCAGGCTCGCGATACTGGCGCGCAGCGACATCTGCATGTGCAGGAACAGGCCGAAGCGGCGGCCCTTCAGCGCGCGGCGCGTCTGCAGGTACGGGTTCTGGGATTTGTCGAAGATGATAAACTCGATGCCGGGGATGTCCCCCACCAGGCTCGCTTCCAGCTTCCCGATGATCCAGGTGATGCGCGTATCAGGCCACGCGGCCTGCAGCGTGCGTACCACCGGGAGCGTGTGGCACACGTCGCCCACCGCCGAGAGGCGGATCAGGCACAAGGATTCGGGAGCGGCCATGGACATGCTTCGAGGACCGTGATGGCAGCCAAGATGCAGCGATCAGGCGACGTGGCCATCCTATACGATGACGCCCTACTTGACCACGCGGACACCGCGCTGTTCATGCCGCCCACGGGGGCGGTGAACGCAGTGGGCGGACGCGGCAGCGCCTGGATCCTCGACCGCGGCGGCGAGCAGTGGGTGCTGCGCCACTACCGGCGCGGCGGATTCGCCGCGAAGCTCTCCGCCGACCTCTATCTCTGGACCGGTCTCGAAGGTACCCGCGCGTGGCGCGAGTGGCGGCTGCTGGATTCCCTATATAAGGAGGATCTGCCGGTGCCCCAGCCGGTGGCGGTGCGGGTCACGCGCCATGGGCTCTTCTACAGGGCCGACCTCATCACCCGCCGCATCGGCGAGGCACGTTCACTGGCGGAAAGGCTGCAGGGCGATGCCAGGCGCATCCCTTGGGGCGCCATCGGCGCCTGCATCCGCCGCTTCCACGACGCGGGCGTGTGCCACGCGGACCTGAACGCCCACAACCTGCTCCTGGACGAGGAGGCCAAGGTCTATCTCATCGACTTCGACCGGGGAGCGCGCCGCCGCAGCGGCGACTGGAAGCAGGAGAACCTCGCGCGCCTCAGGCGTTCCCTGGACAGACTGCTGGGCAGGGCATCCGACGCCGGCGACTGGGCGGCGTTGCTGGAAGGCTATCGCGCCGCCTGATTCACTTGCGCGGGCCGGCCTGGGCCAGCGCGTTCACCGAAACCACGGCCTCCTTGAGCGCGAACGCCATTCCCAGGCCTTCGATGCGCTTGGCCACGGTGCGCGCTTTCTCCGTGAATGCAGCATCCTGCAGCACCTTGCCGAGCTGCGCCGTGAGGTCCGCCGCCTCCATGCGCGCCGTGGTCCCCGCGCCCAGGCCCGCGACCTTCTCGGCGGTGATGCGTTCCGGGAACACGGTGGGGATGGCGATCTGCGGCTTGCCGGCGTAGAGCAGGGTGCCGACGATGTTGTGGCCGCCGTGGGTCACGCCGAGGTCGCACTCCTGGGCGGTGCGGGCGAGGTCCAGCGGTCGCTGGGTGATGCGCAGGTTGCCGGCGGCGTACCGGCGGGTGAGTTCCTCCGGCGCATGGGGCATGTACACCAGCACCGGCTGGCCGGTGGCGGCGAGCGCGCGCAGCACATCGGCGATGGGCTTGAAGGGCTCCAGGTAGGCGAAGATCTTCTTGCCCGGCGCCTCCGGCCAGGCGGGCGCCTCGCCCATGCCCGGCTGGAAGTTGCCCAGGTACTTCACGTCCCGGCGCGGGCCGTAGTCATCCAGTTCCGGATAGGTATAGAGCTCGCGGATGTCCGCTTCGCCGTACAGCGCGCCGATGCTGGCCACGCGCGGCGCGCCGATGGCGTCCAGGCCCTGGTTCATGCTCGAGAGCACCATCTGCTCGCGGGCGGCCATGCGCTCCGGATCCGCGTTCTTGGCCCAGGTACGCAGCAAGGGCAGCGGCGATTGGGCTGGCGGCACCAGGAAACCGATGCCCACCACCAGGGTGCGGATGCCGGTGCCGCGGGCCGCCAGCATGGCGGAGGGGGCGTGGGCGCAGCGCACGATGTCCGGTTTCACCTGCTCCAGCAGGTGTCGCCAGGCGCGCACCCTTGCGGTGACCGCGCCGGGGTTGCCATAGCCCAGGTTGATGAGCACGTCGGCGAAGGTCATGGGCGAGGGCAGCGGCGTGCTCACCGGGATCACCTGGGTCGGGGCCTGGTAGTACTTGAAGCGGTCGCCCAGCAGGCGCTCGGCATGGGTGAGGTCACGCAGGGCGGCCTGCACCTCGTGCCCGGCCTTGGAGATGATCTTGCCGCCGGCAGTGAGGCCTTCGGCGTAGGCGAGGCCGTTGCCCAGTTCCCAGCATAAGAGTACGCGTGCCATCTCCAATCTCCATTAGCTTTGGAACATCTGATACGCGATGCAGGATGCATCGCGCGTCACGCGAGTGTTCCTGCGCTCGCGTGACGGAGGCGGTCCGGGCGTGTACCGGACCGCCGAGCCTGAACGGCCCAGGATGGCGCCGTTCAGGCCTATGTTGTGGAAGCGCAGATTGAGGCGCGAATGCGCCTCAATCGCGCGGCACGACCTTGAAACGGTCGTGGCTCCAGAGGTACTGCTCCGGCACCCGCCGGATGCGTTCCTCCAGGAGCTTGTTGATGCGCAGTGCGTCCGCCGCCGGATCGTCCGTGGGGAAGCCCTCCAGCGCGGGCTCCAGCACCAGGGCGTAGCCCTCGGTGCCCGGCAGGCGCTCCACGAAGAACGGTACCACCGGCGCGCCGGTGGTACGGGCCAGGCGCGATGTGGCGGTGTTGGTGGGGGCGGGGATGCCGAAGAACGGCACCATCTCGCTGTTCTTGCCGCGATAGCCCTGGTCCGGGGCGTACCAGACGGGCTTGCCCTCCTTCAAGCTGCGCAACATCAGGCGCACGTCGTTGCGTGGGATGGCCCGGTCGAAGTGGCGCTCGCGGCTGCGGCGCATCACCTCTTCGATCAGCGCGTTCTGGTTCGGCCGGTACATGAGGTGGAAGTCCGTGCACAGGCCCAAGAGGCGCCCGCCTATCTCGAGCGTGGTGAAGTGGGCGCTGAGCAGGATCACGCCGCGGCCTTCGGCCCGCGCCGCGTTCAGGTTCTCCACGCCCTCGATGTGGGCCAGCCCCTTGAGGCGCCCGGCGCTCGCCCACCAGCACATGCCGATCTCGATGAAGGCCATGCCGAGGGAGTCGAAGTGGCGGCGGGCCAGGCGTTCGCGGGCCGGAGCATCCAGCTCCGGGAAGCAGCGTTCCAGGTTGACGAGGGTGATGCGCCAGCGGCGCCGCGCCGTGAGCCTGAGCAGCGTGCCCAGGCCCCGGCCCAGGGACAGCTGCAAGGAATAGGGCAGGTACACCGCCAGCCGGACGAACCCCAGCAGGAACCAGATGGGCCAGTAGTGGGGGTTGAAGAGGGCGCGCTTCATGCCGGCCGAGTATAAAGCCCTGCGTGCTATCATGCCCGCTGTTTTTCGATTGCTTTTCAGGGGCTTGCATGCAGGTCAGCGTTCCGCAGTTCGACCAGGTGCGCGTGCTGGTGGCCGGGGATGTGATGCTGGACCGTTACTGGTTCGGTCCCACCCAGCGCATCTCCCCGGAGGCACCGGTGCCGGTGGTGCACGTGCGCGACACCGAGGAGCGCCCCGGCGGCGCCGGCAACGTGGCGGTGAACCTGGCGAGCCTGGGCGTGCGCTGCATGGTGCTCGGCATCACCGGCGACGACGCCATCGCCGACAGCCTGGCCGCCGCCATGCAGAAGCGCGGCGTGCAGTGCAAGTTCAACCGGATCAGGGACGCGGCCACCATCACCAAGCTCCGGGTGCTGTCGCGCCACCAGCAGCTCATCCGCCTCGACTTCGAGGAGAGCTTCGGCAGCTTCAGCGGCGCGCCGCTCCTGCCGCTGTTCAAGCCCGCGCTCGCCGACACCGACGTGGTGATCCTCTCGGATTACGGCAAGGGCAGCCTCGCCTCGGTGCAGGACCTGATCGCCGCGGCCCGCGCTGCCGGCAAGCGTGTGCTGGTGGACCCCAAAGGGCGCGACTTCGGCAAGTACAAGGGCGCGAGCCTCATCACCCCCAACCTCGGCGAGCTGGAGGCGGTGGTGGGGGAATGCGCGGACGAGACGACCATCGTCGCCAAGGGCGAGAAGCTGCGCGACGAGCTGGGCCTGGAGGCCCTGCTCGTCACCCGCAGCGAGCATGGCATGACGCTGCTGCAGAAGGGCAAGCCGCCCCTGCACCTGCCCACCCAGGCCCAGGAGGTCTCGGACGTGACCGGCGCCGGCGACACGGTGATCGCGATCCTGGCGGCGGGGCTGGGCGCGGGCTTGGACTATCCGGACGCAGCCCGGCTCTCCAACCTTGCGGCCGGCATCGTGGTGGCCAAGCTCGGTGCCGCCACCGTGAGTCCGGCGGAGCTGCGCCTCGCGGCCCACAGCCGTAGCGGCAGCGGCGCCATGGACGAGGCCGCGGCGGCGGACGCGGTGGCCCATGCCCGCAGCCAGGGCGAGCGCATCATCATGACCAACGGCGTGTTCGACATCCTGCACGCCGGCCACGTCACCTACCTTGAGGCGGCGCGCCGCTTAGGGGATCGGCTGGTGGTGGCGGTGAACGACGACGCCTCCGTGAAGCGCCTCAAGGGCCCCGCGCGGCCGGTGAACTCCCTCGAGAACCGCATGCGCGTGCTGGGCGCGCTCTCCTGCGTGGACTGGGTGGTTCCCTTCTCGGAAGACACGCCGGAGCGGCTCATCTGCAAGCTCCTGCCGGACGTGCTGGTGAAGGGTGGCGACTACAAGGCGCAGGACGTGGCGGGCTATGGCTGTGTCACGAAGAACGGCGGAGAAGTGAAGATACTGCCGTTCGTGAATGGATTATCCACAACCAGAACCATCGAAGCCCTGAAGAAGGGCTGAGCGGCGCCATGCGTTTCTTCTATACGCTGGCCCTCTTGCTTCTCGCGCCCTTCGCCTTCGCCTGGTTCGCCTGGCGGAGTTTCCGCCAGACCGGCAGCGGCGACAAGCTGGGAGAGCGGCTCGGCAGCTCGCCTTACCTTCCGCCCGGTGTCGCCATCTGGGTGCACGGCGCCTCGGTGGGCGAGATCCGCGCCGCCGCGCCGCTGGTCCAGTCACTGCACCGCAAGTATCCGGACCGGCCGCTGCTGGTCACCACCTTCACCGCCACCGGCCGGCGCCAGGCGCGCCAGCTCTTCGGCGACCGGGTGGTGGTCTCGCTCATGCCCTACGACTTGCCGTTCTTCGTGAGCCGTTTCCTGCAGGGCACGCGGCCCGCGGTGGGCGTGATCATGGAGACGGAGGTATGGCCGAACCTCTATGCCGGCTGCGACAAGCGCAAGATCCCGCTGCTCCTGGTCAGCGCGCGCATGTCGGAGCGGGCCTTCAACAGGTATTCGGAGTGGACGTTCCGCGGCCTCATCCGCGGCGCGCTGCGCCGCGCGAAACGGGTGGCGGCCCAGACCGAGGCGGACGCGGCCCGCTTCAGGGCTCTCGGTGCGCCCGAGGACCGGCTCTCGGTGATGGGTAATCTCAAGTTCGACGTGCAGGCGGGCGCGGACCTCATGGAGACGGGCAAGGCATTGCGCCACAAGCTCTTCGGCAAGGCCGGGGTGCTGGTGGCGGGGAGCACCCGCGAAGGCGAGGAGCCCATCCTGCTGGAGGCGTTCCGCAAGCTGCTCGCGGCCAGGCCTGACAGCATCCTGGTGCTGGCGCCGCGCCACCCGGAGCGGGCCAACGCCGTGGCCGCCGCCATCAGCGCCGCCGGCTTCGGCTTCCGGCGCCTGAGCGCGGGCGAGACGCCGATCAAGGCGGGTGAAGTGTTGTTGATAGATGTCCTGGGCCAGCTCATGAAGTTCTACGCCGCCGGCGACGCCGCTTTCGTGGGCGGCACCCTGGTCCCGGTGGGCGGCCACAACCTCCTGGAGCCCGCCGCCGCCGGCCTGCCGGTGCTGGCGGGACCGCATTTGGCGAACGTGCAGGACGTGGCTGAGATGCTCAAGGATGCGGGCGTGCTGACGCCGGTGAGCGACGCCGACACCTTGGCCGCCGCCGCGGCCTGGCTGCTCGGCAACGACGCCATGCGCGGCAGCATAGGCGAGCTGGCCCGGGGCAAGGTGCTGCAGAATCGCGGTGCCCTGGAACGGGCGCTCAGCCTCGTCAGCGCCGAGCTCGCGCGCCGCTAGACCTCCAAAAAAAAACCCGGCTGGCGCCGGGTTTCTCGTCTTCAGGCCTTCTTCGCTCTTACTTGCGTGGCGGCGTGCCCTCAGGCGGGTTCACCGTCATGGCCGCCGGCACCGGGGAGGTGGCGGAGGCGGGCGCCGCCATCGTGCCGCCCGTGGGGGCAGCGGTCATGGCCGGCTGCGAGACGGGGGCCGACTCCTGCAGCATCACGTTCATCTGCTTCACGTCGGCCTCGGTGAGGATGCCGGCCGCCTGCTTCAGCGTGAGCACGTTCTTTAGATAGGTGTAGCGGGCGTTGGCGAAGCCGGTCTGGGCCTTGAGCAGGTTCTGGCGCGCGGTCAGCACGTCCACGATGGTGCGGGTGCCCACCTGCAGGCCGGTCTCGGTGGCGTCCATGGAGGTCTCGTTGGATTTCACGGACTGCTTCAGCGCCTCCACCTGGGAAATGCCGGACAGGACGCCGATGAAGGCGGTACGGGCCTGCTTCTCC
Source organism: Gammaproteobacteria bacterium (assembly GCA_036383255.1). NCBI lineage: Bacteria > Pseudomonadati > Pseudomonadota > Gammaproteobacteria > Gammaproteobacteria bacterium. The sequence continues at coordinate 260,672 of DASVOS010000018.1, read as the reverse complement.
GTCTGGCGGGTGGTGATCTTCACCTGGTCGAGTGCCGCCTGGTACTGGTACTGGGCCTGGTTCACGCGGGCCCAGCTGCTGCCGCCGTTCCAGATGGGCCAGCTCAGCTGCAGGTAGGCGGTGTTGGTGTTGAAGTTGCTCGGGTTGTTGAACTGCTGCGTGCCGAGGCCGGCAGCGCTGATGGTGCCGTTCTGCTTGTCGTCGTTCTTGTTATGGGACAGCACCAGGCTCAGGTTCGGCAGGTGCTGGCCGCGCTGCACGCCCACCGCCGCACTGGCGGCGTCGGCACCGGACTGGGCGGCCAGCAGGTTCGGGTTCTGCTTGAGGGCCTGGTCAACCCACTGCTGGGCGTTGTTCGGCTCCGGCGAGCGCAGCGGCATGTCCACCGAGGGCTCCTTGAGCTCCGCCGATTCGCGGCCGGTGATGGCGCGCAGGCTCTCCTCGGAGTTCACCACCTGCTGCTGGGCGGTGATCTCGTCTGCCACCGCCTGGTCATAGGCTGCCTGGGCCTCCTGCACGTCGGTGATGGCGCTCATGCCCACCTCGTACTTCTCCTTGGCCTGCTCGAGCTGCTTGGAGAGGGCGTCCTTGGCGGCGTGGTCGGCGGCCAGGGTATCGCGGGCATTGAGCACGTCGAAGTAGGCGGTCGCGACCCGCAGGATCAGGTCCTGCTGGGCGGCCTGGAAGTTGGCTTCCGCCTGGGCCACCTGGGCGCTGGCCTGTTCGATGCCGCTCCAGGCGGTCCAGTCGAAGATGGCCTGCGTCAACTGCGCGGTGTAGACGGTGTTGTAGTCGTGGGACGAGATGGTGGTGTCCACGAAGCCCCCGGACGTGAACTGGGGCTGGTCGCCACTGGAACGCTGGACGGTGCGCCGGCCGCTCAGGGTGATGTTCGGGAAATAGGCGCCGCGCGCGATGGGCGCGTTCTCCTGCTGGGCCTGATAGTTGGAGTAGGCCTGCAGGAAAGTGGGGTCGTTCTGCACCGCCTGCTGGTACACCTCCCAGAGGTCGTCGGCCTGGGCAGGGGCGGCTGCGGCGGCCAGGAGGGCGCCGATGGTGAGGGCGAGGGTCGTCTTACGCATAGGTCCCTTCCAGAAGATGTTAGGATCAAAAGGTAAGTGTTGTAGTCAAATATAACACCATATCTCTCACCTGGCAAGCCCCTGGATACAAGGGCTTTTGGCCTTGCCCTCTAATAGCGGGGTAGGCTGGGCTCCAGGTCCGCGGCCCAGGCGTCTATCCCGCCGGCCAGGTTCACCGCTTGATAACCCTGGGCGGCCAGGAACTCGGCCACCCGTTGGCTGCGGCCGCCGTGATGGCACATGACCACGTAGGTGCGCTGGCTATCCAGTTCCTCCAGGCGTCCCGGGATCTGTCCCATGGGGATATGCCGGGCGCCCTGTACATGGACCAGGGCGTACTCGGAGGGTTCCCGCACATCCAGCAACTCGGCCGCCGGGCCGCGCTCCTTGAGCAGGGTCTGGGCCTCGACAGGCGGAAGCTGGGCTACCGCCATCTAGAACTTGAAGCGGCGCGGCGCCGGCGCGTTCTTGAGGGCCGGCAGGTCGGTCTCGAACAGCGAGGCGCGCACCCAGGCGTCCTCGGCGGTGCGGGTGACGAGCAGCGCTTCCATCACCGGCGAACGGCCCACCACCATGAACAGGCGGCCGCCCACGTTGAGGCGCTCGGCATAGGCCTGCTGGAACTCGGGCAGGGAGCCGGTGACCGCGATCACGTCGTGGCGTTGCTCCAGCCAGTCGAGCTTGGTGCCGTCGCGGGTCTCGAGCCGCACGTTCTTCACGCCCAGGCCCTTCAGGGTCTTGCCGGCGTGCTCCACGAAGTCCGGGTGGATGTCCACCGAGAGCACCTCGCGGGCGCGCTTGGCAAGGCAGGCGGCGAAGTAGCCGCTGCCGGTCCCGATCTCGAGCACCGTGTCCTGCGGCCGCGGGTCCAGCGCCTGCAGCGCGCGTCCCTCCACCGTGGGCGAGAGCATGCACTCGCCGTGGGGCAGCGGGATCGGCGTGTCGGCGTAGGCCACGTTGCGGTAGGCCTCGGGCACGAACTTGTCCCGCGGCAGGGCTTCGAACACCGCGAGCGCCCGCAGGTCGAGAACGTGCCAGGCGCGGATCTGCTGCTGGACCATCTGGGTGCGGGCTTCTTGCATGTCCATGGTTTTTCTGCGGAAAAAGCTGGGATTACAGGCCGCAAAGGTTAAGCGCTCGGAGGACGCTTGGCAAGGAAAACTGTCATCGCCGCGGGTGACAGATGTCACGCGGGCCGCCGAAATCGCGTGTCCGGACGGGAGGTATAATGTCCGCCGTGTCCCGCACCTGGGACGCAAGGAAGCTGGGGGTGCCTCGCGAGAGGCTGAGAACACACCCTTGGAACCTGGCCTGATGACCGCCGTGCCGGACACAAACCGGACACCGCGGACAGCACGGCGAGGGAATGCTTCGCAGCGGGACGTCATCCCGCAGCGCGTTCCCTCGTCACCACGACGAGGAATGGATCATGAGCGCAGTCCCCGAGGAATTCGTCCGCCGCACCGAGGCCCTGGCCGAGGAGGCCACCCGGCCCTTCGCCCGTTCCCGCAAGGTCTACGTGACCGGCAGCCGCGCCGACGTCCGCGTGCCCATGCGCGAGGTGGGCTTGAGCGACACGCCGGCGATGTTCGGCGCCGAGAAGAACGGCGCGTTCACGGTCTACGATACCTCCGGCCCCTACACCGACCCCGAGGCGCGCATCGACCTGCTCAAGGGCCTGCCGGCGCTGCGGGCCGGGTGGATAGAGGAGCGGGGCGACAGCGAGACGCTGGCCCAGCCCAGCTCCGAGTTCATGCGCCGCCGGGAGAAGGATCCCGCACTCGCCCACATGCGTTTCGAGCGCCTGCGCCCGGTGCGCCGCGCGAAAGCCGGCGCGAACGTGAGCCAGATGCACTACGCGAAGCAGGGCATCGTCACGCCGGAGATGGAGTTCATTGCGATCAGGGAAAACCAGCGGGTGGAGACGCTCAAGGACGCGGGCCTGTTGAAGCGCCACCCCGGCGAGGGCTTCGGCGCCCATCTCCCGAAGCTCATCACGCCGGAGTTCGTGCGGGACGAGGTGGCGCGCGGCCGCGCCATCATCCCCAACAACATCAACCACCCCGAGAGCGAGCCGATGGTCATCGGCCGCAACTTCCTGGTGAAGATCAATGCCAACATCGGCAACTCCGCCGTGACCTCCGGCATCGCGGAGGAGGTGGAGAAGCTGGTGTGGGCCACGCGCTGGGGCGCGGACACGCTCATGGACCTCTCCACCGGCAAGCACATCCACGAGACCCGCGAGTGGATCATCCGCAACGCCCCCATCCCCATCGGCACGGTGCCCATCTACCAGGCCCTGGAGAAGGTGGACGGCAAGGCCGAGGAGCTCACCTGGGACATCTTCCGGGACACGCTCATCGAGCAGGCGGAGCAGGGCGTGGATTACTTCACCATCCACGCCGGCGTGCGCCTGGCTTACGTGCCGCTCACGGCGAAGCGCGTCACCGGCATCGTCTCCCGCGGCGGCTCCATCCTCGCCAAGTGGTGCCTGGCGCACCATGAGGAGAACTTCCTCTATACCCACTTCGAGGAGATCTGCGAGATCATGCGCGCCTACGACGTGGCCTTCTCCCTGGGCGACGGCCTGCGCCCCGGTTCCATCGCGGATGCCAACGACGAGGCCCAGTTCGCGGAGCTGGACACCCTGGGAGAGCTGACGCAGATCGCCTGGAAGCATGACGTGCAGACCATGATCGAGGGGCCGGGCCACGTGCCCATGCAGCTCATCAAGGAGAACATGGACCGCCAGCTCAAGGTCTGCCACGAGGCGCCGTTCTATACCCTGGGTCCGCTCACCACCGACATCGCGCCGGGCTACGACCACATCACCAGCGCCATCGGCGCCGCCATGATCGGCTGGTTCGGCACCGCCATGCTCTGCTACGTGACGCCCAAGGAGCACCTGGGGCTCCCGGACCGGCAGGACGTGCGGGACGGCATCATCAGCTACAAGATCGCGGCCCACGCGGCGGACCTCGCCAAGGGCCACCCCTCGGCGCAGGCACGCGATAACGCGCTTTCCAAGGCCCGCTTCGAGTTCCGCTGGGAAGACCAGTTCAACCTGGGTCTCGATCCGGATAAGGCGAAGGCGTTCCACGACGAGACGCTGCCCAAGGAAGCCGCCAAACTGGCGCACTTCTGCTCCATGTGCGGGCCGCATTTCTGCTCCATGAAGATCACGCAAGACGTGCGCGAGTACGCGGAGAAGGGGATGGCGGAGAAGTCGAAGGAGTTCCGGGAGCGGGGTGGTGAATTGTACGAGCGCGAGTAGCCTGAGGCTTGGCATTCTGGCCTAGTAGTTTTCGCAATTTTGGTCCTGTCATGGGTCCGGTGCTGCAGGGATAATACGACCCCATCTCGAGCCGAGGCCTCCATGCGCATCGACCTCAGCCACACCGTCGAGCACGGCATGATCACCTACAAGGGCCTGCCGGCGCCCATCGTCTGCGACTACCTCTCCCGGGAAGCCTCCAAGAAGAAATACGCGGAAGGCACCACCTTCCACATGGGCAAGATCGAGATGATCTCCAACACCGGCACCTACGTGGACGCGCCGTTCCACCGGTACGAGCACGGCAAGGACCTCTCGGAACTGCCCCTGGAATACCTCGTGGACCTGGATGGTTTGGTGTTCAGGGCCGGCGACCGCAAGGCGCTCGGTCCGGAGCTATTCGGGAATGCAGAGGTGCGGGGCAAGGCGGTGCTGGTGCATACGGGCTGGGCCCGGCACTGGCGCACGGACCAGTACTTCGAGGGGCATCCTTATCTCACGGAAGCGGCGGGTCTCTGGCTCAAGGACCAGGGCGCGCGCTTCGTGGGGATAGACTCCTTGAACATCGACGGCACCCAGACCGGCGCGCGGCCGGTGCACACGGCGCTGCTGGGCGCCGACATCCCCATCTGCGAGCACCTGTGCAACCTGGAGCAGCTCCCGGACTCCGGCTTCCGCTTCCACGCGGCGCCGGTGAAAGTAAAAGGCTTCGGCACCTTCCCGGTGCGGGCCTACGCCATCACATGAGGGAGAGCGACGTGCGCAAGCAGATCATCCAGACCGACCAGGCCATGAAGTCCTTCGCCGGCTACAGCCAGGCAGTGAAATCCGGCGGCTTGGTGTTCGTCTCGGGGCAGGGCCCCTTCGACACCGCGGGCAACGTGGTGGGCGAGACCATCCAGGAGCAGACGCGCCAGTGCCTCAAGAACGTGGAGGCGATCCTGAAGGCCGCGGGCAGCTCGCTGGACATGGTGGTGAGCGCCACCTTCATCCTGGCGGAGGAGGATGACTTCGCCGGCATGAACGAGGAATGGGGCCGCTGGTTCCCGAAGGACCCGCCGGCACGCCAGGGCGCGAAACTGCCGGTGCGCCCCAAGGGCATGAAGGTCTCGATCGCGGTGATCGCCCAGGCCTGATCATTCCTCCTCGTCGTCCTCCGCCTCCGGCTGCTCGGAGGCGGCGACCTCGTCCTGCCGCAGGCCCGGCGGCAGTTCTTCTCCGGACACGGACTTGAACGACTCCGGGTCGTACCCGGCATCGCCGTCCTCGATGGGCTCCAGCGCGCCGGTCCAGTCCTCCGGCTCCTCGGTGTGCTCCAGGTCGCGGCCCTTCCAGTCGTCGAAGTCGAAGGCCGTGAGGTCGCCGTCCAGGTACTGCACTTCCACGTTGCGTTCCTCATCGTCCACCGCGATGACGCGGAACTCCTCCTCGGTAGCGAGATCGAGATACCACTCGCCCACGCGGGGGCGCAGCTGTTGTTCGCTCCTCTCCATACTTCTTTCCTCCGTCGCGTGATTTCTTTCGACTCTACTCGCCATGCGTGCGGCGGACGGTGACGCGCTTCATGCCGCGCTGCCGCGCGCGACACGTGTTCAGGTGATGACCCCACGCACGCCACGGAAGATGCGCAGGCGTATTTTCAGTTAACCGTATCCGCCATCGCATGTTCGGATGCGTGATTCAGTTCAAGTCTTGCTTGCAGCGGGCTGCGTAGAGTGGCCTTGGAGATGCGACCACACTGCGTTCCACAGTTAGGAGAGCGATATGAAGATCAAAGGATTGTTGACCATCACCGCCGTGGCCGCCGCGCTGGGCCTGCCGTTCGCTGCCCAGGCCGATGACGGCTGGAGCAACTTCTGGCAGCAAAGCTTCATCGGCGTGGACGTCGGCCGGGCCAACCACGGTGGTTCCCGTGCCACCACCATCCCGGGCTTCACCAACGACGTCAGCGACAATGACACCGGCTGGCGGATGAACCTCGGCTACCAGTTCAACCGCGTGTGGGCCCTTGAGCTGGGTTACGTGAACCTGGGGACCACCCGGCTCACCGCGACCGGGCCCGGCGGCTCGTTCACGAGCGAGCGCAAGGCGCGCGGTTTCGTGATCGATGGCACCGCCATGATGCCGTTCACCGACACGTTCTCGGGCTTCCTGCGCCTCGGCACCATCGACGGGCACGTGCAGGAGAACGACACCTCGGTCGGCACCATCACCGTGCCTTCCAGCAGCACCAGCAGCGATGACTGGCGCGCCACCTACGGCGTCGGCCTCGACTGGCGCGTGGCGGACCACCTGAGCCTGCGCCTGGGCTGGGACCAGTACCACCAGCTCGGCAACTCGAGCAACGTGGGCGAGAACAACGTGAACTTCACGAGTCTCGGCGTGCTGTTCCGCTTCTGACCATCATTAGTACCAAGGCGATGCACGAAGGGCCCGGAGCGATCCGGGCCCTTTGTCGTAGGGGTCTCCGGCGGGCTAGACTCACCCAGGGTCATGTTGACAGGGGAGTCTTGAAACCATGCGTCCTGAATCCATCTTCGCGCCGGTGGCGGTGCTCGTGTTCCACACGCTCCTAGTGATCTTATATACCGGCTACAAGCGCTTCAGCGCCGGTTTCGCAGGACGTGTGAAGGGCAGCGACTTCCGCTACGGGGAGACCGCGAACGTGCCGCCCGACGTGACGGTGGCGAACCGTAACCTCATGAATCTGCTGGAGGTACCGGTGCTGTTCTACGTGGCGGCCCTGGCCAGCTATGCCACGGGGCATGTGACCATGGTCACACTTTACCTGGCCTGGCTGTTCGTGGGCCTGCGGGTGGTGCATACGTTCATCCACATCGCCTACAACCGCATCCTGTACCGGTTCGCGGCGTACGCCTCGAGCTGCCTGGTCCTGCTGGCCCTCTGGCTGTGGTTCGTCGCGGCCGTGTTCGGCTAGACTTAGGGCGTACCGAGGGGGTGCCGTGAGTTCCGAGAAAAGACCCATCGTCGTCGCCGGCAAGCGCTATGAGAGCGTGGAGGACATGCCCGCCGAGGTCCGCCGCGTCTACGATCTGGCGCGCGCTTCCCAGGAGGACGCCGCCACCGCCGGGCCGGTGAAGCTGGTGTTCAACGGCAAGGAGTACGAGGGGCTGGAGAGCATGCCGCCGGACGTGCGCAAGCTGTATCAGACCCAGCAGGTGGCGATGGAGACCTACCGGGACTTCAGCGTGGATGCCACCACCCCGCGGGCTGCCAAGGTCAATGCGCCGCCCGTCCAGGAGATGGACGAGGGTCCGTCGTTCTTCAAGCGTTACCAGTGGCCGCTGATCATCCTGGCGGTCATTGTCGTCGTCGTAGTCGCTATCTTTATCTAACGCCGCTTTATATCTCCGACTGCGATCCGCGCCTTGACGCGCGGTTCCGGCTGCAGCGTGATGTGTTCGATGCCATAGCCGTCATGCAGGTGGCTGCGCAGCCCCTGGTACACCGCTTCCCATTGCCCCATGTCCTCGATCACCACGTGGGCCGAGAGCGCCACTTCCTCGGAAGACACGCACCACACGTGCAGGTCGTGGATGGAGCCCACGCCTTCCACGCCGGCCATGCTGCGGCCGATGTCCCCCAGGTCCATGCCCGGCGGCACGCCTTCCAGCAGCACCTGGCCCGCGTCCCGCAGCAGGCGCAGGCTGGAGATGAGGATCAGCAGCGCGATGAACAGCGACAACAGGGGGTCGATGGGCAGCCAGCCGGTGAGCTGGATCACCACGCCGGCTGCCAGCGCGGCGCCGGAACCCAGCATGTCGCTCAGCACGTGCAAGAGCGTGGCGCGGACGTTCAGGTTCTCGTGGCCCCGCTCCACGACGCGGTAGATGATGTAGTTGACCAGCAGCCCCGCGAGCCCGACGCCGATCACCAGCGGCGCTTGCACCGGTTCCGGATGGTGTAGCCTGGCGACGGCCTCGATGACGATGCCGGCCATGATGCCGAGCATGAGCAGGGTGTTGACGAGGGCCGCAATCACCTCCACCCGGCCGAAACCGTAGGAATGGCGGTGGGAAGCGGGCCGCGCCGCCATCAGGCCCGCGAGGCCGGCGAGCAGCAGTGCGGCGCTATCGGTGGCCATGTGGCCGGCGTCGCCGAGGAGCGCCAGCGAGTGTGCGAAGTATCCCGCCAGGGCTTCGACACCCGCGAAGCCCAGCGTGACCGCGAAGGCCAGCCAGAAATGTGCCTGACTATGGCGGTGAGAATGGTCGTGATCGGGGGCGTGACCGTGCATGTAGCGATAGACTATGCCCATACACAGCCGGGGGAAAGGCGTGGAAATCGTCCCGTTCTTCCATAAGTCCTCATCCACCTTCAGTTACGTGGTGGCGGACACCGCGGCCAAGCGTGCCGCTGTCATCGATCCGGCGCTGGACTACGACGCCGCCTCCGGGCGCACTGGCACCCAGTCCGCCCAGGCCATCGTCGAGCACATCCGCGCGCGCGGCTACGCGCTGGACTGGATCCTCGAGACCCATGCCCACGCGGACCACCTCTCCGCCGCGCAGTTCATCAAGCAAGCTTCGCAAGGCCACGGGAAGGTCGCCATCGGCGAGGGCATCCGTGCGGTGCAGGCCCACTTCAAGGGCCTCTTCAACCTCGGGCCCGAGTTCAAGGCGGACGGCAGCCAGTTCGACAGGCTGCTCGGGGATGGCGAGAGCTTCGCGCTCGGCGGCATCCCGGTGCGGGTCATGGCGACGCCGGGCCACACCAGCGACAGCGTGGCTTACCTCATGGAGGACGCCGCATTCACGGGAGACACGCTGTTCATGCCGGACTCCGGCACCGCCCGCTGCGATTTCCCCGGCGGCGATGCCGGCATGCTCTACGACTCCCTGCACCGGCTGCTGTCCTTGCCGGAGGAGACGCGGCTCTTCATGTGCCACGACTACGCGCCGGGCGGGCGCGAGCACCGCCACCAGACCACCGTGGTGGAGGAGCGCCGCGCCAACATCCACGTGAAGGACGGCACCTCGCGGGAGGAGTTCGTGAAGCTCCGGCAGGGACGGGATGCCACGCTGCCGGTGCCGGCCCTGCTGCTGCCGGCCCTGCAGGTCAACATCCGGGCCGGGCACCTGCCGGAGCCGGAGGCGAACGGCGTTCGATACCTCAAGATCCCCCTGGACCGGTTCTAGCCCTGCCGGGCGATTGACCCAGATCAGGGCGTCCCGCCGCCGCCCTTTCCATACTGTCCCCGAGGGCTGCCGCATCCGGTGGCCTGCAGGAGACAGGTCATGAACATAGACAAGCTGGTATTCCGCTTCGCCGGGCTCATGATCCTGGGCAGCCTCGCCCTGGGCTGGTGGCTCAGCCCCTGGTGGTTCCTGCTCACCGCCTTCGTGGGCGCGAACATGCTGCAGTCCTCGTTCACGGGCTTCTGCCCGATGGCGAAGCTGCTGGCCAAGCTGCACGTCCGGCCCGGCGCCGCCTTCGGCGGCTGAGCACGGCGCGCGGCAGGGCATGAGGCGCGCTATGAGGGTCGCGGTTTTAGCGAAGGTCATGGCTGTGGGCCTGTGTGCCGGCGCCGTGCTGGTGGCCGGCTGCCACGCGGATCGCAGCGAGGAAGAAGCGGCTGCGCCCGCAGTGACCGCCGAGGTCATCACCGTCGCGGCGGAATCCGCGACCGCATACGCGACGGTGCCCGGCACCGTCGTCTCCAAGCGCCACGCCGAGATCGCCTCGCGGCTCACGGGCTACGTGCAGAGCGTGAGAGTGCAGGCGGGCGACCGGGTGGCGGCCGGTCAGCCGCTGCTGGCCATCGATTCCAGCGAGGTCACCGGCCAGCTCCAGCAGGCCCAGGCGGTGTTCGACGAGGCGGACCTGAATTACCAGCGGGCCTCCAACCTGTATTCGAAGGGCGTGGCGACCCGGGTGCAGATGGATGACGCCACGCGCCAGTACAGCACCGCGAAGGCGGCGCTGCAGATCGCGCAGGCGGCGGTCGGCTACGCGGACGTGCGCGCGCCGTTCGCAGGCGTGGTGGTGGAGAAGCTCGCGGACCCGGGCGACCTCGCGACCCCCGGCAAGCCACTGCTGGTGCTTGAAGATGAGCATGCCCTGGAAGTGCAGAGCTACGTCCCGGACGAGTTGTACGCCGCCCTTAGGGTAGGCGAAGAGATTCCCTATGCCACCGAGAGCGGCAGCTATCAGGGACGCCTGCAGTCCAAGGTGCAGGCCGCCGACGCCCAGACCCACACTCACCTGATTCGCATCGAGGTGTCGGCGGGGGCCGGCCTCATGAGCGGCCGCTACGTGCGGGTCAGCATCCCGACCGGCAGCATCCCGGTGATACGCGTGCCGGCGAGTGTCCTGGCGGAACGCGCCGGCATCCTCGGCGTGTTCGTGGTGGACGCGGACGGCCAGGCCCATTTCCGCCTGGTGCGGACCGGCCCCAGTCGGGATGGCCGCGTGGAGATCCAGTCGGGGCTGGCGGCGGGCGAGCACGTGGTGCTCGCGCCCGGCGACCAGGTGGACAACGGTACCCGCATCGCGGCAGTCGGCGCGATGCCATGAGCGTCCCGGAACGGCTCAACGCCGTCGGCCGCGTCACGCGGCTGTTCCTCCGCTCCAAGATCACCGCCTTGCTGATGTTGGCCGCGGCGATATTCGGTGCCATGGCGGTGGCTTTCACGCCGCGCATGTACAACCCCGAGATCGCGGTGCCGGCCGCCAACGTGCTGGTGAGCTTCCCGGGCGCCTCGGCCGCCGAGGTGCAACAGCAGGTGGTGAAGCCGCTGGAGGCGCTCATGGGTGCGCTGCCGGGCGTGGACCACACCTACGGCTACGCCGCGGACGACCTGGGCGTGGTGACCGTGCAGTTCGACGTGGGCGAGGACGAGGAGAAGAGCCTCGTCAAGCTCTACAACCAGATCAACCGCAACCTGGACCGGATGCCGCCGGGCGTCAGCCAGCCGCTCATCAAGTCCATCGGCATCAACGACGCGCCCATCGTCACCATTACCCTGAGTTCCGCGAGCCTGTCCCAGACTGAGCTGCGCGACGTGGCCCTGCGGGTGATGGAACCGCTGCGGGCGTTGCCGGACGTGGGCGACACCCAGATCGTCGGCGGTACGCCGCGCACGATCACCGCCTACGTGGACCCCGCGCGCCTGGCCTCCACCGGCCTCGCGCTGGACCGGGTGGAAGCGGAGCTCGGCGCCGCGAACGTGGCGCTGCCCGGCAGCGAACTCGTGAGCGGCGGCCGGGAGAGCATGGTGCGGGTCTCGGGCGTGCTGGGGGACGCCGAGGAGGTGGGCAACGTCATCATCGGCACGCCCAACGGCAAGCCCGTGTATCTCAAGGACGTGGCGCGCATCGAGGATGGTCCGGAGGAGCCGGAGCAGTACTCGTACTTGGGCCGCGGGCCGGGCACGGGCAAGACCGGCGCCGCGGGACCGCTGGATCCGGCGGTGACGCTCGCCATCGACAAGCGCGCCGGCGCGAACGCCGTGGACGTGGCGGACGCGGTGCTGGGCAAGCTCGAAGAACTCAAGCTGCGCGCCCTGCCGCAGGGTGTGGACGTGACCGTGACGCGGAACGACGGCGCCAAGGCCGATGAGGCCGTGAATACGCTCATCGAGCACCTCGGGATCGCGGTGGTCTCGGTGGCGCTGATCCTGCTCTTGTTCCTGGGCTGGCGCGAGGCAGCCATCGTCACCCTCACGGTGCCCCTGGTGCTGGGTGTGGTGCTGGGCGTGGGCTGGCTCATCGGCCAGACCATCAACCGCATCACGCTGTTCGCGCTGATCCTGTCGCTGGGCCTCCTAGTGGACGACGCCATCGTGGTGATCGAGAACATCCACCGGCGTCTGCACCAGCGCGGGCGCATGCGGTTCCGTGACCGGCTGGTGCTCGCCACCAACGAGATCGGCAAGCCCACCAACATCGCCACGCTGGCGGTGATCCTGGCCTTCATCCCCATGGCCTTCGTCGGCGGCATGATGGGCCCGTTCATGCGGCCCATCCCCATCAACGCGCCGGTGGCGATGCTGGTGTCGCTGGCCACCGCCTACATCGTGGTGCCCTGGGTGGCCTGGCGCTGGCTGCGCGGCAAGGCGGCGGGCATCCTGCGCGCACTGCGCGCGCCGACCCTGGAGGAACAGGGGCATGCGCCGAAGGACCGGTTGCGGGCGTCGTACCTGAAGGTGATGGCTCCCCTCATGGCTTCCTCGCGCCGCCGCCGGCTGTTCGTGGCCGGGGTCGTGGCGCTCCTGCTGCTCGCGCTGCTGCAGCCGATGTGGCAGTTCCTGCGGCCGCGGGGCATCGACGGCCCGCGCAGCTTCGCCGGCGTCACCCTGAAGATGCTGCCGGACGACGATACCTCCACCTTCCTCGTGGAGGTGGACACCGCGGCCGGCACTCCGCTCACCACCACCGACGAGGTCACGCGGCGGATTGCCGCGGTGCTGGCGGGCACGCGCTACGTGCAGGACTTCCAGGCTTTCGTCGGGCGGCCCGCGCCGCCGGACTTCGCGGCGCTGGTGCGCGGCGACCCGATCCGCGGAGGGCACAACTTCGCCCAGCTGCGCGTGAACCTGGTGCCGAAACCGCAACGTCCGGCTTCCCACGCCATCGCGCAGGGGTTGGCTCCGGGACTTGCTGAGGTGGCGGCCCAATATCCCGGCTCGCGCATCAAGCTCTATGAGACGCCGCCCGGGCCGCCGGTCCGTTCCCAGGTGCTGGCGGAGCTCTACGGACCCGACTATGGCGTCCTGCGCGACGGCGCCGCCCAGGTGCGCGAGGCATTCGCGGGCACCTACGGCATGATCAACGTGGACGACTCGGTGACCCAGGATGCGGAGGAATATCGCATCGTGGTTGATCCGGCCCGTGCGGCGCTGGCCGGCGTGCAGGCGTCTGCGGTGGCACGCACGCTCCACGACTACCTGGCGGGCTTCAAGCTCGGCATGCTGCATGTCGAGGAGGCGCGTGAGCCCATCGCGGTGCGGGTGCGCATCCCGCAGGGCGAACGCGGGTTCATCCGCCAGGTGATGGACCTGCGGATCACCGCCGCCAACGGCCGCACCGTGCCGCTGGGCAGCGTGGTGAGCGTGGAACAGCGCGTGCTGCAGAAGCCGTTCTACAGCAAGGACCAGCACCCGGTGGTCTATGTCACCGGCGAGACCCTGGCGGGCAGCCCGGTGAACGCGGTGCTGGCGCTGCAAGGGAGGCTGGACGGCGCCGCGCTGCCCGACGGCAGCCGGCTGCACGCCGGCAACCTCAGCTTCGTGGCCGGCACGCCGGACGACGTGTCCCGCTACCAGCTTAGCTGGGACGGCGAGATGCGCCTCACCCTGGATGTGTTCCGGGATCTGGGCTCGGCGTTCATGGCGGCGCTGATCTTCATCTACCTGCTGCTGGCGGCCTACTACCAGTCCTTCTTCATGCCGCTGATCGTGATGGGTGCGATCCCGCTCACGCTGGTCGGCGTGTTTCCCGGCCACTGGCTGCTGGGGCAGCCGTTTACCGCCACCTCCATGATCGGCGTGATCGCCCTGGCCGGCATCGTGGTGCGCAACTCCCTGCTGCTCATGGACTTCATGCTGGACTACCTGCGCCAGGGCCAGCCCCTGGCGCACGCCGTGGTGGAGGCGGGCGCGGTGCGGTTCCGGCCGATCCTGCTGACGGCGCTGGCGATCATCTCGGCCTCGCTGGTGATGGTGGGCGACCCGGTGTTCGGCGGCCTCGCGATCTCGCTGATCTTCGGCACCCTCGCTTCCACCGTGCTGACCCTGTTCGTGATCCCGTTGGTCTACTACAAGTGGGCCCGCTATCAGCAGCGGCGCGCGGCCCCAGCGCCCCGGGCGGCGGCTCCCGAGGCCGATGCGGCTGGTTGACCTGGATCAAGGCGCGCCGGCCTGGTCCGGCGGAAGCTGATCACATCGACAGAGAGGTGTACGTCATGGCAAAAGTCATCGTCATGGGTGCGGGCATCGGCGGCGTGTCCGCCGCCTATTCGCTGCGCAGCCTGTTGGGCAAGGAGCATTCGGTCACGGTGGTGAACCCGACCGACTACTTCCAGTTCGTCCCCTCCAACCCCTGGGTGGCGGTGGGCTGGCGCAAGCGCAGGCAGGTCACCGTGCCGCTCGCGCGCTACCTGGCGCGCAAGCACATCGAGTTCATCTCCGACGGCGTGCTCGTCATCGATCCCGACCTGCGGATGCTCGGGTTGGAGTCCGGGCGGAGCCTGAGCTACGACTATCTGGTGATCACCACGGGTCCGCAGCTGGCCTTCGACGAGGTGCCGGGCCTGGGGCCCGAGGGCCACACCCAGTCCATCTGCACGGTGGATCACGCGGAGAAGGCCTGGGCGGCCTACGAGAAGTTCCTGGAAGCACCGGGTCCGGTGGTCATCGGCGCGGTACAGGGGGCAAGCTGCTTCGGTCCGGCCTACGAGTTCGCCATGATCCTGGATGCCGACCTGCGCAGGCGCAAGCTGCGCGACAAGGTGCCCATGACCTTCGTCACCAGCGAGCCCTACGTGGGACATCTGGGTCTGGGCGGAGTCGGCGACTCCAAGGGCATGCTGGAGGCGGAGATGCGCCAGCGCCACATCAAGTGGATCACCAACGCCAAGGTGCTGGATGTGACCGCCGGGGAAGTCAGCGTGGCTGAACACGATGACCGGGGCGCCGTACTGCGGGAGCACAAGCTGCCCAGCAAGTTCACCATGTTCATCCCCGCCTTCAAGGGCGTGCACGCCGTCGCTTCGGTCAAGGAGATGTGCAACCCCCGCGGCTTCGTGCTGGCGGACAAGCACCAGCGCAACCCGAAGTATCCCAACATATACTCGGCGGGGGTGTGCGTGGCGATCGCGCCACCCGAGGCGACCCCGGTACCCACCGGCGTGCCGAAGACGGGCTACATGATCGAATCCATGGTGAGCGCGGTGGCGCACAACATCGCCGATGAGATCGCGGGCCGCGCGCCCGCGGCGGAAGCCACCTGGAACGCGATCTGCCTGGCCGACATGGGCGACACCGGCATCGCGTTCGTGGCGCTGCCCCAGATCCCGCCGCGCAACGTCACCTGGGCCAAGACCGGCAAGTGGGTGCACTATGCCAAGCTGGCCTTCGAGAAGTACTTCCTGCACAAGGTGAAGAGCGGCGGCACCGAGCCCGTGTACGAGCGCTACGTGCTTAAGGCGCTCGGCATCACCCAGCTCAAGCGGGCTTCCTGAAAGAAAGAGGCCGCCTTTCGGCGGCCTCTCAACTTCTAGTCGATCATCGATCTCAGCCGCCATGAGCCAGCAGCGGGTCTCGGGCCGAAGGCCCGAGACGGGCGACCTGGATGGTCGCCCAGGGAACGATGCACCAGGGATGGTTGTGGCTGGTAAAAGAAAAGGCGCCACCTTTCGGTGGCGCCTTTGGGTTAAACCCGCAGCAATCGATTAACCGCCGTGAGCCAGTAAAGGGATGATCAGCAACGCGACGATGTTGATGATCTTGATGAGCGGGTTGATCGCGGGGCCCGCGGTGTCCTTGTACGGGTCACCCACGGTGTCGCCGGTCACCGCCGCCTTGTGGGCGTCGGAACCCTTGCCGCCGAAGTTGCCGTCCTCGATGTACTTCTTGGCGTTGTCCCAGGCGCCGCCGCCCGTGGTCATCGAGATCGCGACGAACAGGCCGGTGACGATGGTGCCGATCAGCACGCCGCCCAGGGCCTTGGGGCCGAGGACCACGCCCACGATCACGGGCACCAGGATCGGCAGCAGCGAGGGGATGACCATCTCCTTGATGGCAGCACGCGTGAGCATGTCCACCGCGCGGGAGTAGTCCGGCTTGGCCTTGCCGGTCATGATGCCCGGGATCTCCTTGAACTGCCGGCGCACCTCGTTCACCACCGAGCCCGCGGCGCGGCCCACCGCCTCCATCGCCATGGCGCCGAACAGGTACGGCACCATGCCGCCGATGAACAGGCCGATGATGATCATGTGGTCGGAGAGGTCGAAGGTCGTGACCACGCCCTCGTTGTGGGCGCTCAGGCTGTGGGTGTAGTCCGCGAACAGCACCAGCGCGGCGAGGCCGGCGGAGCCGATGGCGTAGCCCTTGGTCACGGCCTTGGTGGTGTTGCCCACCGCGTCCAGCGGGTCGGTGATGGCGCGCACTTCCTTCGGCAGGCCCGCCATCTCGGCGATGCCGCCGGCGTTGTCGGTGATGGGGCCGTAGGCGTCGAGCGCGACCACCACGCCGGTCATGGACAGCATCGAGGTAGCGGCCACCGCGATGCCGTACAGGCCGGCGAAGTGGTAGGCGCCCCAGATGCTGGCGCACACCGCCAGCACCGGCAGCGCGGTCGCCTTCATGGAGATGCCGAGGCCGGCGATGATGTTGGTGGCATGGCCGGTCTGCGAGGCCGCGGCCACGTGGTGCACCGGCTTGAACTGGGTGCCGGTGTAGTACTCCGTGATCCACACGATCACGCCGGTCAACGCCAGGCCGATCAGCGCGCAGAAGTACAGGTTCATGACCCCGACGCTGGCGCCGGCCATGAGCTGCTTGGTGATCGGGTAGAACGCGATCGCGGCCAGGATGGCGGCCACGGCCACGCCCATGTACAGCGCGTTCATGATCTTGCCGCCCTCGCGCGCCTTCACGAAGAAGGTGCCGATGATGGAGGCGATGATGGAGGCGCCGCCCAGGGCCAGCGGATAGAGCACCGCGTACTCGCCGAAGTCGGCGGCCAGCAGGCCGCCCAGCACCATGGTGGCGACCACGGTCACCGCGTAGGTCTCGAACAGATCCGCGGCCATGCCGGCGCAGTCACCCACGTTGTCGCCCACGTTGTCGGCGATCACGGCGGGGTTGCGCGGGTCGTCCTCGGGGATGCCGGCCTCGACCTTGCCCACCAGGTCCGCGCCCACGTCGGCGCCCTTGGTGAAGATGCCGCCGCCCAGGCGCGCGAAGATCGAGATCAGCGAGCCGCCGAAGGCCAGGCCCACCAGCGCGTGCAGCGCGGTCTCGGTGTCGGCGTAGTGGCTGGCGATGAGGTAATAACCCGCCACGCCCAGCAGGCCCAGGCCCACCACCAGCATGCCGGTGATGGCGCCGCCGCGGAACGCCACCGCGAGCGCGGCGTTCATGCCCTTGCGGGCGGCCTCGGCGGTGCGGACGTTGGCGCGCACCGAGATGTTCATGCCGATGTAACCGGTGGCGCCGGACAGCGCCGCGCCCACGGCGAAGCCGATGGCGGTGTACCAGTTGAGGAAGAAGCCGATCACCAGGAACAGCACCGCCCCGACGATGCCGATGGTGGTGTACTGGCGGTTGAGGTAGGCGCGGGCGCCTTCCTGCACCGCGGCGGCGATCTCCTGCATGCGCTCGTTCCCGGCCGGCTGGGCCAGGATCCAGCGCACCGAGACGGCGCCGTAGACGATCGCGAGGACCGCACAGCCCAGCGCGAACAACATGTAGTTCTGGAACATCTCACTCACTCCCCTAGTGGGTACGGTTTTATGGGAACGATCAGACCTTGAAATCGGTGTTGAGCTTCCGGCGCACGCCCAGGTTCTTGAGGCGGGCGTACTGCGGCACGCCGTCCTTGTAGGGCGGGTAGTCCTCGCCCCGGATGAGGGGGGCGAGGTAGCGGCGGCCGGCGGCGGTCACGCCGAAGCCGTCCTCGGTGATGTACTCGCGCGGCATGAACTTCTCGTGGTTCGCCACGTCCGCCAGCTTCGCCATGCCGATGGCCCATTTGTAGGGTTTGTTCGACTTGCGCACGATGGTGGGCATGATGGCGTTGTGGCCCTTCAGGGCCAGCTCCACCGCGGCCTTGCCCACCGCATAGGACTGTTCCACGTCCACCTTGCTCGCCACGTGGCGGGCGGCGCGCTGCAGGTAGTCGGCGAGCGCCCAGTGGTACTTGAGCTTGAGCTCCGACTTCACCATGTTGGCGAGGGTCGGCGCCACGCCGCCGAGCTGGGCATGGCCGAAGGCGTCGCGGGTGCCGGCTTCGGCGAGGAACGTGCCGTCCGGGTTGCGCACGCCCTCGGAGGCCACCACCACGCAGTAGCCGTACTGCTCCACGCACTGCTTCACGCGGGCGAGGAAGGCCTTCGCGTCGAACTTGATCTCGGGGAACAGGATGATGTGGGGCGCGTCACCGGCTTTCTCGGCGGCGAGCGCGCCGGCCGCGGCGATCCAGCCCGCGTGGCGGCCCATCACCTCGAGGATGAACACCTTGGTGGAGGTCTTGGCCATGGAGGCGACGTCCAGCGCGCACTCCTTGGTGGAGACGGCCACGTATTTCGCCACCGAGCCGAAGCCCGGGCAGCAGTCGGTCACCGCAAGGTCGTTGTCCACGGTCTTGGGCACGTGGATCGCCTGCAGCGGGTAACCCAGCTTCTCGGAGAGCTGCGAGACCTTGAGGCAGGTGTCGGCGGAGTCTCCGCCGCCGTTATAGAAGAAGTAGCCGATGTCGTGGGCCTTGAACACCTCGATGAGGCGCTCGTACTGGGCGCGGTTCTCTTCCAGCCCCTTGAGCTTGTAGCGGCAGGAGCCGAACGCCCCGCCCGGGGTATGGCGCAGCGCCTTGATGGCGGTGACGCTCTCGCGGCTGGTGTCGATGAGGTCCTCGGTGAGGGCGCCGATGATGCCGTTGCGGCCCGCGTAGACCTTGCCGATGCGGTTCCTGTGCTTGCGGGCGGTCTCGATGACGCCGCAGGCTGAGGCGTTGATGACGGCGGTCACGCCGCCGGACTGGGCGTAGAAGGCGTTGCGTCTAGAAGCCATTGTTTCCTATGCTCTTTTTCTGTAGGGCGGGGCTTACGGCCCGGCCCGGGGAATGCGGATTCTACCCGGGGGCGGGTCCCGACATAAGCCAGGGCAGGGGTGTGACGTACTTCACAGGCCGGGACCGGCAATATTGTTAAAACATGTCCTGGGATAGAGGTTTCCAGATAGAGTACCCATGACCTGCGCGCCGCGGCATTGAAGGGCCCGGCACCGGCACATCTGGGGTTCCGGGACCTGCAGGGCACTGTCCAGCAACACAATTTTGGGAGGGGTCGTGAAGGGAGGCGCTCCGCGTTCCACCGTCGCGTTCGTGACGGTCTTGTTGTTTTCCACCGCGGTATCGGCGGCGCCCGGCGCCCCGACACCGGGCCAGGTGCAGAGCACCCTGCCCAAGCAGCCGGTCCAGCCCAAGAAGGCTCCCCCTCCGGCCATCAGCAATGCACCGGTCACGCCATCCGGCGTCGCCCCAGGCGGGGCAGCCGTGAAGGTGGCCGGCTTCAGCATCGAGGGCAACAGCGTCATCCCCAGCGACGTGCTGCAGGCCCAGGTCGCCGGCTATGTGGGCCAGAGCCTCACGCTGGCCCAGCTCTACGACGTCGCCGACGTGCTCACCCGTTACTACCGCGCCCAGGGCTACGGCCTTGCCTACGTGTCCTTGCCTGCCCAGACCCTCAAGGGCGGCACCGTCCGCCTGCAGGTGATCGAGGGCAAGATCGGCACGGTGAGCGTGCAGGGCAACACCCGCACCCGCACCCGCGTGCTGGAGCGGCGCGCCGGATCCCTTCGGCCCGGCGAGGTCTACACCAACGCCGACGCCGAGCGCGCGGTGCTGCAGATGGACGCGCTGCCGGGCGTCACCGCCCGCGCGGTGCTGAGCCCCGGCAGCGACTTCGGCACCTCCAACGTGCTGTTCAACGTGGATGAGCACCCCTACGCCGCCGACGTCTCGGTGGACGACTACGGCCGCGCCGCCATCGGCCGCTGGCGCGTGAACGGCAACGTTTTCATCAACGGCCTGACCGGCAGCGGCGACCAGCTGCTCGCCAGCGTCACCCACGCCGAGGGCAACTTGCTCAACTATGGGCGCCTCAACTACCAGCTCCCGACCGGCGACAGCAGCGAACTCTCGTTCGGCTACAACCGCGCCCATTACCGGGTGGGGCAGGGCCCGTTCGCGGCGCTCGGCATCAGCGGCAGCACCCAGAACGGCAACGTCAACTGGCAGGACGACGTGGAGCGCACCCGCGAGGAGACCCTGAACTGGGGCGTGGGCGTGAACCATAACACCAGCAAGAACGAGGTCAGCGGCAACACGCAGGTGACCACCAACATCACGCTGCTGCAGCTGACGATGCTCTACAACCGCCAGCGCGAGGACCAGAGCTACTACACCCTGAGCGGTAGCCTCTGGACCAACGGCAGGCACAACGACGGCAGCTCCAACAGCGCCGAGCGGCTGCGGGTGGAGCTGGACGGCAACTACTTCACCCCCATGGGTGAGCGCTGGCAGCTCACCGCCCAGGGCACGCTGACCTATTCGGTCGACCCGCTGGTGGACGCCGACAAGTACTCCCTGGGCGGCCCCGGCAACGTGCGCGGCTTCCAGTCCGCCGAGATCCGCGGCGACAGCGGGGTGTTCGGTTCGGTCGAGGTGCTGCGCAGCCTCACCACCAGCCCCTCGTTCCCGCTGGCCTGGGGCCTGTTCTGGGACGCGGGCAAGGTGTGGAGCAAGTCCTCCGACCCGCAGAGCACCAACTACGGGGTGCGCGACTCGACCGGCATCGCGAGCCTGGGCACCGAGCTGCAGCTGCAGCCCTCGCTCACCGGCTGGAACGCGCGCCTGCAGTTTGCCTGGGCCGTGGGCGGCTACCGCCCCAGCGACGACGTATCCACGGCGGCGGTGGCCCTCGGCGCGAAGCCGGCGGACCGCGGCCCCCATATCTGGTTCACCCTGGGCAAGAGTTTCTGAGCACGGGGCTTCAAGGCCCCTCTATAGAGAGATACCGCCATGTCCAAGCACAACATCGCCGAACGGGGTCTCAAGGCCATCCTCAAGGAAGCGCTGCACGGGCGAACCCTGGCGCGCCTCGGCGCCGGCGCCTTGGGCGCCGGCGTGCCGATGCTGGCACTCGCGAACCCCACCGGCGGTCAGGTGGTGGCGGGCAGCGCCACCATCAGCACGCCTTCCGCGAACGGAATGGTGGTGAACCAGGGCTCGCAGCGGGCGGTGATCAACTGGCAGCAGTTCAACGTCGGCAGCGGCCAGTACGTGCAGTTCGTGCAGCCGAACAGCTCGGCGGTGGTGCTGAACCGGGTAGTGGGCAACAACCCCTCCAGCATCTTCGGCGACATCCTGGCGAACGGCCAGGTGTTCCTGGTGAACACCAACGGCATCTACTTCGCGCCGGGCGCGAGCCTGGACGTGCAGGGCCTGGTGGCGAGCACGCTCGACATCAAGGACGGCGACTTCATGCAGGGCCGCTACGTGTTCCAGAAGGGCACGGGCGCGCCGGACGCGAGCGTGGTGAACCAGGGCACCCTGAGCGCCGACCGCGGCGGCTACATCGTCCTGGCGGGCGACTATGTGGAGAACGGCGGGCGGATCGACGCCCAGGGCGGGCGGGTCGAGCTCGCTGCCGGCAACAGCGCGACCCTGACCCTGGACCACAACCAACTGGTGAGCTACGTGGTGGACGGGGCCACGCTCTCGCGCCTCGCGGGCGTCAACAACACCGGCGAGATCACCGCCAACGGCGGCGCGGTGGTGATGACCGCCGACGTGGCGAACGCCCTGACCGCGACCGCGGTGAACAACTCCGGCTTCATCGCCGCGCGCTCACTGCAGTCCGACGGCGGGGTGATCGTGCTCTCGGCCCAGGGCGGCGACATCGAGAACAGCGGCACCCTGGATGCCAGCGCTGCGGCCTGGGCTCCTCATACCGACGGCGGCACCATCATCATAAGAGGCGACGGCCATACCGAGCTCGCGCCCACCTCCGTGATCGACGCCGCGGGCAATGGTGCCGACGGCGGCTTCATCGAGCTGTCGGGGCATACCCTGCGCATCGCCGGCGACGTCACCGCAGGCAAGGGCGGGAGCCTGCTGATCGATCCTTCGGTCATCCACATCACCAACACCGGCACCCGGAGTTCCGTGTCGGTGGGTACCGGCACCATCGGCACCGGTTTCATCGTCAGCAAGCTCAACGCCGGCAGCAACGTCACCATCGTCGCGTCCAACTCCATCTCCAGGACCACGGGCACCAGCATCAACGCCACCGGCGCCGGCGACCTCAGGATCGCCATCGGCACCGTCGGCGGTGTGAGCTGCGGCATCGGCGGCGTCTGCGTCGGCACCGGCACGCCCAGCGTGTCCATCGGCAGCGGCGGGACCATCAACCTCACGGGACTCACCATCCACATCGCCGGCGACTTCCAGGCCAGCGCCGGCCGCAGCGGTGGGGGTAATGTGACCGTGGCGGACGTCGCCGCCAGGTCGATCAGTATCGATGCCGCGAACATCACCACCGGCAACCTGCATGCCACGGGTCCGGCGGTTGGCGGGGGAGTCGTCCTGACTGCCTCCCATAACTCCGCCGCGTTCGGAGACGGCAACATCGACGTCTCGGGCACCATAACGGCCGATAACGGCTCGGTTGCGCTCTTCGGCAAGGGTGGCGGCGACTCTAGTGGAGCGAACATCCACGTCACCGGAAATATCACCGCCGGCGGCCCTGTGAACATCCAGGCGCACTACATTGGTGGCACCAGCTCCGGCGGTGGCAGCATCCAGCTCGCCAACGTTACCGGCAAGAAGGTGAGCATCACTGCCACCGGCACCCATCCCTTGATCTCAGTAGGCAACGTCACCGCCACCGGCGCGGGCGTTGCGGGTGGTGTCAACTTGCATGCCAGCGGCAGCGGCACGGGTGGCGGCTCGGCCAACATAACCGCCGGCAACGTCAGCGCCAACGGCCACGGTTCCGGCGGCGTGAACATCTCGATATTCCGCAGCAACCAGAGCGCAGACATCACTGTCGGCGCCATCAGCGCGCCCAGCATCAACGTAAGCCTGTTCGGCAACGGTGACGTCATCACCGGCCCCCTCACCGCGGTCTCGGCCACCGGCAAGGCCCACATCTACGTGAGCGCCCAATCCCAGACCGGCGGCAACTTCGTGCACGTCAACGGCGCCATCACCGCCACCGGCAAGCTGAGCGGCTCGTCCTTCAGCATCCCGATGCCGGGCCTGGCTGCGCCCGTGGCGGCCGGGGTCACGATCAGTGCGTTCGGCCCCAACGGCGCGGCCCATGACGTGAAGATCAGCGGCAACGTCAACGTCACGGCGAACGCCGGCGCGTTCAGCCACAGCAGCCCCAACGAGGTGGGGCCGATCCGCCACTTCACGGGCAGCGGCCAGGCGGGTGCCGGGCTCTTCCAGGTGATCGCCCAGGGTAGCCTCGGCAGCGCCAGCGTGGGCGGCAACATCGCCGTCACCGGCACCGACGCCCTGGTGATGGTGCGCGGCGCCGACATCAAGGTGCACGGCGTGACCGCCACCGGCAAGGGCCACGACATCCACACCAAGGACACGGGCTCGGTGCCCACCAACATCATCTATGCCTCCCACAACACCGCCGGCGCGGCGGTGGTGGACCTTGGCGGCTGGAGCGGCGCTTCCAGCGTCCACGGCGCCACCTCCATGCTCAATGCAGGCACCGTCACCGTGTCCGGCAAGGGCCTGGCGCTGGTGAACCTTTTCGCCTCGGACGTGGTGGCCGGTAACGTCACCGCGACGGCCACCGCGGCCACCGGCACCGTCTCCACGCCTCACGGCAGCTTCAGCGGCAGCAGCCACGTGGGTTCCACCCTGTTCTTCCGCGGCCTGGCCGATGGCCGGCTCATGAACGGACACCAGACCGTGGGCCTGGCCGGCGTGCAGGTGGGACTGGACCGCAATTCCGGCGGCAGCCTGCCGCCCCCGGCGGACCAGGTGACCCTGGGCGCGGTGACGGTCACCGGCGTGGGCCGGGCCAACATCGACATCGAAGGCCGGCAGGTCCACACCAAGAGCCTGGGCGCCACTGCCACGAAAGGCGTGGCGGTGGGTAGCGGCTCCTTCCATGTCGGTGGGTCGTTCTCGGGCAGCGACTTCGCGCAGAGCTTCGACATCAACGGCGGCGAGGCCGGCATCAACATCGAGACCGGTTCCGGCAGCAGCACCTCCATCAACGTGGCCGGCAACGTGACCGTCAAGGGTCCCACCGGCGGCGGCGGCCTGCGTGGGCACGACGTGACCGTCAGCGGCAACGTCAGCATCACCGGCAGCGGCGGCTCCATGGACCTGGACACCCACGTCACCTCCTACGGCGGTGCCGCGCTCTATCACACCCACTTCACAGGCCCGGGCGAGCTCACCGGGTTCAACATCGGCAACAGCGGCAGCGCCGGCGCCATCGAGGTGAAGGGCAGCGTCAGCGTCAAGGGCGTGGGCATCGTGGGCGTGCAGATCGTCGGCGGCAGCGTGAAGCTGGGCGGGCTCTCCGCTTCGGCTTCCGCGGGGAACTACAGCATCCTCGACACCCGCGTCTCCAGCACCCCCGCCGTCTTCACCGGCGGCAGCCTGCTGGTGGCCCTGGCCGCCGTGGGCGCGGGCGGCACCCCGGGCGCAGTCACCCTCGGCGGTGACCTCACACTGAAGGCGGCCGGCGGGGTCTATGTGCCTACGGTAGTGGATATGGGCGGCGGGAACGTGAGCATCACCGCCGGGGGCGACATCACCAGCGACATCTCCACCGTCGGCAAGCGTTTCGACGCGATCAAGAACGTCATCGGCCGCCCCAGTTCCAGCAGTTCCGGCTTCGGCTCCAGCGGCCTGCCGGCCTTCAGCGTGCTGGGCGCGACGGACGTGACCATGGTCGCCGGCGGCGACATCGACCTGACCGGCGCGACCATGCACGTGAGCGGGGAGATGGAGCTGGTGGCGGACCGGGACATCATCCTGAGCGGCATCGACCTCACCGCGGGCGTGCTGTCCGCGACCGCGAGCGGCACCATCCACAACGGCGGCGGTCCCGGCACCATCACCGCCGGCGCCCTGGCGCTGGTGGCGGGCAAGGACATCGACATGTCCAGCACCGACATCACCATCGGCAATGGCACCGTGCCCGGCATCAATGGCGACCTGACCCTGCTCCTGGGGCTGGGACAGCTCGGCATCGCGCCCGGCGCCAGCAATCCCAACGGCGCGTTCATCGCCGGCGGGGACCTGACTCTGGGCAACCTCACCCTGACCGGCAGTTACCTCTACCTGCAGGCCGCCAACGTCAGCATCCTGGGCGCCGTCTCGGTACCCAAGGGCACGCTGGTGCAGGTGTCGCCCATCGATCCCACCGCCAGCATCGGCGTCGAGGACCAGCCGGGGACCGGGAGCGCCTTCAACCTCAGCAACCTGGACTTCCTGAGCATGTTCTCGGGCGTGACCATCGCCATCGGCAACGGAGCCCAGACGGGGGCCGTGACCCTCGGTGCCGATGGCGCCTTCGACATCGGCGACAACAACCTCGTCATCGATACCTTCGGCCTCGTCACCGGCCTGGAGAACGTCACCAGCACGGGCCTCGTGGTCTCGCTGCAGTCGGTGCTGGGACCGCCCGTGACTCCACCCACCTCCGGCGAGATCGACCCCAGCTCCACCGGCAACGACACCACCGATGACGGCAAGGACAAGGATGGCGACCCGGTCATCGTCCTGGATGCGGACGGCAATCCGGTCGAGCTAATCACCCAGGACAGCGGCAGCGCCCAGGTCTGCCATTGAGGACAGTTATGCGCCTACCCAACCTCGTCTCCCTCGCCGCCTGCGCCCTGCTGCTCGGGGCCCTGAGCGCCTATGCCGATACCAACCCCGCCGCCGCGGTGGGGAGCGCCACCCTGGTGACGGGTCACGTGAGCGTGGCGGCCCCCTCGGGCGAGATCCGCGACCTCCTGAAGGGGGCGCCGGTGTACGAGGGCGAGGTGATCATCACCGCGAGCTCGAGCTACGTGAACATCGAGTTCACCGACGGCGGCCGGGTGCTGCTGCGGCCGGAGTCCCGGTTCCAGATCGAGCGTTACCAGTACGCCGGGGCCCGCCCGGCCGCTGCCGCCCCTAACGCGCCGGCCCAGCCTGCACGGCAGGAGAGCGCGTTCTTCCGGCTGCTCAAGGGCGGGTTCCGCGCCGTGAGCGGACTCATCGGCCACACCCGGCGCGAGGACTACGCGGTGCAGACGCCGGTGGCGACCATCGGCATCCGCGGCACCGACTATGAGGTGCGGCTCTGCGCGGCCGACTGCACTGACATTACCCCGGCGCCGAAGGACGGGCTGTACGCGGGCGTGCAGTCCGGGGCCATCGCCCTCAGCAACCAGGGGGGCGAGACCAAGACCACGGCTGGACAATATGTGTTCATCGCCGGGGCGGCCGGCGTGGGCATCCCCTTGGCCCTGAGGCCTCCCGCGCTGCAGCAGTTGCCTGATCCGAAGACCTGTAACTAGGCCTACCGACTTCGATAAGGGGCCGAAAGGCCCCTTTTTATTAGTACCGGTGGCGAACTGCGCCGAACAGGCGGGTTCCAGCCGGCTTGTGGGCGGCTGGGCTCGCGTTGACGGAGTGGGGTACAACCGGTACTTTACGCCTGCCTCGCGGGCTCCAGGGTCCCAAGGCGGCTCTATAACGCGAATTCCAGACGGGACAAGCCATGAGAATCGTGCTGCTCGGAGCGCCCGGGTCCGGCAAGGGTACCCAAGCCAAGCTGCTCGCCGAGAAATACCGCATCCCCCACGTATCCACCGGGGACCTGCTGCGGGCCAACCTGGCCGCCGGCACCCCCCTGGGGCTGCAGGCCAAGGCCGCCATGGACGCCGGCCAGCTGGTCTCGGATGACCTGGTGCTCGCCATCATCCGCGAGCGCTTGCGCAACCCGGACGCCAAGAAGGGTTTCATCCTCGACGGTTTCCCCCGCAACATCCCCCAGGCCCATGCCCTGGACGGCATGCTGCGCACCATCGGCCAGCCGCTCGATGCCGCCATCCTGATGGAGGTGGACTTCGACATCCTGATGCAGCGCCTCACCGGCCGCCGCACCTGCGAGAACTGCGGCGCCGCCTACAACGTCTATACCAATCCTCCGCGCCTGGAGGACCAGTGCGACCGCTGCGGCGGCCCGCTGCACCACCGGGCTGACGACAACGAGGAGACCATCGGCAACCGTCTGCGCGTGTATGAAGGGCAGACCAAGCCGCTCATCGGCTACTACAGGGACCAGGGTCGTATCGAGACCGTGGATGCGGTGGGTGACGTGAAAGACATCATGAAGCGGATGGTGACGGTGCTGGACCCGATCTCCAAGGGACTGCGCAAGGTGGTGGTGCCTGTGAAGCCGTTGCCGCCGGCGAAGGCTGCGAAGGCGGCGGCTGCCGCGAAGGCGGCCTCCACCGCCAAGGCGGAGCCCAAGGTCGCGGCCAAGGCCGCGGCGAAACCGGTCGCCAAGGCCCAGGCCAAGCCTGCCGCGAAGCCCAAGCCGGCGAAGAAGGCCGCGCCCAAGAAGGCCGAGAAGAAGAAAGTGAAGAAGAAGAAAGAGAAGACGAAGAAGAAGCACAAGAAAGACAAGAAGAAGGGCAAGAAGAAGTAACCCGCCTCAGCGGGGCGCTATATCCAGCCCTCCGTCTCCGGCGGCGAGCGCCTGCTTGCCGTGCAGGAAGTCCAAGAGCGCCTGGCCCGCCATGGCGAGGCGCCAACCCTTCAATATCTCCAGCTCCCGCTCGCCGCGCACCAGCCGCTCGAGCTCCGCGCGGTTAGCGAGGCTCGCCGGGCTCACGTCGCCCGCCGCGGCCTTGAGCCGCAGCACCGCGTAGAGCGCATCCACCAGCGCCTCCTGGCGCACGCTGAGCGCCGCATGCCGCTCGCGGTCCAGGGGCGGCGGCGTGCCGTCCTGGCCGAGCATGTTCAATAGTTCCGCGCCGTGGCGCTTGGCGAGGCCATCCCCCACGCCGCGCACCGCGGCGAGGCTCGCGAGGTCACCGGGCTGCTGCTTGGCGAGGTCGAGCAGCGCCTCGTCCTTCAGGATCCACTGGCGCGGCCGGTTCTCTGCCATGGCGGTGCGCTCGCGCCAGGCCGCCAGCGACTTCACCAGCGCCGCGGACTTGGGCTTGAGGCGCTGCACGCCCCGCACCCTGTTCCAGGCGCCTTCCGGGTCCGGCTTGTAGAGCTTCTCGTCGCTCAGGGTCTTGAGCTCCGGCTCGGCCCAGGCGGCACGTCCGCGCGCGGCGAGCTCGGTCTGCATCTTCTTGTAGATGTCGCGCAGGTGGCGCACGTCGTCGGCGGCGTACTCCAGCGCTGCCGCCGGCAGCGGCCGGCGCGCCCAGTCGGTGCGGGCGTGGCTCTTGTCGAGCGTGATGCCGAGCAAGGACTGCACCACCGCGCCGTAGCCCGCCTGGTCCGGCAGGCCCAGGAAGCGCGCCGTCACCTGGGTGTCGAACACCGGCGCCGGCACCTTGCCGGCCAGGTGGTAGAAGATCTCCAGGTCCTGGCGCGCCGCATGCAGCACTTTCAGGGTGGCGGGGTCCAGCAGTACGTCCAGGAGCGGCTGCAGCGAAGGCAGTGCCAGGGTGTCGATGCAGGCCACCTGTTCGTCGGTGGCCACCTGCACCAGGCAGAGCTCGGGATAGTAGGTACGCTCGCGCATGAACTCCGTGTCCACTGCGATCCAGGGCTGGCCCTTGAGGTGGCGGCACAGCGCGTCCAGGGCGGCGGGGGAGTCGATGTACTGGTAGGCGTCTGACATGCACGGCAGCGGCAAATGCGGGGGTGTCAGGTTATCATGCAGCGAGTCCAAGGGTTCGCATGCGCATACATATCCTCGGCATCTGCGGCACGTTCATGGGGGGCATCGCGGCCCTCGCGAAGGCGCTCGGCCACGAGGTGGAGGGCTCCGACGCGGACGTGTATCCGCCCATGAGCACGCAGCTCGAGGCGCTGGGTATCCGGCTGTTCCAGGGCTACAAGCCGGAGCACCTCAAGCCCGCGCCGGACGTGGTGGTGGTGGGCAACGCGCTCTCGCGCGGCAACCCGGCGCTGGAGCACGTACTGGCGGAGGGAATCGCCTACCAGTCCGGCCCGCAGTGGCTGTACGAGCAGCTCCTGCGCAACCGCCACGTGATCGCGATCGCCGGCACCCACGGCAAGACCACCACCACCTCCATGACCGCCTGGATCCTGGAGCAGGCGGGCCTGAAGCCCGGCTTCCTCATCGGCGGCGTGGCGCCGGACTTCGGCGTCTCGGCGCGGCTCGGCGAGGGACGTCACTTCGTGGTGGAGGCCGATGAGTACGACACGGCGTTCTTCGACAAGGGCTCGAAGTTCCTGCATTACCGGCCCCGCACGCTGGTGTTGAACAACCTCGAATACGACCACGCCGACATCTTCCCGGACCTGGCCGCCATCGAGACCCAGTTCCATTACCTCCTGCGCTCGGTACCCGGCAACGGCCTGATCGCGGTGAACGGCGCCGACGCGGCGCTGGCGCGGGTGATCGCGCGCGGCTGCTGGACGCCCCGGCAGAGCTTCGGGGCGCCGGAGGCGGACTGGCAGGCGGCCGGCGCACGGGCCGACGGCAGTGCCTTCGATGTCCTATATATGGGGAAGAAAGTGGCTCGGCTGGAATGGAAGCTGCTCGGCACCCACAACGTGAACAACGCGCTCGCCGCCATGGCGGCGGCGCAGCACGCCGGCGTCACGCCGGAGCGGGCCGCGGCGGCCCTGGCCACGTTCCAGGGCGTGAAGCGCCGCCTCGAGGTGCGCGGGAAGGTGGATGGCGTGACGGTGTATGACGATTTCGCCCACCACCCCACCGCCGTCGCCACTACCCTCGCGGGCCTCAGGGCCCGGGTCGGCAAGGAGCGCATCCTCGCGGTGATGGAGCCGCGTTCCGCCACCATGAAGATGGGAGTGCACCGGGACACATTGGCGGGCTCGCTCAAGGATGCGGACCGGGTGTTCGTCTACCAGGCGCCCAACGTGAAGTGGGACGTGGCCGGGACCTTCGCCCCCCTCGGCACCCGCGCCAGCGTGATCCAGGACATCGGCGCGCTCACGGACGCGGTGATGGCCGAGGTGCAGCGGGGCGACCACGTCCTCATCATGAGCAATGGCGGCTTCGGCGGCTTCCACGAGAAACTGATTGACAGGCTAGAGCGAAACGCCGCACCGCGCTGCTGACGTGGCCGAGATCCCCATCTTCCCTCTCAACACCGTGCTGTTCCCGGGCGGCGCGCTGCCGTTGCGCATCTTCGAGACCCGCTACATCGACATGGTGAGCCGGTGCATGAAGGAGGGCCACGGCTTCGGCGTCTGCCTCATCAAGGAGGGGGCCGAGACCGGCAAGGCCAAGGTGCAAGCGGTGGGGACGCTGGCCGAGATCGATGACTGGAGCCGCGGCGAGGATGGCCTGTTGCACATCCTGGCGCGGGGCACGCGCCGTTTCCGGGTGGGCACGCTGCGCACCCAGGCGGACGGCCTCAACCTGGGCGAGGTGGAGTTCCTGCCGGATGAATCCCGGGTGGCGGTGCCGGAAACCCGGGGCATGCTGGCGGAGTTGCTGAAGCAGGTGCTGCAGCAACTGGAGGCGGAGGAGGCGGAACTCGACTACGCCGACGCTGGCTGGGTGGGCAACCGCCTCGCGGAAGTGCTGCCCATCAACCTGCTTCAGCGCCAGTACCTGCTGGAAGTGGACGATCCCCTGAAGCGCCTGGAGATCCTCCAGACGCTGGTCCAATCTCTCACCGTCAGTTGACCCCAAAAATGGAAAGCGCGACCAAAGTCGCGCTTTCTATATCCGGAAGTTCACAGGTCCTATTCCGGGTTACCCCAGGTTCGCCGCATGCGGCGAACGGGCAGACAGGAGTCCGCCCAGTGGGTAATTAGAACTGAAGTCGCGCGCCAGGGATGGCTGGGAACTATTCCGGGTTACCCCACACCGCAGCCGCATCCTTCTGCACAAGGTTGGTTGTCTCCCTGAGACGCCGCGAGAGTATCTCGGCAAGCGACTGGTAGAAGCGCGCCGCGAAGGCGGGGTTCTGGCTCATGAGGGTGCTGATGTGGGCATGGGTGATGATGAACACCAGCACTTCCTCGTCGCCGGCGATCACGGTGGCGCTGGCGGCCTGGCCCTCGATGAAGGACATGTCGCCGAAGATCTCGCCGGGTCCATGCCGCGAGAGTTCGATCGCGAAGCCGTCATGGTCGCGCTGCACCTTGACGTCGCCCTTCACGATCACGTACAGGGAAGTCTGGCGCGAGCCCTCCTGAATGAGCATCTCGCCCGGCTTGAACGCCTTGCGCTCGGAGCTCTGCAGGAGCTGCTGATGCTCCTCGTCCCGGAGGAACCGGAATATCTTTGCCAACGCCATCTCGGTATTCCTCGTGGCTTTATTCTTCTGGCACTTTGACCCTGGCTAAATAGTGCCGCAAATCGCGGGGTATGTCATCCGGCGGCCATGCCGGCCATCACCCGACGGGCGGCCGCGAGGGTGGCGGCGATGTCCGAGTCGCTGTGGGCGGCGGACATGAACCCCGCCTCGAAGGCCGAAGGGGCCAGGTAGACCCCTTCTGCCAGCATCCCGTGGAAGAAGCGCCTGAAGGCCGCCACGTCCGAGGCCATGACCTGGGCGTAGTTGGCGACGGCCGGCTCGCGGGTGAAGTACAGGCCGAACATGCCGCAGACTGCGTTGCACACGAAAGGCAGGCTGCTCTCCTTGGCGGCCACGGCCAGACCCTTGGCGAGCTTCTGCGTCTTCTTGTCCAGGGCGGCGTGGAAGCCGGGCTTCTCCACGATGTCGAGCATGGCGAGGCCCGCCGCCATGGCCACCGGGTTTCCGGAGAGCGTGCCGGCCTGGTAAACCGGGCCGAGCGGCGCGATCTTCTGCATCACCTCGCGCCGCCCGCCGAATGCGCCCACCGGCATGCCGCCGCCGATGACCTTGCCGAGGGTGGTGAGGTCGGGGGTGATCTTGTAGAGCGACTGGGCGCCGCCCTTCGCGACGCGGAAGCCCGTCATCACCTCGTCGAAGATCAGCAGGGCGCCGTGCTTGGTGCAGGCCGCGCGCAGCGTCTCCAGGAAGCCGGGTGCCGGCAGTACGCAGTTCATGTTGCCGGCCACCGGTTCCACGATCACGCAGGCGATGCCGTCACCCTGCTCGCGGAACAGCGCTTCCACTGCGCTGGCGTCGTTGTAGGGCAGGGTGAGGGTGAGGGTCGCGAGCGCCGCCGGCACGCCGGCGGAACTCGGCACACCCAGGGTGAGAGCGCCCGATCCCGCTTTCACCAGCAGCGAGTCGGCGTGTCCGTGGTAGCAGCCCTCGAACTTCACGATCTTGTCGCGGCCCGTGTGGCCGCGCGCGAGGCGGATCGCGCTCATGGTGGCCTCGGTGCCGGAGCTGACCATGCGCACCATCTCGATGGAGGGCACCAGGCGGCAGATGCGCTCGGCGAGGCGCGTCTCAAGCTCGGTGGGCGCACCGAAGGAGAGGCCGTCGCCGGCGGCGCGGCGCACCGCCTCGACCACCTTGGCGTTGGCGTGGCCGGCGAGCATCGGACCCCAGGAGCCCACGTAGTCGATGTAACGGCGGCCGTCTTCGTCGAAGAGATACGCGCCCTCGGCGCGCCGGATGAAGAGGGGATCGCCGCCCACGCCCTTGAAGGCGCGCACCGGCGAGTTCACGCCGCCGGGGATGTAGCGCTGGGCGTCCTGGAACAGGGTATCGGACAAGAAGGGGACCTCGAAGAACAAGACCGTGGCTGCGTATGTTACAGGAGGCCTGTGTGCGGGTCCGTCGAGCGGTACCGCGTTTAATGACATAATACACATCGGGCCGACGCAACTCGCAAACCCATCCCGGGACGGGCAGAATGCGGTTGAAGGCGCATTTCCTCGCAGGGGTCCATCAAGTGCCGACACATGCCAGCGCCCTCGCGATTGGCCACAGGCTCCAGGAATACATCATCGGTCGGCTGCTCGGACACGGCGGCTTCGGCCTGACTTATCTCGCCCAGGACACCAACCTCAACTCGCTGGTCGCCATCAAGGAATTCCTGCCGCAGGAGTTCGCGGTACGCAACGCCGACAACAGCGTGGTGCCCAAGTCCGAGTTCGACGCCGACTCCTACAGCTGGGGGCTGGAGCGCTTCAAGGAGGAGGCGCGCGCGCTGGCGCGCTTCAAGCATCCGAACATCGTGCGCGTGTCGCGCCTGCTCGAGGCGAACGGCACCGCCTATATGGTGATGGACTTCGAGCCGGGCATGACCCTCAGCCAGTACCTCAAGCGCTATGGGCCCACCTTGGACGAAGGCCGGCTGCTCGGGATCTTCCTGCCGGTGCTGGACGGCCTGGAGGCGCTGCACCGCCTGCAGCTGGTGCACCGCGACATCAAGCCCAGCAACATCTACGTGCGGGCCTACGGCGGACCCATGCTCATCGATTTCGGGGCGGTACGCCAGGCCATCGGCGCCCAGAGCCGCAGCCTCACCTCGCTGGTGACGCCGGGTTACGCGCCCATCGAGCAGTATTCGAGCGACGGCCGCCAGGGCGCCTGGAGCGACCTGTACGCGGTGGGCGCCAGTCTCTACTACTGCATGTTCGGGCATGCGCCGGCAGACGCGGCGCGCCGCAGCGCCGCCATCAGCGACGGCGCCGAGGATCCCTACGCGGTCGCCAACGTGCGCGGCGCCGAGCAGTACTCGCGCCAGCTCCTGGAATGCGTGGATTGGGCCCTGCAGTTCCGGGTGCGCGATCGCCCGCAGAGCGCCCATGAATTCCGGGAGCGCATGCGCGGCTCACCTGTGCCGCCGCACGTGATCGAGGTGCCGGAGAGCCTGCAGGAGGTGCCGGAGCTGCAGCACGGGGTGATGTCGGTGCCGACGCTGCCGGCGGAGAGCCGCGGCACGCGGCATGGCGTCTCCGCCTCCGAGGCCACCGTGGTCTCGTTCCCGACCGAGAAGCAGGACAGCCTGGGGCCGCTCATCGAGGGCACCCGCCGCCCCAATGCCACCGAGGTGCTGGTCCAGCGCACGCCGCTGAAGCAGTACCTCAAGGCCTGGCTCGCGGGCTTGCGCCTGCGCTGGGAGACGGCGCTGGACTCCGTGGCGCAGGAACCCAATACCCTTACCGGGCGTATGGCACGCCAGCTCAAGGAGCCGCGCGGCGTGCGGATCGTGCTCACGGCGCTGGTGATGCTGGTGCTCGCCGTGTCGATCCTGGTATACGCGCGCCGCACCGGCGGCGGCGGGGAGGAGGCGCGTTTCCAGGCCGCTGTGGCGGCCGATAGGATCGATGCCTATCAGGATTATCTGCAGGCCTGCGGCGATTGCATCCATCGCGTCGAGGCCGAGGCCGCGCTGGCGAAGCTGCGGAAGGCGGCCGCCACCGCCGAGCTCGAAGCCCGTTTCAAGGACCTCCTGGCGAAGAAGCAGCTCTCTGCGCCGGCCCAGCCCAATGCCAGCGGGGCACTGCATGACTTGGAGACCCAGGCGCCGGACGATCCTTATATAGCGCAAGCCCGCAGCGCCCTGGCAGAGGCCCTGAAGGCGGCCCGGCCAGCGCCCGCAGCGGTGCCCAAGAAGCCCGTGAAGAAGGAAGCGCTGCCCAAGCGCGTCGCCAAGACGCAGTCCAAGAGCAGTTCCGCCGTGGCGGCCACCGGCCTGGGTAGGACCGCGCCCGCACCGGCCGCCGATGAGGTGATGCCCAAGCTCCTAAGCAATCCTGTCCCCAGGTATCCCTCCAGCGTGAAGGACAAGGTCGCCGGCTGGGTGGAGCTCGAGTTCAACGTCAATGTCGACGGCAGCACCTCCAGCATCGAGGTGGTGGATGCCTCCCCCAAGGATGTCTTCGACGATGCGGCCATGCACGCGGTGCACGGCTGGGTGTTCTCGCCCTATACCAAGGACGGCGTGCGCCAGCGCAAGCGCATCCGCATGCGTGTGGATTTCAAGCCGTGAACGTGGCCGCGCCGCAAGCCCTCGCCGAGGGCAGTGCGACGCCCCTGCCCGACGTCATCCTGGGCAACGGCCTCAAGCTCCTGAGCGCGGCTTTCAGCGCCCGTGGCATGCGCAGCTACAACGAGGACCGGCTCGGTATCGCCGGCAGCGGCATAGGCTACTACGCATTGGCGGACGGCCTCGGTGGCCACCGCGGTGGCGCGCGCGCGGCGGAGGTGGCGGTGGAGGCGGGGCTCGCGTCCCTGGAGCACAGTGCCGCGCCGCGCCTGGAAGACAAGCTGAAGCAGGCGGTTAGCGACGCTCACGCCCAGCTCAAGGCCCGGCAGAAGGCGGAGCCGGAGCATGCCACCATGCGCAGCACCTTGGTGCTGCTCGGCATCGTCGACGACGGCATGGCCTGGGCCC
Organism: Gammaproteobacteria bacterium; assembly: GCA_036383255.1. Lineage (NCBI taxonomy): Bacteria > Pseudomonadati > Pseudomonadota > Gammaproteobacteria > Gammaproteobacteria bacterium. Next base: position 225,125 of record DASVOS010000018.1, on the reverse strand, counting down.
ACTGCGGGGACTCGCGGCTCTATCACTTCCGCGACGGCAAGCTCCTCTGGCACACCCGCGACCACAGCGTGGTGCAGCTCCTGGTCTCCGCCGGGGAGATCGCCGAAGCCGACGTGACCAGCCACCCGGAGCGCTCGCGCCTCATCAGCTGCCTGGGTGGCGACAATGCGCTGCTGATCGGCACGCGCGCCGCCGGCGTGCCCCCCCGGGTGGGGGACGTGCTGCTCCTATGCAGCGATGGCCTGTGGGAGCATTTCGCGGGATGGCAGATGGAGGCCACGGTGGCCCGCAGCGCCGATCCGCAGGCGCTGCTCACGCACCTCAGCGCGCAGGTAGCCGAGGCGATGCATCCCAGCCAGGACAATTACACTGCGGTGGCCGTCTACGTAACCCAATAGCTGCTGCGCTCGGCAGGGCGTTGTCTGTAGCAGGGATGCGTACGTGCCGCGGAGCACAGGGATGTGCGGGAGCGGCGGCGCGAGGACTCGCAGAACTGGAAGCAGCAACTGGGTGACTGCGTCACCTTCCCCGCTGCACATTCATGTGCAGCGGGCAGGCCTAGCCTGTGCTTTCCTGCACAGGCGTCCGCGGCATGCCGCGGACTCGCTCGCGACGCTATTGGGTATTCTTGCGACTATGTGAAGAGTTTTGAATAGTTTTTGGCGGCCGTAGCGACATCGGCCGCGCCGAACAAGCCCTGTATCACCGCCAGCATGTCCGCCCCTGCCGCCACCAGCGCCGCGCCGTTCTCCGGCGTGATGCCGCCGATGGCGCAGAGCGGGATGCCGAGCTGGCCGCGGGCCTCTTGCAGCAGCGGGAGAGGTGCGCGCACCGCCGCAGGCTTGCTGCCGGAGGCGAAGAAGCTGCCGAAGGCCACGTAGTCGGCACCGTCCCGCGCCGCCATGAGCGCCCGCTCCAGCGAGTCGTAGCAGGAGACGCCGATGAGGGCCCGGGGGCCTAAGCGCACCCGCGCCGCACTCACTTCGCCGTCATCCTTGCCCAGGTGCACGCCGTCGGCGCCGATGGCGGCGGCGAGCTCCGCGTCGTCGTTGATGATGAGCGGCACACCATGGCCGCGGCAGAGCTCCACGAGCGCGCGAGCTTCGCGCTCGTGGCGCGCCGCATCGGCGGATTTCTCGCGGTACTGCACCAGCCGCGCCCCGCCACGCAAGGCTGCTTCCACGGCCGTGCGCAGCTCAGGCAGCGGCGCGCCGTCGGTGATGGCGTAGAGGCCCCTGAGACTCATGCCGGCGCAATCCGGCGCGGGATGTGCTGGCCGCGCCCCGGCTGCCAGCCCCGCTTGAGGGCTTCCCAGGTGTAACGCTGGCCGTCGCGCACCGCTTCGGCCATGTCCACACCGAGCGCGAGGCGCGCCGCGATGGCGGAGGCGAGGGTGCAGCCGGAACCGTGGTAGCGGCCGGGGAGGCGCGGCCACACTAGCTCCTCGTGCAGGCCGGCGGGACCGAACAGGTGGTTGTGCACCTCGGCACTGTCCTCGTCGGCGCCCTTGATGAGCGCGTGCTGCGCGCCGGTGGCCAGCAGCGTCCGCGCCCGGGCCGGCACGTCCGCCGCATCCGGCGCGAAGCGGCGGCTCTCGGATGCGTTGGGCGTGATGAGGTGGGCGAGGGGGAAGAGCTGCCGCAGGTAGACGTCGGTAAGCGCGTCCTCCGCGAGCTGTCCGCCGCCGGAAGCAGCCAGCACCGGGTCCACTACCAGCGGTATCTTGGGATGCTGCGCGAGCAGCGCCGCCACGGTGCGGCCCACCGCGGCGTCGGCGAGCAAGCCGAGCTTCACCGCCGCCACCGGCATGTCCGCCAGCACCACCCGCGCCTGTTCCGCCACCAGCGCCGCGTCCACCGCCTGCACGCGCGAGACGTCGCGGCTGTCCTGCACCGTGAGCGCCGCCACCACCGGTGCCGGATGCGCGCCCGCTGCGCTCACTGCCTGGATGTCGGCGGCGAGGCCGGCGCCTCCGGAAGGATCGTTGCCGGCGATGAGCAGGACCACCGGGGGCACGTCGGTTTTACGCATGCTTAAATTTTACCCTGGGGGGCCGGTTTCGCTTCCGGCGCAGCCGTGCGAAAATGCGCACCTTGGCGGTCCGCCTTGACCGCCGCTCTCTCGAGCTTACCAGCACAGACCGCCGGCCCGGCGGGCGGAACCTACAATGAAAGCCTACATGTGCGTCATCTGCGGATTCGTCTACGAGGAGGCCAAGGGCCATCCCGAGAGCGGCGTGGCTCCCGGCACGAAATGGGAAGATGTCCCGCTTGCCTGGCGTTGTCCCGATTGCGGGGCCGGGAAGGAAGACTTTGAGATGATCGAAATCTGAGCTCAGCCCAGCTGTCTTTCAGAGCTGCTCGACCTTAAATCCGTCTTTTTGGAAGCGCGCCAGGAGACCATCGGGTCCCACCAGGTGCAGCGCACCCACCACCACGAAGTATTGCTTGCCGCTCATCGCCAGTGATTCGAGCTTGGGAACCCAGGCCCGGTTGCGCTCCACCAGCACGGTCTTGTAGACGTCCGGATAGGGCGCGAACTCCTCCTTGAGCTCCTTCTCCATGGCTGCCGTGTCGCCGCTGCGCCAGGCGGCCATCAGCGCGCCCATGTCGGACTTGAGGTCGGCCGTGTCGTCGAGGGTCTGCAGCAGCATGTCCTGCTGCGCCTTCTCCGGCAGCTTCGCCAACAGGTCGAGCTGGTACTCCGGCTTCTCCAGGCCGATCACCGGTTTGTGGTGCGCTTCCGCTGCGTCGGCGAAGTGGATGTCCACGCCGCTGGTGGGATCGAAACCTTCCTGGGTGAGCTGGCGCTCCAGCAGGGTGATGCTGGCGAGCCAGGGCCGCATGGACTCCACGTCCGCCATGTCCACGTGCTGGCGTGCGGCCAGCTCCGATACCCGGCGATAGATGTCCGGCGGCAGCTCGGTCTTGAGGCTCTTCCCCGGCGGGTAGCCGCCGATGCGGATCACCTGCAGCTGAGCCGCCTCGGCGTCATAGTGGGTGAGGTCCACTTCCTCCACCAGGCCCGCGCAGGAACGGAACAGGGTTTCCATCGGTTCCGGCAGCGGGTAGTCCTGGGGCCTCAACACATGGATCGAGCCCGCGAGATACATCACCTGGCTGCCCTTGCTGACGCGCCACAGGCTGTGCTTGCCGTCGGCATGCGCTGCGCCCGCGGCGCAGAGCAGCAACAGCAACAGCAGGAGTGTGATGAGGCGCGGCAGGGAGTGCTCCGGGCGGGGAGTAGAATGCGGCTTCATTCGGATGCAGCGGAAGTAGCGGATATGTCCAATCGTACCATCTCCATGACCGACCGCCTCTACGACTACCTGCTCGGTGTGTCGCTGCGGGAAGCGCCGGTGCTGAAGCGCCTGCGGGACGAGACCGCCCGCATGTCCAACGCGAACATGCAGATCTCGCCGGAGCAGGGGCAATTCATGCAGATGCTGGCCCGGCTCATGGGCGCGCGCCGCTACCTGGAGGTGGGTGTGTTCACGGGCTACAGCAGCCTGGCGGTGGCGCTGGCGCTGCCTGAGGACGGCCGGGTGCTGGCCTGCGACGTGAGCGAGGAATATACCGCGGTGGCTCAGCGGTACTGGAAGGAAGCCAAGGTGGCCGGCAAGATCGAGCTCAAACTGGCCCCGGCGGCCCAGACCCTGGACGCGCGCATCGCTGCCGGCGAAGCGGGCAGCTATGACTTCGCCTTCATCGACGCGGACAAGACCGGCTACGCCGACTACTACGAGCGTATCCTGCAGCTGCTGAGGCCCGGGGGCCTGGTGGCGGTGGACAATGTGCTCTGGAACGGCCGGGTGCTGGAGCCGGAGGACATGACCGAGGACACTACCGCGATCCGCCGCTTCAACGACGCGCTGCACCGGGACGAGCGCGTCGAACTCTCCATGGTTCCGATCGGAGACGGCCTGACACTAGCGCGCAAGCGCTAATTACTGTTTAGCCAGCCATTCGTCGTCGGAACCCTCGTTGATCCCCTCGAACAGGATCGTGGAGAGATAACGTTCTGCCGTATCCGGCAGCATGGCGAGCATGACCGAGCCCTTGGGCGCGGACTCCGCTGTCTTGAGGGCTGCCGCCAGGGTGGCGCCCGCGGAGATGCCGACCAGCATGCCTTCCTCCTTCATCAGCCGCTGCGCGGTGTCGCGGGCGGTGGCGTCGTCGATGGGGACGATCTCGTCCACCACCTTGCTGTTCAGCACCGCCGGCACGAAGTCCGGGGTCCAGCCCTGGATCTTGTGGGAGGCCCAGGGCTTGCCGGCCAGGAGCGAGGCCACCGCGGGCTCACCCGCGACCACCTTGATGCCGGGGCGCGCGAGCTTCAGCACCTCGCCCACGCCGGTGAGGGTGCCGCCGGTGCCCCAGCCGGTCACGAAGTAGTCGAGCCGGCGGCCGGCGAAGTCCTGCAGGATCTCGGGGCCCGTGGTGCTGCGGTGGTAGGCGGGGTTCGCCTCGTTGTCGAACTGGCGCGTCAGGAACCAGCCGTGCTTCTTCGCCAATTCCTCGGCTTTCTTCACCATGCCGCTGCCGCGCTCGGCGGCGGGGGTGAGGATGACCTTGGCGCCGAACGCGCGCATGAGCTTGCGCCGTTCGATGGAGAAGCTGTCCGCCATCACCGCCACGAACGGGTAGCCCTTGGCCGCGCACACCATGGCGAGCGCGATGCCGGTGTTGCCGGAGGTGGCCTCGATCACGGTCTGGCCAGGCTTCAGGGTGCCGCGCTGCTCCGCGTCCAGGATGATGCCGAGTGCCAGGCGGTCCTTCACGGACGAGGCCGGGTTGAACATCTCCAGCTTCACGTAGATATCCACGTGCTTGGGCGGGATGCGGTTGAGGCGCACCACCGGGGTGCGGCCGACGGTGCCTAGGATGCTGTCATGGATCATGGCGTGCCTCGTTGCATGTGCGTCGCCGCTTAGATGAAAGACCCGGGATCGGGCCGGAGTATTCCGGCCTGGAAAGCATAGGCGACCCCGAACCCTGGGGGATGGGGCGTTCTCCCTATTTTCAGGGAACGCCCGCGCGGCGCGGGACTCTCAGCCCACCGGCTCGAGCCAGCCATGCTTGTCGGGCGTGGTGCCCTTGAACAGGCCGAAGAACAGCTCCTGGATGCGGCGGGTGAGGGGGCCGGGCTTGCCCGCACCCACAGGCTTGGCATCCACCGAGCGCAGCGGCGTGATCTCGGCGGCGGTGCCGCACATGAAGATCTCATCGGCGAAATAGAGGTACTCGCGCGGCATGTCCCGCTCCACCACCTCGATGCCCGCTTCCCTGGCCAGGGTCATGACGGTGTGGCGGGTGATGCCGTGCAGGATGGCGGCGCTCGCCGGGGTGGTGTGCAGCACGCCGTCGAACACTAGGAACAGGTTCTCGCCGGCACCTTCGGAGAGGAGGCCCGTGGAGGCGAGCGCGATGCCCTCGCCGTAGCCGAGCCGGCGCGCCTCGCGCGCGATGAGCTGGCCCGAGAGGTAGTTGCCGCCGGCCTTGGCGCCGGCCGGGATGGTGTTGGGGGCGAAACGCTGCCAGCTGGAGACGCCGGCGTCGATGCCCTGCTCCAGTACGCCGGCGCCGAGGTAGGCGCCCATCTCCCAGGCGCCGATGGCGATCTCGGTGGGCGCATCGGCGGAGAGGCTCAAGGGGCCGCCGGCGCCGCGGAACGCCACCGGGCGGATGTAGGACTTGGGCAGCGTATTCACTTTTATGACCTCGCGGCAGGCGGCCGCGAGCTCGTCCAGGGAGTACGGCATCTTGATGTCGTACACCTTGGCGGAATTGTAGAAGCGCTTCAGGTGGTCCGTGAGGCGGAAGATCATCTGCCCCTTGGGGGTCTCGTAGCTGCGGATGCCCTCGAAGATGGAGGAGCCGTAGTGCAGCCCGTGCGCCATCACGTGGGTGGTGGCCTCCGCCCAGGGCTTGATCTTGCCGTTGTGCCAGATATGGGCGGGATAGTTCACGGCCATGGTTCGCTCCCCTCGGAATCGGATAAGGAAGGGCCGGGGCTCACGCCCCGGCCCACTCGGTCAATAGCGGTAGTGGTCGGGCTTGAAGGGGCCGTCCTGGGCCACGCTGAGGTACTGCGCCTGCTTGGTCGTGAGCTTGGTCAGGTGCACGCCGATGCGTTCCAGGTGCAGCCGCGCCACCTTCTCATCCAGGTGCTTGGGCAGCACGTAGACCTTCTTCTCGTACTTGGCGCCGTGGGCATAGAGCTCGATCTGCGCCAGCACCTGGTTGGTGAAGGAGTTGGACATCACGAACGAGGGGTGGCCGGTGGCGCAGCCCAGGTTCACCAGGCGCCCCTCGGCCAGCACGATGATGCGCTTGCCGTCAGGGAAGATCACGTGGTCTACCTGGGGCTTGATGTTCTCCCATTTGTACTGGCGAAGCGCGGCGATCTCGATCTCGGAGTCGAAGTGGCCGATGTTGCACACGATGGCGTTGTGCTTCATGCGTTTCATGTGGTCGTGGGTGATCACATCCAGGTTGCCGGTGGCGGTGACGAAGATGTCGGCCTTGTCGGCGGCCTCGTCCATGGTCACTACGCGGTAGCCTTCCATCGCCGCCTGCAGCGCGCAGATGGGGTCGATCTCGGTGATCCACACGGTGGCACCGAGGCCACGCAGGGACTGGGCGCAGCCCTTGCCCACGTCGCCGTAGCCGGCGATCAGGGCGATCTTGCCGGCGATCATCACGTCGGTGGCGCGCTTGATCCCGTCCACCAGCGACTCGCGGCAGCCGTAAAGGTTGTCGAACTTGGACTTGGTGACCGAGTCGTTGACGTTGATGGCCGGGAAGGGCAGGGCGCCGGCTTTCTGCATCTCATAGAGCCGGTGCACGCCGGTGGTAGTCTCCTCGGTCACGCCCTTGATGTTCTTGAGGATGTTGGAGTAGAAACCGGGCTTGCTGTCCAGGCGCTTGGCGATGGACTTGAACAGCACCGTCTCCTCCTCGTTGGAGGGCTTGGCGATGACAGAGCGGTCCTTCTCGGCCTTGGCGCCCAGCACCACCAGGATGGTGGCGTCGCCGCCATCGTCCAGGATCATGTTAGGGGTGCCGCCGTCGGACCATTCCATGATGCGGTGGGTGAACTCCCAGTACTCCTCCAGGCTCTCGCCCTTGTAGGCGAACACGGGCGTGCCGGCGGCGGCGATGGCCGCGGCGGCATGGTCCTGGGTGGAATAGATGTTGCAGGAGGCCCAGCGGATGTCGGCACCGAGCGCCTTGAGGGACTCGATGAGCATGGCTGTCTGGATGGTCATGTGCAGGGAGCCGGCGATGCGGGCGCCCTTCAGCGGCTGGGACTTCCTGTACTCCTCGCGCACCGCCATGAGGCCGGGCATCTCGGTCTCGGCGATGTTGAGTTCCTTGCGGCCCCAGTCGGCGAGGCCGATGTCCTTCACGAAATAGTCTTGCTGCTTCTTGTCTGCGACTGCGTTCATCTTGGTTGCTCCAGAGTGAACGAGCGCCGTTGGCTGTACGTTCCCATCCCCGAGCCTGGCCAGGTCACCCTGGTTGCAGCGCTCCTCGGTTCCGGGTTTGAAAACTTACCGGCCCTTGAGCCCCGCGGCGTCGCGCAGGAGTTCCGCCCTGTCGGTCTGCTCCCAGCTGAAGGCCGTGAAGGTCTTGCCGTCCGGTCCCTTCATCTTGTAGGGCGTGCGGCCGAAGTGACCGTAGGAGGCGGTGGCGCGGTACATCGGGTGCACCAGGTCCAGCATCTTGATGATGCCGTAGGGGCGCAGGTCGAAGTGCTTGCGGATCAGCTTCTCGATCTTGTCGTCGCCGATCTTGCCGGTGCCGAAGGTGGTGACGGAGATGGAGGTGGGCTGAGCCACGCCGATGGCGTAGCTCACCTGGATCTCGCAACGCTCGGCGATGCCGGCGGCCACGATGTTCTTGGCCACGTAGCGCGCTGCGTAGGCCGCCGAGCGGTCCACCTTGGAGGGGTCCTTGCCGGAGAACGCGCCGCCGCCGTGGCGGGCCCAGCCGCCGTAGGTGTCGACGATGATTTTGCGGCCGGTGAGGCCGCAGTCGCCCACCGGGCCGCCGATGACGAACTTGCCGGTGGGGTTGATGTGGAACTTGGTGCCCTTGTGCAGCAGCTTGGCCGGCAGCACCGGCTTGATGATCTCCTCCATCACGCCTTCCTTGAGGGTGGCGAGCTTCACGGAGGGATCGTGCTGCGTGGAGAGCACCACCGCGTCGATGGCGACGGCCTTGTCGTCCTCGTAGCGCAGCGTCACCTGGCTCTTGGCGTCGGGCCTGAGCCACGGCAGGGGGTTCTTCTTGCTCTTACGGACCTTGGACTGCTCCTCCACCAGGCGGTGTGCGTAGTGGATGGCCGCGGGCATGTACTCGCGCGTCTCGTTGGTGGCGTAGCCGAACATCAGGCCCTGGTCGCCGGCGCCCTGGTCCTCGGGATCGCCGCGGTCCACGCCCTGGTTGATGTCAGGCGACTGCTTGCCGATGACGTTGAGGATGCCGCAGGTCTTGCCGTCGAAGCCCACGTCGGAGGAGGTGTAGCCGATGTCGCAGATCACCCGGCGCACCAGCTCCTCGAGGTCCACCCAGGCATTGGTGGTGACCTCGCCCGCGACCACCGCGACACCGGTCTTCACCAGGGTCTCGCAGGCGACGCGCGCGCGTTTGTCCTGGGCGAGGATCGCATCCAGCACCGCGTCGGAGATCTGGTCCGCGACCTTGTCGGGGTGGCCTTCCGAGACGGATTCCGAGGTGAACAGATGGCTGAGGGGCATGAGCGTGAGGTTCCTGCTGCGGCGCGGCAAAGGGCGCGTTCGGGGGGCGATAGTTTACCGATTTGATCCGGCTTTTTCGACTTATGGAAAAGGCACGCACCAGACCGGCACGCCGCATGGGTTATTCCAGAGACGGCGGGAAGGCTCCATTTTACCCCCTTGTGGCACGGCGTATGCGCGCATGCCGGGGCATTGTGAACCCCTGCACAAACTGTGTACTCCAGGTGCACCTATACTCGGGTCGTGACGTTTTTACCCCGAGGCGTCGCACACCACCCACCTGCCGCACGCATAAGCAAGAATAAAGGAGGGCCCATGCCAGCGCCCCAGAATCCCGACATCAACAACATCCTCAACCCGCCCGACCTAACCCTGGGCCAACTGGTGCTGCACGCCGATCCGGTGGTGCAGATCGCTCTCGCCCTGCTCGTGATCCTCTCGATCTGGAGCTGGGGCATCATGGTCGACAAGTGGATCGAGGTCACGCGGGCGCGACGGGCGGTGCGCAAGCTCGAAGCCGAGGTGCGCGAAGGCAGCGCTCCCGAGACCATCGCGGCGAACGACAAGCATCCCTGCGCCGACGTGGTGCGTGCGGGCCTGAAGGAATGGAACGCACCGCCTCAGGTGCAGGAGTCCCTGCACGAGGAGCGCGACCGCGTCGAGCGCAGCATGCGTAACGAGCTGGCTTACGAGGTGCGGCGCATGGAGAAGCGGCTCCCGTTCCTCGCTACCGTCGGCTCCGCCGCGCCCTTCATCGGCCTGTTCGGCACGGTATGGGGCATCATGAACAGCTTCACCGCCATCGCCCAGTCCCACGACACCAGCCTCGCTGTGGTGGCGCCCGGCATCGCCCAGGCGCTCATCGGCACCGCCTTCGGACTGGCGGCCGCCATCCCGGCGGTGATGGCCTACAACAAGTTCGCCACCGAGATCGGCCGCTACACCGGGCGCATGCAGACGCTGATCAGCACCGTGGGCGGCCAGCTGGTGAAGCAGGCGCGCACGGGGAGGGCCTGACATGGGCATGAGCGCACCCCAGGGAGGCCCGCCGGGAGACGAGTCCTCCGGCTACAGGCCCATGGCCGAGATCAACGTCACGCCCATGGTGGACGTGATGCTGGTGCTGCTGATCATCTTCATGGTGACGGCCCCCCTCATGATGGCGCAGCTGCCCATCGAGCTGCCCAAGGTCAGCAACGAGGACCTGGGCAAGCCGCCCGAGCCCCTGGTGGTGGGTCTCGACGCCGAGGGCAGCTTCTACGTGGGCAGCGACAAGGTGAGCGCCGCCGACCTGCCGGGCAAGCTGCAGCAGCTCGCCCAGGACAATCCGGACCAGATCGTGTACGTGCGCGCCGACAAGGGCATCCCCTATGGGCAGGTGATGGACCTGCTCGGCACCGTGGGCAAGTCCGGCTTCTACAAGATCTCACTCATGAGCGAGCAGCCCGGTGGTTAAGGCGCTGCGCGGCTTCCCGCTGGGCCTGGAGATCTCCGTCGTCCTGCATGTGGTGGTGGTCGCGATCATCTACGCGATCCTGCATTTCCACCCAAACGCCATGGCGCTGCCGCCGGTGAATGACCCGTTCGAGCACGCCATCGCCGTGAGCATCGAGCACCCACCCAAGCCGCAGCCCAAGCCCAAGGTGACGCCGCCCGAGACGCCCAAGCCCAAGCCGCTGCAGCCCGCCATCGCCACCGAGGCGACCCAGCAGCTGCAGCAGACCTCGCCGCCGCTGCAGAACCCGCCGCCGCCCACCATGCCCCAACAGGAGCAGACGCAGGAGCAGGTGAACCCGGATTACGAGCAGATCGCCATGGCGATCCTCGAGCGGAACAAGCGCTACCCGCGCCAGGCGCTGCTGAGCGGCACCGAGGGCACGGTGGAGATCACCTTCGTCCTCAACAGCCAGGGCACGGTGCTGAGCTACACCATCGAGAAACCCTCGGGCCACGATGAGCTGGACGCGGAGGTGCGGCGGCTCATCCACGCGGTGCGCTTCCCGCCGTTCCCGACGAACTACACGCAACCGCGCATGACGCTGAACGTGACCATCCAGTTCACGCTCAAAGGGAACGTGGGGCCCTGAGAACCCCATGCTAAGCTCGGGTGATGCTGGCCCGCTGGTACTTCGACCTCATCTCGCCTTATGCCTACCTGCACCTGAAGCAGTTCGGGAAGCTGCCGGCGTCCCTCGAGATCGAATACGTGCCGGTGCTGTTCGCCGGGATGCTGAAGCATCACGGCCACAAGGGCCCCGCGGAGATCCCCAGCAAGCGCATCTATACCTACCAGCACGTGACTTGGCTGGGCGCACACCTGGATCTGCCTTTTCGGATGCCGCCGGCCCATCCCTTCAATTCCCTGCATGCTCTGCGCCTCATCATCGCCGCCGGGCCCACCCGGCAGAACGTGGAAGCCGCCTTCGACCTGGCCTGGGGGGAGGGGCGTGACCTCCAGGACCCGGGCGTGCTCGCGGAACTGGCCGGAAGGCTGCATATAAAGGACATGCAGGCCGCGCTGGCGGACGAGGCCGTGAAAGCGCGGCTCAAGGCGGATACCGACGGGGCGATAGCCCGGGGCGTGTTCGGCGTGCCGAGCTTCCTCCTGGGTGAACACCTGTTTTGGGGTCAGGATTCCCTGGAGATGATGCTCGATTGTCTGAAGGACCCGGGGTTGTTCGATACTCCCGAGATGCAGCGCGTGCGCACGCTGCCCCAGGGAGCGACGCGCAAGGAAGTGAAGGGTTCTTAAACTTTTTGCGATGTACGACACTTCCTGGCACGGGCGGCCCTTGCTAGAGTCATCCCATGAATAGCACCGTGATCCCGCAAGAGACGGACTTCGCGTTCCATCCCGGCGAAGAGTTCTGGAACACGCTGCTGCACCTCATCGGGCTGGTGCTCGTGCTGGGCGCGCTGCCGGTGCTGCTCACCCTGGCGGCGGAGCATGGCACCACCCTGCAGGTGGCGACCTTCAGCCTCTACGGTGTCACGCTGGCGGCGCTCTATCTCGTCTCGACCCTATACCACTACGTGAAGCCGGGTCCGCTGAAGCGCAAGCTGCGCCGCGCGGACCATATCACCATCTACTACCTCATCGCCGGCACCTACACGCCGTTCTGCCTGGTGGCCCTGGGCGGGACGCTGGGCTGGGGCATGTGCCTCACGCTGTGGACGCTGGCCCTGCTCGGCACGCTGTTCAAGCTCAAGGTGGCGTACCGCTATGAGTTCCTCTCCACGCTCCTATATATAGTGAAGGGCTGGGCAGGGCTGTTCGTGATCGTACCCCTCTATCACGCTCTGCCGTTGCCCTCGTTCGTGCTGGTGCTGGTGGGTGGCGTCTCTTACACCCTCGGGGCGGCGTTCTATAGCTGGGACAAGCTGCCTTACAACCATGCCATCTGGCATGTGTTCTGCCTCGCCGGGAGCATCACCCAGTTCGTGGCGGTGTTCTTCCTGCTCGGTCTGCCGTTCAAGGGCTGATTCCGCAAAAAAGAAGGCCCCTCTCATGAGGGGCCTTCCGTCTCGCTCCGCTCGGCGTGTTACGGGAAATCCACCGTGGTGGTGCTGCCGGCAGTGACCGCCGCGTCCTTCGCCGTGCTGAACTGCAGCGCATCCGTCAGTGCCGGATCATCCAGGCCCGCGCAGGTGAGAGCCACCGTGTAGGTGCCCGCCGCCAGGAAATCGGCCGAGTAGTCGTACTTGCCCGTGGTGGTGTTGAGCGCCAGCGTCGCGGTCGCCACCGGCTGCATCTGTCCGCTCGTATTGATGTCCACCGGAGTCACGCTGCCGCCGGCATAGATGTAGGCTGCCGGCATGCAGGCAGGAGCGGAGATCGCGAGGCCGCCGAGAGTGAGGGTGTTATCGGCTGAGCCTGCGATGCTGCCCACCGCCAGGGTGTCGATGATCCGCAGCGCCGGCTTGAGCTTGTACCCCTTTGCATCGAGCACCACCGACTTGCGCAGGTCGAAGTCCACCGTGAAGTCGGTCACGCTGCCCGCAGCCACGCCGAAGCCCCGTACCAGCTTGAGGCCGGTCTGGCTGCCGCTCGGGATGGTGAGCGGATGCACCGAGCCGTCGCTCAGGGTGATGCTGGATTGGCTCTCATCGACCTTGAGCCTGATCCAGGCATAGGAGCCGGCCGGCAGGCTGACGCCGTCCAGCAGCGCCGCGCTGCGTCCGCCTTGCTGGTCCAGGAGGTCCACGACCTTGGGGGCCTGGAAGTCGAACTCCAGGCGGTCCGAACCCATGTTGTCGGCGGGCTGGATCTCGACGCCGGTGAAGGCAACCGTGACGTGTTCGGCCCCATCCACGGGGGTATCGCTGACGGACAGGTTGAGGGTGCCGGCGTTGTCGCTGGAACTGTTGCAGCCGGCGGCCAGCAGGGCGGCTGCGGCGAGGATGAGCGCGAGTCGGGTCGTGGGAGTGTTCATGGGGGGGGTCTCCTCCTCACATATGTGAGGCGCCCCGAGAGTGCCCGATGCGCCTCCCGGGAAGAGTGAGAAAGTTCACGTATTTGCAAAACGAAGGTGCTTGGTTGGACATAAAAGCAGCTTGCGCTACTGTATGTGACTTAACGCGGAGCTGCTCCATGAAACTCTGTCTCGCCGGTGCCACGGGCCACGTGGGCCGCGAACTTGTCAAAGCTGTCAGCGACACCGGCGACTTTACGTTGGTCGCCGCCGTGGGGCGTCGCGGCGCTGGCACGGAGCTCGGCGGCGTGTCGGTGGACGGCAGCCTCACGGCGGCGCTCGCCCGCGGCCCGGTGGACGTGGTCATCGACTACACCCATCCCGACGCCGTGAAGGGGCACGTGCTTGAGGCGGTGGCGGCGGGTTGTCATGTGGTGATCGGCACCTCGGGCCTGAGTGATGCGGATTACGTCGAATTGGACCAGGCCGCCCGGGCGCGCGGCGTGGGACTGTTCGCCGCCGGTAACTTCTCCCTCACGGCGGCGCTCCTGCAGCATTTCGCCCTGCAGGCGGCGCGGGCCATGTCCCATTGGGAGATCCTGGACTACGCGGGTGATACCAAGCCGGACGCGCCGAGCGGCACCGCGCGGGAACTGGCTTATCAATTGGCCCAAGTCACCAAGCCGACGTGGGCCGTGCCGGTGGGAGAGACCAAGGGCCTGAGGGAAGCACGGGGTGCCGAGCTCAACGGCTCGCAGATGCATTCCATCCGCGTACCGGGTTACTACTCGGCGGTGGAGGCGGTGTTCGGGGAAACGGGCGAGCGCATCGAGTTGCGCCATGAATCCACGAGCTATGCGCCTTATGTAGCGGGCACGTTGCTCGCGGCGAGGAAGGTCAGCGGCTGGAAGGGGCTCAAGCGTGGCATGAGCGTCCTTCTCGGGCTCTAGCCTTCTTTCTTCGGTTCGAACTCTGCGTAATCCTCCGACTTCGGCATCTGTTCCATCACCGCGGCGAGTGCCGGCGGGGCAGCTATCACCTTGCGGTTGACGAGATCGAACCAGGCGCCCTGGCAGTCGATGGTGCAGGCGAGCTCGCCGTCCTCCCGCACGATGCGGTGGCGGATGCGCCAGTGCTTGCGGTTGGGAGAGATACCCACCGCCTCGCAGGTGACGCTGATCTTCTCGTTGGCGCGGATCTCCCGCATGTAGCGCAGATCTTCCCGGAACAGGATCGGTCCGAGCTTGAGCTGGTGGAACTCCCGGAGTCCGAAGCCATGCTCCGTGAGGAAGCCGATGCGCGCCTGGGCGCCGTAGTCGGCATAGGCGCTGTGGCGCATGTGGGCGTTGGGATCGAGGTCGGCCCAGATCACCTGGAAGGTCCTGACGTAGCGCTCGTTCATGGTTTTCCTGCGGTTTCCCGGGTGCGGCGCACATTCTAACCCGCTGGTACAGGCGCTTATTCCGGTCTGGCCGGTTGTCCCTGGCGGCCGTATCGGCGAAAATACGCGCCTTTTCCCCGGAGCCACCATGCCCTCCCGCCGCGAACTCGCCAACGCCATCCGCGCGCTCGCCATGGACGCGGTACAGAAAGCCAAGTCAGGCCACCCGGGCATGCCCATGGGCATGGCGGACATCGCCGAGGTCCTTTGGAACGACTATCTGAAGCACGATCCTGCCGACCCGAAGTGGCCGGACCGTGACCGCTTCGTGCTCTCCAACGGCCATGGCTCCATGCTGCTCTACGCGCTGCTGCACCTCGCGGGCTACGACCTGCCGATGGATGAGCTGAAGCGCTTCCGCCAGCTCCACTCCAAGACCCCGGGCCACCCCGAGTACGGCATCACGCCCGGCGTGGAGACCACCACCGGTCCCCTGGGCCAGGGCCTCAGCAATGCCGTGGGCATGGCCATCGCCGAGAAGGCGCTGGCCGCGCGCTTCAACCGTCCCGGGTTCAAGCTGGTGGACCACTACACCTACGTGTTCCTGGGTGACGGCTGCCTAATGGAGGGCATCTCCCACGAGGCCTGCTCCCTCGCCGGCACGCTGGGCCTCGGCAAGCTCATCGCCTTCTATGACGACAACGGCATCTCCATCGACGGCGAGGTGCACGGCTGGTTCACCGACGACACGCCCAAGCGTTTCGAGGCCTACGGCTGGCACGTGGTGCCGGGCGTGGACGGCCACGACCCCGAGGCGGTGAAGCGCGCCATCGAGGAAGCCCGCAAGGCCGACAAGCCGAGCCTCATCTGCTGCAAGACCATCATCGGCTACGGTTCCCCCAACAAGCAGGGCAAGGAAGCCTGCCATGGCGCCGCCCTGGGCGACGACGAGGTGGCGCTGGCCCGCAAGCAACTCGGCTGGAACCACGCGCCCTTCGAGATCCCGCAGGACATTTACAAGGGTTGGGACGCGCGCGGCCGCGGCAAGGCCTTCCGCGAAAACTGGGAAGGCGTGCTGAAGAGCTACCGGGCTTCCTATCCGGAGCTCGCCGCGGAATTCGAGCGTCGCATGCAGGGTGAGCTGCCTGCCGGGTGGCAGTCCAAGTCCCAGGCATTCATCGAGCAGGTCTCGGGCGCCGGCACCGAAGTGGCCACCCGCAAGGCTTCCGAGAACTCGCTCAACGGTCTCGCGCCCCTGCTGCCCGAGCTCATCGGCGGATCCGCGGACCTCACCGGGTCCAACCAGACCTGGTGGAAGGGTTCCCGCGCCGTCACCCGCCAGGATTTCGGCGGCAACTACCTCTTCTACGGCGTGCGCGAGTTCGGCATGTCCGCGGTCATGAACGGCCTTGCCCTGCACGGCGGCTTCATCCCCTATGGCGGCACCTTCCTGACCTTCTCCGACTACGCCCGCAACGCGCTGCGCATGGCGGCGCTCATCGGCGTGGGCAGCATCTATATATATACGCACGATTCCATCGGCCTCGGCGAGGACGGCCCCACCCACCAGTCGGTGGAACATGTGGCCTCGCTGCGCCTCATGCCGAAGATGGAAGTGTGGCGTCCGGCGGACGACACCGAGACCGCCGTGGCCTGGGTACGCGCCGTGGAACGGCGCGACGGCCCGACTTGCCTCGCGCTCTCGCGCCAGAACCTGCCGCACTTCCCGCGCAGCGCGGAGCAGCTCGCGGCCATCCGCCGCGGAGGCTACACGCTGGTGGACTGCGCCGGCACGCCGGATGCGATCCTCATCGCCACCGGCTCCGAGGTGGCACTGGCGGCGAACGCCGCCAAGAAGCTGGCCGAGAAGGGCATCAAGGCGCGGGTGGTCTCCATGCCCTGCACCAGCCTGTTCGACGGGCAGGATGCCGCCTACCGCGAGAGCGTGCTGCCGGCCAAGGTGACGGCGCGGGTGGCCGTGGAGGCGGGCGTGACCGCGCTCTGGCACCGCTACGTGGGACCGCAGGGCCGCGTGATGGGACTGGACCGCTATGGCGAGTCCGCCCCGGCGAAGGACGTATTCGAGTATTTCGGCTTCACCGTCGACAACGTGGTGAAGCAGGTCGAGGCGGCTTTGGGCCGCTGAGTTCAACAACAGATTCCGAGTGAGGAGAGAGCGATGACCATCAAGGTAGGCATCAACGGTTACGGGCGCATCGGCCGGAACATCCTGCGGGCGCTGTACGAGTCCAAGCGCAGCGACATCAAGATCGTCGCGGTCAACGACCTGGGCGACGCCGCCACCAACGCGCACCTCACCAAGTACGACACCGCCCACGGCAAGTTCCCGGGCGAGGTCTCGGTGGACGGCGACAGCATGGTGGTGAACGGCGACAAGATCCGCGTGTTCGCCGAGCGCGATCCGGCCAAGATCGGCTGGGCCTCGGTGGGCGCCGACGTGGTGCTTGAGTGCACTGGCCTCTTCACCAGCAAGGCCAAGGCCTCTGCCCACATCCAGGGCGGCGCCAAGAAGGTGGTGATCTCCGCCCCCGGCGACAAGGACGTGGACGCCACGATCGTGTACGGCGTGAACGACAAGACCCTGAAGGGTTCCCATACCGTGATCTCCAACGCCAGCTGCACCACCAACTGCCTGGCGCCGCTCGCCAAGGTGCTGCACGAGAGCATGGGTATCGTCGGCGGCCAGATGACCACCATCCATTCCTACACCAACGACCAGGTGCTGACGGACGTGTTCCACAAGGACATCCGCCGCGCCCGTTCCGCGACCCACTCCATGATCCCCACCAAGACCGGCGCCGCCATCGCCATGGGCCTGGTGATCCCGGAACTCGTCGGCAAGCTGGATGGCTATTCCATCCGCGTGCCCACCATCAACGTCTCGCTGGTGGACCTGTCCTTCATCGCCGGCCGCGACACCAGCGTGGATGAGATCCATGAGCTGATGAAGAAGGCGTCCCAGGGCCCGCTCAAGGGCATCCTCAACTACACCAAGGAGCAGCTGGTGTCGGTGGACTTCAACCACGACCCGGCCTCCTGCACCTACGACGCGACCCTGACCAAGGTCATCGGCCGCCTGGTGAAGGTGTTCGGCTGGTACGACAACGAGTGGGGCTTCTCGAACCGCATGCTCGATACCACCGTTGCCTTCTGGAACGCCAAGTGAAAGCGCCCCTTTTGGCCGAATGACTTCGTTGCGGCGCTTTCCTCGGGTGCTCATTTACTGGAAAGTAAACTCCGCCCCTCGGAAAGCACCGCGCCTCGTCCTCGGCCAAAATTCGCGGCTTTCACACTTCTGCAATAGCTTCCAGCGAGGATGCACGGCGTGAACATACTCAAGATGACGGACCTGGACCTCAAGGGCAAGCGCGTGCTGGTCCGCGAGGACCTGAACGTGCCGGTGGCGGACGGCAAGGTGACCAGCGACGCGCGCATCCGCGCCGCGCTGCCCACCGTGCAGCTCGCCCTCAAGGCCGGCGCCCGCGTGATGCTGGTCTCGCACCTGGGCCGTCCCAAGGAAGGGGAGTATGACCCCGCGCTGTCCCTCGCCCCGGTGGCCGAGCGCCTGACCGAGCTGCTGGGCGTGAAGGTGCCGCTGGCGAAGGACTGGATCGATGGCATGGACGTGGCGCCCGGCACCGCGGTGCTCTGCGAGAACGTGCGCTTCCTGAAAGGCGAGAAGAAGGATGACGAGGCGCTGGCCCGCAAGATGGCCGCGCTCTGCGACATCTATGTGATGGATGCCTTCGGCACCGCCCATCGCGCCGAGGCCTCCACCCACGGCGTGGGCAAGTATGCCCCGGTGTCCTGCGCTGGCCCGCTGCTGGCGGGTGAGCTGGAGGCCTTGGGAAGGGCGCTGGCGAACCCGGCGCGGCCGCTGGTGGCCATCGTCGCCGGCTCCAAGGTCTCCACCAAGCTCACGGTGCTGGAGTCCCTCACCAAGGTGGTGGACCAGCTCATCGTGGGCGGCGGCATCGCCAACACCTTCATCGCGGCCGAGGGCCACAAGGTGGGCAAGTCCCTGTACGAGGCGGACCTGGTGCCCGAGGCCAAGCGCCTGACCCAGGCCGCCAAGGCGCGCGGCGCCGACATCCCGGTGCCCACCGATGTGGTGGTGGCGGCGGCGTTCGATGCCAACGCCGAGGCTGACGTGCGCAAGGTGGACGCGGTGGGCGCCGACGAGATGATCCTCGACATCGGTCCCGACACCGCCGCGCACTACGCGGCGCTGCTCAAGCAGGCCGGCACCATCGTCTGGAACGGCCCGGTGGGCGTGTTCGAGTTCGACCAGTTCGGGGAGGGTACCCGCGTGCTGGCGGAGGCGATCGCCTCCAGCAAGGCTTTCTCCATTGCCGGCGGCGGCGACACCCTGGCGGCGCTGGACAAGTACGGCGTGGCGGACCGCATCTCTTACGTCTCGACGGGCGGCGGCGCGTTCCTGGAGTTCCTGGAGGGCAAGACGCTCCCGGCCGTCGCGATGTTGGAGGAAAGGGCCACTGCGGCACGCAAGCGCGCCTGAACTCGCACTGACCCGGTCCGCTGGCGCATAATGGATATATGCCCCGCAGAACAAAAATAGTCGCCACCCTCGGGCCCGCCACCGATACCCTGGAAGTGATGGAGAACATCGTCCGCGCCGGGGTGGACGTGGTGCGGCTGAACTTCTCCCACGGTGAGCCCGCCGAACACCAGCGCCGCCTGGACCTGGTGCGCCGCGCCGCCGCGGCGGTGGGCAAGGACGTGGGCGTGCTTGGCGACCTGCAGGGCCCCAAGATCCGCATCGAGAACTTCAAGGCCAGGAAGGTCACCCTCAAAGACGGCCAGCGCTTCGTCTTCGACGCCGAGCTCGGCGACGACGACGGCGACGAGACCCAGGTGGGCCTCACCTACAAGGACCTCCCCAAGGACGTGAAGACCGGCGACGTGCTGGTGCTGGGGGACGGCGAGGTCTCCATGAGCGTGGTCGAGGTCATCGGCCCGCGCATCATCTGCATCGTCATCAACGGCGGCGACGTGTCCAACCACAAGGGCATCAACCGCCAGGGCGGCGGCCTCTCGGCCGGCGCGCTCACCGAGAAGGACTACGCGGACATCCGCCTGGCGGCGCAGCTGGGCGTGGACTACCTCGCGGTCTCGTTCCCCCGCGACGCCTCCGACATCGAGCAGGCGCGCATACTATTGAACGCCGCCGGAAGCCGCGCCGGCATCATCGCGAAGATCGAGCGCTCCGAGGCCATCAAGAACCTGGACGACATCATCAGCGCCTCCGACGCGGTGATGATCGCCCGCGGCGACCTGGCGGTGGAGATCGGCGACGCCGAGCTGCCGGGCGTGCAGAAGCACATCATCCACCGGGCCCGCGACCTCAACCGCACCGTCATCACCGCCACCCAGATGATGGAGTCCATGATCAACAGCCCGGTGCCGACCCGCGCCGAGGTGCTGGACGTGGCGAACGCGGTCATGGACGGCACCGACGCGGTGATGCTCTCCGGCGAGACCGCCACCGGCAAGTACCCTGTCAAGACGGTGGAGGCCATGGCGCGGGTGTGCCTGGGCGCGGAGAAGCACCGCAACACGCAGCGTTCGCGCCACCGCATGGACCAGAAGTTCAAGAGCGTGGACGAGGCCATCGCCATGGCGGTGATGTACACCGCGAACCACATGGACGTGAAGGCCATCATCGCGCTCACCGAGTCCGGTTCCACCGCGCTGTGGATGTCGCGCATCAGTTCCGGCATCCCCATCTACGCCATGACCCGCCACGAGAGCACGCGCCGCCGCGTGACCCTGTGCCGCGGCGTGTATCCGGTGGCCTTCGACGTGATGCATACCGACCCGGACCACGTGCTCAAGGACGCCGCCGACGAGCTGAAGCGCCAGCGCATCGTGATCAACGGCGACTACGTGATCTGCACCAAGGGCGAGTTCTCCGGCATCACCGGCGGGACGAACAGTCTCAAAATTGTCCGGGTGGGCGATTAGTTCCCGTAAGACCTGCTGCGCTTGCTCGCCTCGTATGCCTCGTTCTGTCTCCGCTCGCGGCGTTTTGCTCGCGCCGGGTGTTTTAGCAGGGTTTTGCTCATTTCTTGACCAGCTATGGGTCAGCGTGTCTAATCACCTTGCGGCGGCTCCTGCCCGCCGGATGTGTCGTCTCTAGAGGGGTTTCCATGCGTGGTGTGTCGTTGGGCGTCTTCGCCGTCCTGTCCTTTTCCGTCGGCGTGGGTCTTGCCCAAGCCTCCCGCGAGGATGCATCTCATCGCCTGCACCCCGACCATCGCTCGTGGATCCATCGTGTCCCCACGCACGCCGCGCCCAGTGATGGCTTGGCGAGCTACATCGTGCGCTTCCGGGAGGCGTCAGCCGCGCGGCACATGGATATCGCACGCGGCGCGCTCGATCTCAAGGCCGTCGCGAGCTATGCGGCTTACCTCGGCGAACGCCAGGAGGGCACGCTCACGGCGATGCGCCAGGCGCTGGGCCGCGCGCTGCTGCCGCGCTTCCAGTACCGCTACGCGCTGAACGGCATGTCGGTGCGGCTCACCCCCGTCGAGGCGGAGCGCATCGCGGGATTGCCGCAGGTCTTGTCAGTGAAGCCGGTGCGCCGGTACGCGCCCTCGGTCACCCTCACGGTCCACAACTTCCCTCCATTGGCCATCGGCACGCCCGCCGCGGGCACCGATACCAACGCGAGCCGCGACTGGATCGGCGCGCCGGCGGTGTGGCAGCTGCCCACCAACGGCACCGACAACGAGGGTGAGGGTGTGGTGCTCGCGGACCTCGACACCGGCATCAACTCGGCCAATGCCTCGTTCCATGCCACCGGCCCCCGCGACAACTACGTGGCCGCGGACCCTGGTGGACTGCGCTTCGGTGTCTGCGACAGCGGCAACGCCGGCCAGAGTCCGCTGAAGCCCTCGTTCTTCCAGTGCAACGACAAGCTGCTGGGCGGCTACACCTATACCCAGGACACCAGCAATGACCCCGGCTCGCCGGAGGACTCCGAAGGTCACGGCTCCCACACCGCCAGCACCGCGGTGGGCAACTTCGTGAACGTGACCATGAACGGCGCCACCACCCACATCTCGGGTGTGGCGCCCCATGCCAGCCTTATCGTCTACGACGTCTGCGACCCGACGGACCTGTGCTCCACCGATGCCAGCGTGGCGGCGGTGGAGCAGGCGATCCAGGACCAGCAGGCACTCAAGGCGGCCTGGGGTTCGCACTTCAAGGGCATGGTGCTGAACTTCTCCATCGGCGGCGGCGACGCGTTCGACGATCCGGTGGAGCAGGCCTTCCTGTCGGCTGTGCAGGCGGGCATCTACGTGTCTGCCGCCGGCGGCAACGGCGGTCCCAGCAATGTGGTGCTGCATGATCCGGACTCCCCCACGTACCCGGTGGAGCACGTCGGGCCCTGGGTGGCGACCAATGCCGCCTCGACCCATGACGGCAGCTTCACCAGCAACAATCTTGAGAATCTCTCCGGGGGCGTCAGTCCGCCTGCGGGCCCGCTGCAGGGCGCCGGCTTCACGGCGGGTTTCGGCCCCAATCGGCTGGTCTACGCAGGCAGCGGCGACTTCGATGGAGATGACCCGGTGAAGGGCGGCACAATGCCCACTTCGGGCGAGCAATATCCAGCCAGTCTGGGCGTCAGCGACGATGCCAGGCAGTGCCTGTACCCTTTTTCGGCACACACTTTCGCCAGCACTGACATCGTGGTCTGTGACCGCGGCACCATAGCGCTGGTAGACAAGGCTTATAACGTAAAACAGGGCGGTGCGGGCGGCCTGGTGATCAAGACCACCAGTGGCAGCAGCCAAGACCTTCCGGTCGAAACCTATCTCATCCCGGCTACGCTCCTTGCACTCACCGAAGGCAATGAGTTGGGCAACTGGATCGCAGCTAGCACGGGTAGCACGCTGACTGCCCAAATATCGGGCTCCACGCTGACCACTGATCCGTCCCACGCGGATGAGCTTGCGGGTTTCAGCTCCCGCGGCCCCACCGGCACCCGCTTCGACGCTCTGGTGAAGCCGGACCTGACGGCGCCCGGCGTGGACGTGCTGGCGGCGGTCTCTAACCCCGCCCATACCGACGGCTGCGGCGGCTGTGCCAGCAAGCCGGAGAGCTACGATTTCTACCAGGGCACCTCCATGGCGACGCCCCACGACAGCGGCGCGGCCGCGCTGCTCATGCAGGCGCATCCGCACTGGACGCCGCCGGAAGTTAAGTCGGCGCTAATGCTCACTGCCGTTACCACCGGCCTCACCGATCAGTGCAAGAGCCTGGATTCCGGTGAGAACTGCGTGGCAGGCAGTTCGCTGCCCTCACCCCAGGTGCGCGGAGCCGGCCGCATCGACGTGGAGGCGGCCCAACGTACCGGCATCGTCATGGATGTGGGCGACTTCGAGGACGGCGATCTCACGGTGCTCAACCTGCCGAGCCTGGGCAACGACACCTGTGCGCCTACCTGCGTCTGGTCGCGCGTCTTGAGCAGCGCTTTCAGCAGCGCGACGGTCAACTACAGCGTGAGCGTGAGCCACTTGAGTCCGGGCCTGCAGGTGCGCGTCTCGCCTGCGCACTTCACCCTGGTACCGGGCGACACCGTCAGCCTAAGCGTAACTGCCGATACCGGCGCCCTGCCCAAGGACAAGTGGGCCTTCGCCCAGGTGGACATCACCACCAGCGACACCGGCGACGCGGGCACGATGGTGCCGGACATGCATCTGGCCCTGGCGGCGCGCGCGACGGTGCCCGCGCCCCACATGAGCATCCGCCACGACGAACTCAGCTACACGGTGACGGGCGGCCAGGCCGCCGAGACCCACAGCTTCACCATCAAAAACGATGGCCGGAAGACCCTGCATTGGAGCGTGGCCCTACAGGGCGGTCCCACGGGCGTCGCATTGGACTGCAAGGACATCGGGATGCCGGGCCTGAGCCTGGGCTTCCGTACCGGCAGCGTGCTGCCGAATGCTAGCGAGGATGTGAGCGTGACTTTCGAGGCTGGGAACCTCGCTACGGGCCACTACGACGGCGAGGTCTGTGTGAACAGCGATGCCTCGGACAACCCTCAGATCGTGCTGCCGGTATCGGCCCAGGTGAAGGCGGCTTCCGGTGGTGGAGGAGGAGGCGGCTTCGGCTTGCTCAGCCTCGCGGCCCTGGCGCTGGTACTGAAGCGACAGATGCAGAGAGACTAAAAAGAAGGGGCCGCGAGGCCCCTTCTTCATAACCAGCCTTTCTGGCGTGCTATGCGTGCCGCCTCGATGCGGTTCGCGGCACCCAGCTTGCCGATGGCTTCCGAGAGGTAGTTGCGCACAGTGCCTTCCGAGAGGAAGAGCTGCCTGGCGATGTCGCCGCTGGAGAGGCCCTCGCCTGCAAGGCGCAACACCTGGCGCTCCCGGTCGTTGAGCGGATCCTCGCTGTCCCAGGCCTCCGCCGCGAGTTCGGGGGCGATGGCCTTGCCGCCGCGCTGCACGGTGCGGATCGCCTCCGCCAGCTGCTCGGCGGGCGCGTCCTTGAGCAGGTAGCCCCGCACGCCGGCCGAGAGCGCGCGGCGCAGGTAGCCGGGGCGGGCGAAAGTGGTGACGATGATGATGCGGGCCGGGTGTTGCTGCTCCTTGAGGGCGGAGGCGAACTCGAGGCCGGTCATGCCCGGCATCTCGATGTCGGTCACCACCACCTCCGGGCGCGTCTCCAATGCGAGCTTGAGGGCATCCCGGCCGTTGGCGGCGCGGGCCACGATCTCGATGTCCTCTTCCATGTCGAGCAGCGCCGCCAGCGCGCCCAGGATCAGGGATTGGTCCTCGGCGATGAGCACCCTGATCATGCGGACTTCCTCAGGGGACGGGTGGAAGCCTCGGGGGCATCCTCGAGCTGTGGCAGCGGCAGCACCGCTGTCAGCAGCGTGCCTTTGCGGTCCGATTCGATGTACAGGGAGCCGTCCAAGGCCGCTAGGCGCTCGCGCATGCCGCGCAGGCCGTTGCCTTCCCGCAGGTTGCCGCCCCGGCCATCGTCGCGGATGTTGAGCCGCAGGGCCATCCCGTGGCGCAGCAGTTCCACGCTGCAGCGGCGCGCGCCCGAGTGGCGCACGATGTTGGTGACGGCCTCGCGCAGCACCAGCGCGAACAGGTTGTCGTGGGTCGCCGGGCAGCCGCGGGCATCCACGTCGGCGGCGAGCTCGACCCGCGCGGCGTCCAGCGCCACCCGCGCGTTGACCAGCTCGCCGTTCAGGCCGCCGTTACGGTAGCCGCCTACCGCCTCGCGCACCTGGCGTAGCGCGTCGCGGGAGATGCGCTCCAGCTCGCGCACCTCCGGCGCCGCATCCGCCACATTGCGTTCGGCCAGGCGCGCCGCGAGCTCGGCCTTGACGGTGATGAGGGTGAGGGTATGGCCCAGGAGGTCGTGCAGGTCGCGGGCGATGCGCTCGCGCTCGGCGGTGGCGGCGAGCCGGCGGATCTCCTCCTGCGACTGGCTGATCACCCGGCGCTTGGCCTCGTCGTCCGCGAACCAGGCGTTGGCGGCGCCGATGATGCCGCCGATCATGAAGGTGGGCAGCCAGAACCAGATCGTATGGGAGTACCCGAAGCCGGGGAGGAAGGCCAGGCCGGTGGCTTCCAGGCTGAAGCCGATCAGGATCAGCCCCAGGGCGGTGAGGCTGCGGCGCAGGTTGCCGTAGTGCGAGCTCAGGGCGCAGGCATAGATGATGAAGGTGTGGCCGTTGCCGGTGTAGGCGACGAAGATGTAGCCCAGCGTCGCGATGCCGGCGAGGATGCGGTGCAGCTCCCGCCGCTGGCAGCTGAAGCTGCGGAAATACATCACTATGAAGATCAGCGCGGCGGCGATGGAGAACACCCACTTTGGGGTGTCCCAAGGCTCCATCCCCGGCCAGGGGACGAAGAAGAAGCCGAGGTAGAGCAACCAAAGGTAAGGCGTCCAGCCCGCCCAGTCCGCGTTCGGCAACAGCCGCCGGTGCACGGCCAGGAGCGGCCGGGCCAGGCGGGAAGCGAGGGAGGGGGCGGCGGTCTGCATGGGGGCTAGGGTATCACCGGGGTCCGGGGTGGCGCGGCCATGATGCCGCCGGCCCGCAGGCCACGGAAGTCCCGCCCGTCAGTCCCTAACCGTGACGTTTGTCACAGTGCAGCCGTGACACAAGGGGCGCCAGCCTATAGGCTGGTCGGCGCCTGAATCCGTCTGGGGAGATGGGGAAAATGAGACGGGCGTTGCGCTGGGGAGGCTATCTCGCCGCCCTGGTGATGGTGTTGCTGCTCCTCGTGTATGGCTTCCTGCGCGGCGGCGCGCCGCGGCTGGATGGCGAGTTGCGCCTCAAGGGCCTCGCCGCCGAGGTGCGGGTCACGCGCGACGCGCTGGGTGTGCCCAGCATCGCAGCGCAGCAGCGCCTGGATGCGATCCGTGCCCTGGGCTTCCTGCACGCCCAGGACCGCTTCTTCCAGATGGACCTCATGCGCCGCCTCGCGGCCGGCGAGCTCTCCGAGCTCGTGGGCGGCGCGGCGGTGGACTTCGACAAGCGTCACCGCCTGTTCCGGCTGCGCGCCGTCGCCCGGGACGTGCTGGCCCATGCCACGCCCGAGCAGCGCGCCGGCCTCGCCGCCTACAGCGAGGGCGTGAACGCCGGCCTCAAGGCCTTGGGCACCTGGCCCTTCGAGTACGGCCTGCTCATGACGCGTCCCAGGCCCTGGCAACCGGAGGACAGCATCCTGGTGGTGCATGCCATGTACTTCCAGCTGCAGAGTCCCGAGGATCGCCACGAATCCCAGCTCGCGCTGATGCGCGACCTCATGCCGCCGGCCATGTTCCGCTTCCTCACGGCGCCCGGTACCCAGTGGGACGCGCCGGTGCAGGGCAAGCCCATCGAGACGCCACCCATCCCCGGAGCGGACGTGGCGGACCTGCGCAAACGCGCGCCCACCAAGCTCGGGTTCTTGGATTCGCGGGACGATGCAGGAGCGGACCGGGAATATCCCGCCGGAATGATCGGCAGCAATAACTGGGCGGTATCCGCCGAGCACAGCAGCACCGGCGCGGCGCTGCTCGCCAACGACATGCACCTGGGGATACGCGTCCCCAACACCTGGTACCGCGCCCAGTGGACGTATCCCGGCAAGGCCGGTCCCGTCGCCCTCACCGGCGTCACGCTGCCGGGCGTGCCTGCCATGGTGGTGGGCAGCAACGGCCACGTGGCCTGGGGCTACACCAACAGCTACGGAGACTGGTCGGACCTGGTGCTGCTGCACCTCGATCCTGCCGATCCGGACCGTTACCAGACTGCCGAAGGATGGCAGCGCTTCACGCATCACGCCGAGATCATCCACGTGAAGGGCGGCAAGGATGTGAGCTTCGACATCAAGGACACCGTCTGGGGCCCGGTGCTGGATCAGGACCACGCCGGCGTCATCCGCGCCGTCCACTGGATGGCGGCCGACCCGGCCGGCACCAACCTGGAGCTGGAGCACATGGAGGACGCGCAGGACGTGCGCGAGGCCATGGCGGTGGCGAACCGTGCCGGCATGCCGGAGCAGAACTTCGTGGCTGCCGACGCCCAAGGACATGTCGCATGGACCATCGCCGGCCGCATCCCGGTGCGGGCGGGGTTCGATCCGGCGGTGCCTTCCTATTGGGACAAGCCCGGCACCGGTTGGGTCGGTTGGCTGGACCCCGCGAAGTACCCGCGGGTGGTGGACCCAGCGGACGGCCGCCTCTGGAGTGCGAACGCGCGGGTGGTGGAAGGGCCGATGCTGGCGCTGATCGGTGACGGCGGCTACGACCTCGGCGCCCGCGCCGGGCAGATCCGGGACGACCTGCGCGCGAAGGACCGCTTCACGTCCGCCGACATGTTGGCGATCCAGCTCGACGACCGCGCGCTGTTCCTGGCACGCTGGCGCTCACTGCTGCTGCGGGTGCTCAACCCGCAGCGGGTGGCGGACCACCCCGAGCGTGCCGCGTTCCGCCAGGCGGTGGAGGAATGGGGCGGCCGCGCGGCGGTGGACTCGGTGGGCTACCGGCTGGTGCGGGAGTTCCGCAGCGCAGTGACCGCGGCGGCGGTGGCGCCGCTGTTCGCCGACTGCACCAAGGCAGCCCCCCATTGCGACTACCACGGGCTCTCGCAGCTCGAGGGCCCGGTGTGGGCGCTCATCAGCCAGCAGCCGGCGAATCTCCTGGACCCCGCCTACAAGAGCTGGGACGCGCTGCTGCTCGCCGCAGTGGACCAGGTGGCGGCACGGGCCGCCGCGGAGCCAGGCATCGGTGCCTACACCTGGGGCGCGCACAACACCGTGCATCTCACCCATCCCCTGAGCGGGGCGGTGCCGTTCCTGTCGCGGTTCCTGGACATGGCGCCGGTGCAGCTGCCGGGAGACAGCAACATGCCGCGGGTACAGGGAGAGGACTTCGGCGCGTCCGAGCGCATGGTGGTGTCGCCTGGACACGAGACGGAAGGCATCCTGGAGATGCCCACGGGACAGAGCGGCTGGCCGCTGTCCCCTTACTACAGGAATAGCGAACCTGATTGGGAGCAGGGTAAGCCGACGCCCTTCCTACCCGGCGCGGCACAACACACCTTGGTGTTCGAGCCTGGTAAGTAGCTAGGCCGCCGGCGGCGTCAGCGCGCCGGGCTGCAGGTTGGTGAGCGGGCGGCTCTCCAGCCACTCGATGAGCGGCGTCCATTCCCGCATCTCTTCCTTCACGTTCTTGTCCTTGAGCTCGTGCACACCCAGTCCCTGCTCGGTGGCATGCACGTAGTTCTGGGTGTCACGGAAGGTGGCGACGAAGGGGATCTCGAGGCTGTCCAGGAAACGTTTCAGGGTGTCATACATCTTGGCCTGCTTCTTGACCCGGTTGGCCACCACCGCGACCCGCTCCTGGCGGTTCTCGATGCGTCCGGTCAGCAGGAGCTCCGCCACGCAGCGCGAGGCGGCATGGATGTCGATGTCCGAGGGCAGCACCGGGATGATGACGGCGTGGGCGCCGCGGATCGCATCCTGCAGCCTGAGGCTGTCGATGGCCGCCGGCGTATCCACCACCAGCCGTTCCACCTCCGCCGGCACCCGCATCAGGAAGCTCTTGGTCACGCGGCCGGACTTGTCGGTCCCGCTGAGACCGGTGATGGCGGGCTTGTGGTCGCCGCGGTTGGCCAGCCACCGGAGGCTGGAGCCCTGGACGTCCATATCAAGCAGCGCCGTGTTGTACCCGCGCTGGGCGTAGTAGGCGGCCAGGGACGTCGAGAGCGTAGTCTTGCCGCAGCCACCCTTGGTGTTCAGCACCGCCACCTTGAGCAATGGGCGGCGGGTACGGGGGGAGGCTTCGGCTTCGGCGCTTCCGGCCGAATCCGCGGCCCTCTGGTGCCACAGGTTGAGGTTGAGCATGTGTCGGGTCCCTATCCCTCAGTCCTGAAAACGGCTGCCCCCGGCAGCTTCCCAAGTCTATGCTTGAATATCCCAGGCTAGAGCCTTGAATGACATTGATTTTAGTACCCTGTACGACAAGGTCCAGCCCATTTAACCTATTGGCTAGGGGAGGAGACATGCATATTGCCCAAGGCACCGGGGCGCGAGCCCGCGACCCGCGTGGATCCAAGGGTCCGGCCGGGCGGGACGTGCGCGCTTGAATACCTCCGGCCTGCGACCGAAAGTGGGGCTGGTGCTGCCCGGCGGTGGCGCCCGCGCCGCCTACCAGGTGGGGGTGCTCAAGGGCCTGGCGGAGCTCCTGCCCCAGGACGCGGCGCTGCCCTTCCCGGTGATCTCCGGCACCTCCGCCGGTGCCATCAACGCCGCGCTCATCGCCTGCCATGCCCAGAACTTCCGCCATGGCGTCGCCTACCTCGACCACGTGTGGCGCGAGATCAAGAGCGAGAAGGTGTTCAAGACCGGCGCGCTGACGGCGCTCAGGACCAGCGCCCGCTGGATCTTCACGTTGCTCTCGGGCGGCATGGACCGGCACAACCCCATCTCGATCCTGGACAACGCGCCGTTGCGCGAGATGCTCGCGGAGCACATCGACTTCGCGCGCCTGGAGGAGGCCATCGACGGGGCTGCCCTGGACGCGCTCGCCATCACCGTCTCCGGCTACACCTCGGCGCGGTCCATCTCGTTCTTCCAGGGGCGCAAGGACCTGCAACCCTGGCACCGGGCGCGCCGCCTTGGCGAGCCGGTGGAAATCACTCTCGACCACGTCATGGCCTCGGTGGCGCTGCCGGTGATCTTCCCCGCGGTGCGTATCGGGCGCGAGTACTTCGGTGACGGTTCCATGCGCCAGTCCGCGCCATTGAGTCCGGTGGTGCACCTGGGTGCCGAGCGGGTGCTGGTGATCGCGCTGCGCAACGAGCAGCCCAACCGCCTGCCGCTGGAGCAGGAGCAGGTGGCCTATCCCTCCCTCGGCCAGATCGCGGGCTACCTGCTGGACACGCTGTTCATGGACAGCATCTACGGCGACCTGGAGCGGCTGCAGCGCATCAACAACACCATCACCCGCCTCAAGGACGGAGAGCAGCAACCGCTGAAGGTCATCGATACCCTGGTGATCACCCCTAGCGAGGACATCCGCGACATCGCCCAGCGCCACAAGCGCGAATTCCCGCGCAGCGTGCGCTTCCTGCTGCGCGGCATCGGCGGCCTGAACCGCAGCGGCAGCCAGCTGCTGAGCTACCTCCTGTTCGAGGGCAAGTACTGCCGCGACCTCATCGACCTCGGCGTACGCGACGCCCAGGCCCAGGCGGACAAGCTCTTGGCCTTCATCGAGGGGCGCCC
The DNA here is from genome assembly GCA_036383255.1 of Gammaproteobacteria bacterium. NCBI lineage: Bacteria > Pseudomonadati > Pseudomonadota > Gammaproteobacteria > Gammaproteobacteria bacterium. The sequence goes on along the minus strand of DASVOS010000018.1, from coordinate 194,786 downwards.
TGTGGAGCAGAATCCCGCCACGCCGGCGGATGAGCTGACAGGAATACAGCGGCGTAAAGAATAGGTCTTGGTGGCGCCGATCTGGCGCCGGTCACTTCAACTCGTTGTGCTTGGTGAGGACCTCGCGGCCTTGTGCGCGGAAGTGCTCCGCCAGCTTCTCCACCACATATACGGAACGATGGTAGCCGCCGGTGCAGCCGATGGAGACCGTCAGGTACTGGCGGTTGGAGGACTCGAACTTGGGGATCCAGTATTCCAGGAAGCCCTCGATGTCCGCGACGAACTTGCGCACCGGCTCGTGGCTGTCCAAGTACTTCGCCACCGCCAGGTCGCGGCCGGACAGCATCTTGAGGGTGGGTTCCCAGTAGGGGTTGGGCAGGCCGCGGGCATCGAACACGAAGTCCGAGTCCCCCGGGATGCCGTGGCGGAAGCCGAAGGACTGGAACAGGAGCGACAATGCCTGGCGGCTCTCGCGGTGGATGCGGGCCCGCACCAGCTCGCGCAGCTCGTGCACCGAGGTGCGGGAGCTGTCCAGCACCATGTCCGCTTCGTCGGCCAGCGGGCCCAGGAGTTCACGCTCGGCACGGATCGCGTCCTTGAGGGAGCGGCCCTCGCCGGCCAACGGATGGGGGCGATGGCTCTCACCGTAGCGCTTCAGCAGCACCGTGTCGTCTGCGTGCAGGAACACGATCTCGCACTCGATGCCGTCGGACCTGAGCTTCTTGACTGTCTGGGGCACCGCGCGGATGTCCTCGGTCCGGTTGCGGGCATCCACGCCCACCGCCATGCGCTGGTAGGCGGGGTCGCCGGTGAGCAGGGTCTCGCGCACGAAGCTCTGCAGGTGCCCGGCCGGGATGTTGTCCACGCAGTAGTAGCCCAGGTCCTCCAGCATGTGGATCGCCACAGACTTGCCGGAACCGGAGAGGCCGCTGAGGATGACGAGACGCATGGGCAGATTCTATACATTTTCGGCACGGGCGTGGCGCCTGCGGCCGGCACAAAGAAGGGCGGCGTGGGATCACCACGCCGCTTGCTCCACTCGGGGTTAAGGGATATCTAGCCGGGGACGGCGTTTCGCACCGAGGCCCGGTCGCTGTGGCCGGAGAGCTTCTCCTTGTGCTTCTTCACCTGCCGGTCGAGCTTGTCCACCAGGCTGTCTATGGCGGCGTACATGTCCGCCTCCACGGCATCGGCGAAGAGCTTGGCACGGCTCACGTTGAGCGTGGCCTCGGCCCGGTGTTCCAGCTTGGACACGGTCAGCACCACATGGATGCCGGTGACGTGGTCGAAATGGCGCTCCAGCCGCTCGAACTTGTTCTGCACGTAGGTGCGGAGCGCATCGGTGATCTCCACGTGGTGTCCCGTAACGTCTATCTTCATGTGCATCTCCTCTTGGTCGTCGTCTGTCTGTTACCCCTGATCGAGGCGTCTGCGCTCGTGGGCCGGGGGGATGGTCAGGGCCTCACGGTATTTCGCCACCGTGCGCCGGGCCACGTGAACCCCGCGGTCCAGGAGGGCCTTGGTGATGTGGTTGTCGCTCATCGGGCGGCGCGGATCCTCCTGCGCCACCAGCTTCTTGATCATCGCCCTGATGGCGGTGGCGGAGAACGCGCCGCCATCGTCCGCCGGCAGCTCGCCGGAGAAGAAGTGCCGGAACGCCACGCTGCCGCGCGGCGTCGCCATGTGCTTGTTCGCGACCACGCGCGAGACGGTGGACTCGTGCAGCTCCAGTTCCTGCGCCAGGTCCTTCATCAGCAGCGGCTGCATGGCTTCGTCGCCGTTCGCCAGGAATCCGCCTTGCTTGCGCACGATGCTCTGCGCCACGCGCAGCAGCGTCTCGTTGCGCATGCGGATGCTGCGCACCAGCCAGCGCGCCTCCTGCAGCTGCTGGGCCAGGTCCCCGCCGTCGCCCCCGCGGTGGAGCGCCGCTGCGTAGGCGGCGTTGACGCGGATGCGCGGCACCGCCTCGGGGTTGAGTTCCACGAACCAGCCGCTGCCGCGCCGGCTCACCAGCACGTCCGGCACCACATAGTCCACCGGACTGCCGGCGATGGCGGCGCCAGGGCGCGGGTTGAGCTCGCGGATCAGCTCCATGGCCGTGTCCAGCGCGGTGCGTTCCACGCCCAGCAGGCGGCACAGGCGCACGTGCTCACGGGCGGCGATGCTCTCCAGGTGGCTGGTGACGAGTGCGGTGGCGAGGGCGCGCACCGGGTCGGTCTTGTCGCCCTGGCGCAGCTGCAGCAGCAGGCATTCCTTGAGGTCGCGGGCCGCGATGCCGGGAGGGTCGAAGGCTTGCACCCGGTGCAGCACCGCGTACATCTCGTCCGCTTCCGGCGCCTCGTCGCTGTCCGCCAGGGACTGGCGGATGTCCTCGAGGGGCTCGGTGAGGTAGCCGTCGTCGTTTAGCGAGTCGATGATGGCGGCGCCGATGGCGGCGTCCCGCGCGCTCATGCGTGCGAGCTCGAGCTGCCACAGGAGGTATTCCTTGAGGCTCTGGCCGCCGCGCTCGGCTGACTCGAAGTCGTCGGTCTCATCGTCCCAGGTGCCGGCGCTCTCACGGCTGCCGGCGGCGCTGTCCCAGTCCACCTGAGGCTCGGTCTCCGCGGCCGAACCGGCCTCAGGCTCCGGCGTGGCCGTGTCCTCGCGCTCCAGCAGCACATTGCCCTCCAGGGCCTCCCGCACCTTCGCGGAGAGCTCCATGGCGGAGAGCTGCAGCAATCCCAGGGCCTGGCGCAGTTCGGGAGTGAGACTCAGTCTCTGGGTCTGTCGCAGGACGAGGGTCGGCTTCACGCGACACGACCCCCTTGTGCCGCATGACCCTGGACTTTGTCCGGGCAGACCCCCCCGGTTCTGGAGGGGGGAGAAGACCGCACCCGCCCCATGCTTGGGGGGGTGATAAGCAATCCGAGGACCATGCTTAAGTTATAGCCGAAAATTCTCGCCTAGGTAGACTTGACGGACTTCCTGGTTGGCGAGGATGCTGTCGGGAGTACCTTCCGCGATCACCTGGCCGGCGTTGATGATATATGCCCGGCCGCATATCCCGAGCGTCTCCCGCACGTTATGGTCCGTGACCAGCACGCCGATGTTGCGTGCCTTCAGGTGGTCGATGATGCGCTGGATGTCGATCACCGAGATCGGGTCCACGCCGGCGAAGGGCTCATCCAGCAGCATGAACGCCGGGTCCGCCGCCAGCGCGCGCGCGATCTCCACGCGCCGCCGCTCGCCGCCCGACAGCGAGATGCCGAGACCGTCGCGGATGTGGCTGATGTGCAGTTCCTCCAGGAGCTCCTCCAGCCGCTGCTTGCGGTCCTTGCGGCCGAGGTCCGAGCGGGTCTCGAGGATGGCGAGGATGTTGTCCTCCACCGTGAGCTTGCGGAACACCGAGGCTTCCTGCGGCAGATAGCCCAGCCCCAGGCGCGCGCGCGCGTGCACCGGCAGCTTCGTCAGGTCCTCCCCATCCAGGGTGATGCTGCCGCCGTCCGCCGGCACCAGCCCCACGATCATGTAGAACAGGGTGGTCTTGCCGGCGCCATTGGGGCCGAGCAGGCCCACTACCTCGCCGCGTTCGAGCCCCAGCGACACTCCACGCACCACCTCGCGGCGGCGGTAGCGCTTGACCAGGTTCTCGGCCTTCAGGGTGCTCACGGCGGGGTTCCTGCATGGGTGGCGGCGGCCGGGACGGGCTTCACGGGTCTGGCCGCGGTGGAGGGGGCCGGCGCGGCGGTCTTGGGCGGGAAGCTGATGTGCACCCGCTGCTCGTCGTCGCCGGCCCTGGCGATCACGCGCTGGGTGTCGGTGTTGTAGCGGATGCGGTCGGCGGTCATGAGCCGCTCGCCAGGCATGTCATCGGGTTTGGCTTCGCCATGCTTGCCGGCTCCGGCGGCATCCCCCACCGCCTGGCTCAGGCGCGCGTTGTCGATGAGCACAATCTCGTTCTTGCCGGCGTCGTAGGTGATCTCGCGCGCCTCCCCGTTCATGGGCGCGCCCTGGTCCGGCTGCTGCACGAAGGTGGCGGGCTCGCCGGTCACGTCCGCGCTGTTCAGTTCGTTGTTGACGATATGCAGCACCGCCCGGTCGGCGGTCAGCACGATGCTGCCCTGGGTGATGATCACGTGGCCGGTGTAGATGCCGGTGCCGCGGCTGTTGTCCTTGGGGTCGCTGCGGAAGTCGCCGTGGTCCGACTGCACGTTGATGGGCTGGTTCTTGTCGGTCTTGAGCGCCCAGGCGCCGCCGGCGGCCAAGAGGCCCACGGCGAAGACGGCGAGCAGCAGCGGCTTACGGTTTGCTGGGTACATAGAAAGCCTTGACGTTGGTGCGCAGCACCATGCGATTGTCCTGCATGTAGCCGTCCATGCCGGTGCCGGTCATGTGGCTCACGCCTTTGACCATGGCTACCGGGTCGTCGGTGGTGGCGACGTTGGTCTGCAGGTCCACCGTGAGGTGGTCGGTGTCTATCACGAGTGGCGGCCCGCCATGCTCGTCATGGTGGGTCATCTTCACGTGTCCGTCCAGGTATACGAGGTTGCCGCCGCTCGGCTCCAGCCCGTGGTCGGCCTCGGCATACCAGGGCTCGCCCTGCTTGGTGAAGTAGCGCATGCGCGGCAGGAACACCTCCACGCTGTCGTCGTCCGGATGGTGGATGATGCGCGGCGCCTTCAGCTCGGAAGCCGGTTTGCCCTTGAGGTCCAGGCTCGTCACGATGGCGTCGGTGAAGTAGTAGTCGGGCTTGTGGGTCTTGGGGCGCTCGCCCTGCAGGCCCTGCAGCTCGGTCTCCCGCAGCAGCCACACGGTGCCGACCGCCACCGCCACCAGGAACAGCACCAGGGTGGTCAGGCGCAGGTTCATGCGTGCCCTTGGGCGGTGAGCAGGAGATCGCAGACCTCGCGCACCGCCCCGCGCCCGCCGCCGGCGGCGGTGACGTGGTGGGCGGCAGCCTTGAGGGCCGGCATGGCATTCGCCGTCGCCACGGCCAGGCCGACCCGCTGGAACAGCGGCAGGTCCGGCAGGTCATCGCCCACGTGGGCGGCCTGCTCCAGAGTGAGACCGAGCTTCTTGAGCAGGCGTTCCAGCACCGGCAGCTTGTCCTCGTCGCCCTGGAACACGTGGGTGATGCCGAGGTCGCGCATGCGGCGCGTCACCGCGGCCGAGTCGCGCCCGGAGATCACCGCCGCACCGATGCCCGCGGCCAGCAGGCGCTTCACGCCCTGGCCGTCCTGCACGTTGAAGACCTTGAGCTCCTCGCCGCCGGGACCGTAGTACAGGCTGCCGTCAGTGAACACGCCATCCACGTCGAACACCACCAGCTTGATACGGGCTGCTCTCTCTCTCAGGTCCATCTAGACGATGCCTGCTCTCAGGAGATCATGCATGTTCAGCGCGCCCAGCAGTTTCCCGCCCTTGTCCACCACCAGCAGGCCGTTGAACTTGCGGCTCTCCAATATATGCAGCGCCTCGCCCGCCAGCATGTCGGGGGCTGCGGTGGTGCAGTCGCGGGTCATCACCTCGTCGACCTTGGCCTTGTGTACGTCCACCTGCTTGTCCAGGGTGCGGCGCAGGTCGCCGTCGGTGTAGATGCCGGCGACCTTGCCGCCTGCGTCCACGATCGCCGTCATCCCCAGGCCCTTGCGGGTCATCTCGACCAGCGCCTGGCTCAGGGAAGTGCCGAGGGGCACGGAGGGGACGCGCTCGCCCTTGTGCATGATGTCCTCGACCCGGAGCAGGAGGCGCCTCCCCAGGCTGCCGCCGGGATGGGAGCGGGCGAAGTCCTCGTGGGTGAAGCCGCGGGCCGAGAGCACCGCCATGGCCAGCGCGTCGCCCATGGCCAGCGCCGCGGTGGTGCTGGCCGTGGGCGCGAGGTTGAGGGGGTCCGCCTCGCGCGCCACGCTCACATCCAGGTGCACGTCGGCGGTCTTGGCGAGGCTGGAGCCGGGCTTGCCGGTGAGCGCGATCAGCTTCACGCCGAGGCGCTTGATGAGCGGCAGGATGGTGACGAGCTCGCTGGTCTCGCCGGAGTTGGAGAGCGCCAGCACCAGGTCCTCGCCGGTGATCATGCCGAGGTCGCCGTGGCTGGCCTCGCCCGGATGCACGAAGAAGGCCGGCGTGCCGGTGGAGGCGAGGGTGGCCGCGATCTTGCCGGCCACGTGCCCGCTCTTGCCCATGCCGGTCACCACCACGCGGCCGCGGCAGGCGAGCATGAGGCGGCAGGCCTCGGTGAAGGAGCCGTCCAGGCGCGCCGTGAGCGCGCTGACCGCGCTGGCTTCGGTCTCCAGGACCTCCCGCGCGATGCGGGTGAGGGCGGCGGGGTCCGGGATCATGGCTGGCTTCAGGGCCTCATAGATGGAAGGTGGTGGTCATGATACACGCTGGACGCGCGGGCCTGCCGGACCGCCATTCCGGCGGTCAGGGGCTTCGCGTATCATCTGCGTTCCCGACGCACCGTCGGGCCGCTCCCGAGACGCTCTTGAGCCCCGCCGAAGTCAAAGACCTCATCCAGCAAGGCATGCCCTCGGCGCAAGTCGAGGTCAGCGGCGAGGACCACACCCATTTCGAGGCGCTGGTGGTCTCGGCCGAGTTCGAGGGCAAGCGCTCCGTGGCGCGCCACCAGATGGTGTATGCCACCTTGGGGGCCCGCATGGGCCGCGAGATCCATGCCCTTAGCCTGCGCACCCTCACGCCGGAAGAACGCCGGCAGGGCGGGGCGGGTTGACCCACCTTATATAAGGGGACGTCTTGGACAAGTTGCTCATCAGCGGCGGCCGCAGGCTCGAGGGCGAGATCCGCATCTCCGGCGCCAAGAACGCCACCCTGCCCATCATCGCCGCCACGCTGCTGGCGGACACGCCCAGCCACATCGGCAACGTGCCGCACCTGCACGACGTCACCACCATGATCGAGCTCTTGGGCCGCATGGGCGTCGGCGTCACCATCAACGATCGCATGCGCGTCGAGGTGGATGCCTCCACCATCAAGCACTACAGCGCGCCCTACGAGCTGGTGAAGACCATGCGCGCCTCCATCCTGGTGCTGGGGCCCTTGGTGGCGCGCTTCGGCGAAGCCGAGGTCTCGCTGCCGGGCGGTTGCGCCATCGGCACGCGCCCGGTGAACCTTCACATCGCCGGCCTCGAGGCCATGGGCGCCGAGATCAAGGTCGAGAACGGCTACATCCGCGCCAAGGCCGGCCGCCTCAAGGGCGCGCGCATGTTCATGGATACCGTGTCCGTGACCGGCACCGAGAACCTCATCATGGCTGCGGCGCTGGCCGAGGGCGAGAGCGTGATCGAGAACGCCGCCCGCGAGCCCGAGGTGGTGGACCTGGCGCTGTTCCTCAACCAGATGGGCGCGAAGATCCAGGGCATGGGCACCGACACCATCACGGTGCAGGGCGTGAAGAAGCTGCACGGCACCGACTACGACGTGATGCCGGACCGCATCGAGACCGGCACCTACCTCTGCGCCGGCGTCATGACCGGCGGGCGCGTGCGCCTGCGCGACACCGACCCCACCCTGCTGGACGCGGTGCTGGTGAAGCTGGAGGAGAGCGGCGCCGTCATCACCCGGGGCCCCGGCTGGATCGAGGCGGACATGCGCGGCAAGCGCCTCAAGGCCGTCTCCATCAAGACCGCGCCCTATCCCGCCTTCCCCACCGACATGCAGGCCCAGTTCACCGCACTCAACGTCACCGCAGAGGGCACCGGCACCATCACCGAGACGGTGTTCGAGAACCGCTTCATGCACGTGCAGGAGATGCAGCGCATGGGCGCGAACTTGAGGCTCGAGGGCAACACCACCATCAGCGAGGGCGTGGACAAGCTCACAGGGGCACCGGTGATGGCCACGGACCTACGCGCTTCGGCGGGCCTGGTGCTGGCGGGCCTGGTGGCCCAGGGCGAGACCACGGTGGAACGCATCTATCACATCGATAGAGGCTACGAGACGATCGAGGAGAAACTCGGTCAGCTAGGCGCCAAGATCCGCCGCGTGCCCGATTGAAGCGGATCTTTTGGTCTCTGGCGTCGTTAAAAACTCCCTCGCGCTCCTCACGTACTCAATGTACGCTCCGGGCGCTCGGTCGTTTTTGCCTAGCCAGAAACCAAAATCTCTCGCTTCAATCAGCGTGAGTCTGATATCTGGTTTTTAGCTGGCATTTTGTCCGGGCCGCTCGGCCACGGTCACCTTCAGGTCGAACTTCTTGCCGTTGTGGATGCCGCCCACCCGGATCGCAGTGCCCGGCGGCTTGGCGGCGATGCGGTTCAGTGCCTCGCTGCTGTTGTCCACCTCGTTCCCGTCGATGGAGTTGATCACGTCGCCCGGCATCAGTCCGGCCGCCGAGGCCGGGCTCATGGGTGAGACGCCGGTGATGAGGAAGCCCTGGGTGTCTTTCAGGCGGAAGGCCTGTGCCAGCTCCGGGGTGATGTCCTGGGGTTCGACGCCGAGCCAGCCGCGCAGCACCCGCCCATAGGCGATGAGCTGGTGCATCACGCCGTTGGCGAGGTTCACCGGGATTGCGAAGCCGATGCCGTTGGACCCGCCGCTCGGGGAGAACAGCGCGGTGTTGATGCCCACCAGCTCGCCGCGCGCGTTCACCAGCGCGCCGCCGGAGTTGCCTGGGTTGATGGCGGCATCGGTCTGGATGAAGTTCTCGAACGTCGAGAGGCCGAGCTTGCTGCGGCCGGTGGCGCTGACGATGCCCTGGGTCACGGTCTGGCCCACGCCGTAGGGGTCGCCGATGGCCAGCACCACGTCGCCGACCTTGAGGTCGTCGGAACGCCCGAGCTCGATCGGCTCGAGGCCGGTCACGTCCACCTTGAGCAGCGCGAGGTCCGTGTCCGGATCGGCGCCCACCACCCGCGCCGCGGCGGTGCGCCCGTCCTGCAGGCCCACCTGGATGGCGTCGGCGCCGTTGATGACGTGGAGGTTGGTCAGTATGTAGCCATCGGCGCTGACGATGACGCCGGAGCCCAGGCTGTTCTCCAGCTGGCCGGTGGGGGCATAGGGGTCGGGCGGCCCGGAGCGGGGTACCGGCTTGGCGCTGCGGCTGTCGCGCACGTGCCTTGCGCTGTGCACGTTCACCACCGCCGGCGAGCTCGCCGCCACCGCCTCCGAATAGGAGCTCGGCGCGTCCCCCAGGGCGATGCCGCGGGTCGTGAGCAGGCCTGGCTTCAGCCAGACCACCACGAACGCCGCCGCCAGGCCCACCACAACCGCCTGGAGCAGGAAAATCGTCAGCCGGACAAGGGCTTTCATGCGCATACGCTAGCACGCAGGACCCCCTTGCGGCTGGCGGGTCCGCGAAGCCGCTGTGTATAATGCGGCGTCTTTTCAAGGCCTTCCGCCCGCATCCCCCATCCGAGGACCGCAAAGGTCCCCCAGACGGCGGGCGGCTATACGACCAGACATCAGGAGACGGGGTAAATGAGCGACGAGATCGACCAGAGCCGGCGTCACTTCCTGACGGTGGCCACCGTGGTGGCTGGTGCCGTGGGTGCCGTGATGGCGGCCGTGCCGTTCGTATCTTCCATGGAGCCGAGCGCCCGGGCCAAGGCCCTGGGCGGTCCCGTGGACATCGACGTCAGCAAGATCGAGCCGGGCGGCCAGGTGAAGGCCAAGTGGCGCGGCAAGCCCACCTGGGTGGTGCAGCGCGGCCCCGAGGCCATCGCCGGCCTCGCCAAGGTCGACCCCAGCCTGCGCGACCCCGCGTCCAAGGAAGACCAGCAGCCCAAGTACTGCCAGAACGAGCACCGCTCCATCAAGCCTGAGCTGTTCGTGGTGGTGGGCATCTGCACCCACCTCGGCTGCTCGCCGCTGTACAAGCCCGAGCCCCACGACCCGGAAGTGGGCCTGGATTGGCCGGGCGGCTTCTTCTGCCCCTGCCACGGCTCCAAGTACGACCTCGCGGGCCGCGTGTTCAAGGGCGTCCCGGCGCCGCTCAACCTGCAGGTGCCGCCTTACAAGTTCATGTCCGACGCGGTGATCCGCGTGGGTGAAGACCAGGGAGCCGCGTGATGGCCAAGATCACCAGCGAAGACAACGACCGCGATCTGATCGACGTCACCGGCGGCTGGCTGTACGGCCTGCGCGACTGGATCGACGAGCGCTTCCCCATGAGCGAGTTCTGGGAGAAGCACGTCTCCCAGTACTACGCCCCGAAGAACTTCAACTTCTGGTACTTCTTCGGCTCCATCGCCCTGCTGATGCTGGCCAACCAGGTCATCACCGGCATCTTCCTGGCCATGAACTACAAGCCGGATGCGGCCCAGGCCTTCGCCTCCGTCGAGTACATCATGCGCGACGTGAACTGGGGCTGGCTGATCCGCTACCTGCACTCCGTCGGCGCCTCCATGTTCTTCCTGGTGGTGTACCTGCACATGTTCCGCGGCGTCATGTACGGCTCCTACAAGAAGCCGCGCGAGCTGCTGTGGATCTTCGGCGTGCTCATCTACGTGACCCTGATGGCCGAGGCCTTCATGGGCTACCTGCTGCCCTGGGGCCAGATGTCCTACTGGGGCGCGCAGGTGATCATCTCGCTGTTCGGCGCCATCCCGGGCATCGGCGAGGGCCTCGCTCAGTGGATCCGCGGCGACTTCAACATCTCCGACATTACGCTCAACCGCTTCTTCGCTCTGCACGTGGTGGCGGTGCCGCTGGTGCTGATCGGGCTGGTGATGTTCCACCTCATCGCGCTGCACGAGGTCGGCTCCAACAACCCGGACGGCATCGAGATCAAGAAGAACAAGGACAAGAACGGCATCCCGCTGGACGGCATCGCCTTCCATCCGTACTACACGGTCAAGGACATCGTCGGCGTGACGGTGTTCGCCGCCGTGTTCGCCGCGATCGTGTTCTTCGCGCCGGCCATGAACGGCCTGTTCCTGGAGCCGGCGAACTTCGAGCCGGCCAACGCGCTCAAGACCCCGGACGACATCCACCCCTTGTGGTACTTCGGGCCGTTCTACGCGATCCTGCGCTCGATCCCGGACAAGCTGACCGGCGTCGTCACCATGGGCGCGGCGATCTTCATGCTGTTCCTGCTGCCGTGGATCGACCGCAACCCGGTCAAGTCGCTACGCTACCGCGGCCTCCTGTACCGGCGCCTGGTGATCGTGTTCGGCATCACCTTCGCGGTGCTGGGCTACATCGGCATGCAGCTCGCCACGCCGTTCTGGGCCCAGGTCGGCCAGCGCATGGCCGAGCTGTACTTCCTGTTCTTCGTGGTGTCGTGGCTGTACTCGCGGCCGCGCACCCGCGGCTTCATGCTGGCGGTGTTCGCCGCCGTCATGGTCGTGATCTCGCTGTTCGACGCGATCGGCTGGGACCCGAACGAGGTGCGGCTCAAGCTGTATTCCTGGCTGATCCCGGCGGCCTACTGCACGATCTTCATCCTGCTGCCGGCGTTCTTCGAGAAGCTCAACCAGCCGGAAGCGGTGCCGGAAAGGGTGACCCACTAATGAAGAAGCTGATCTGCATCGCGGTCCTCGCGCTGTCCCCGGCCCTCGCGTCCGCCGAGGGGGCCGGCATGCTCAAGGCCGACGTGAACCTCAACAACACCGCCTCGCTGCAGCGCGGCGCCAAGTACTTCGCCAACTACTGCATGGGCTGCCACTCGGCCCAGTACGTGCGCTACAACCGCCTGGGGCAGGATCTCGGCCTCAACGACGCGCAGTTGGAGACCTACCTGATGCCGGCGGGCGCCAAGCCCTCCGACACCATGCAGAGCGCCATGCCGGCCGAGGACTCCGAGAAGTGGTTCGGCCGCACGCCGCCGGACCTCTCGCTTGCGGCCCGCAGCCGCGGCACCGACTGGATCTACAGCTATCTCAAGTCCTTCTACGTGGACCCGCGTTCCGCCACCGGCGCCAACAACCTGGTTCTGCCGAACGCCGCCATGCCGAACGTGCTGTGGGAGCTGCAGGGCCTGCAGAAGCCGGTGTTCAAGTCCGAGGGCGAGGGCGGTCCCCAGGCGTTCGACCACTTCGAGCAGCTCAGCCAGGGCAAGCTCAGCCCCGAGCAGTTCGACCAGGTGGCGATGGACATCACCAATTTCCTGAGCTACGTCGCAGAGCCGGTGCAGCTCGAGCGCCGCGACCTCGGCCTCAAGGTCATTGGTTTCCTGATCGTGTTCCTCCTGTTCGCGGTGATGCTGAAGCGCGAGATATGGAAGGACGTGCACTGATCCCCAGGACGCCGGGCGGCCACCGCCCGGCGTCCGTCAACTCCGAAGGCCCGCCATGACCCTCTATTCCCGCCCCGCTTGCCCCCATTCCCACCGCGTGCGCCTGGTGCTCGCGGAGAAGGGCATCGCCATGGACGTGGTGAACATCGAGGGCAGCAAGCTCCCGGAAGACCTGCTCGACCTCAATCCCTACAACAGCGTGCCCACGCTGGTGGACCGTGAGCTCGTGCTGTACGACCCGCGCATCATCATGGAGTACCTGGAGGAGCGCTTCCCGCACCCGCCGCTGATGCCGGTGGACCCGGTGACGCGCGCGCGTTTCCGCCTGGCCCTGTTCCGGGTGGAGAAGGACTGGTACTCGCTGGTGGACGAGATCGAGCAGTCGCCTAGCAAGCCCCATGCCCGCGCCAAGAAGATGCTGCGCGAGAGCCTGCTGGCCGCCTCCGATGCGTTCTCGGTGAAACCCTACTTCCTCAGCGACGAGTTCTCGCTGGTGGACTGCTCCATCGCGCCGATCCTGTGGCGCCTTCAGCGCTACGAGATCGACCTGCCGGCTGGAGCCAAGTCCATCCACAAGTACGCCGAGCGCCTGTTCAACCGGCCCGCGTTCAAGCTGAGCTTGACGGACGTCGAGCGCGAGATGCGCGGGCCTACCTGAGTCCGCACGGGCTATGTCAAAAAGCCCGTTCCTGACGGACTGCGCTATCCTTTAGCAGATGCTTCCCCGCAAACCTTATTTCCTCCGGGCCATGCACCAGTGGATCGTGGACTCAGGTTCCACGCCCTACATGGTGGTGGACGTGAACGTGGCTGGCGTGGAGATCCCGCCGGGCTACGCCCAGGACGGCAAGCTGGTGCTCAACATCAGCTATGAGGCCACCAGCGCGCTGGACCTGGGGCCCGAGTTCGTGAGCTTCGACGCGCGTTTCGGCGGCGTCTCGCGTCACGTGCGGGTGCCGATGGGGGCGATCCTGGCGGTGTACGCCCACGAGAGCGGCCAAGGCATGCTGTTCGACGCGGAAGGAGAGCCCGAGATGGGCGCCGCCGGCGACACGCGTCCGGGAGGCGACGAGGGCCCGAAACCGGGCGCCGGTAAGAAGCCTACCCTCAAGATAATCAAGTGAAACAGCGGCCCATCGGGCCGCTTCCTTTTGGGGATTTCACATGCAAGACCGCAATCGCCTCGCACGCCTGGTGCACCGCTTCGATCCCTTGCCGCCGGGCCTGCGCTACGCCCTCATCACCTGGGCTTTCGGGGGAACCGTGCACTTCGTGCGCACCGCGGGCCTAAAGTTCGAGCTGCTGGAGGAGGCGCGCGCGGTACTCAGGCTCGCGAACCGGCGGCGAGTGCAGAACCATATCGGCACCGTGCATGCGGCCGCGGTGGCGCTGTTGGGCGAGACGGCTACCGGCGCGGTGTTCGGCATGAGCGTGCCTGACGACAAGCTGCCCATCCTGAAGAGCATGCGTGTCAGTTACATCAAGAAGTCCAAGGGCGCTTTGCGTGCCGAGGCCTGGCTCAGCCCCGAGCAGCGGGCCGGTATCGTCCGGGATGAGAAGGGCGACATCGCCGTGCCGGTGAAGATCACCGATGAGACCGGTGAAGCGACCGTCGAATGCGAGTTTGTCTGGGCCTGGCGGCCGAAGAAGAGATGATCGAGATCATCCACGGCGATATCACGCAGCTCGACGTGGACGTGATCGTCAACGCCGCCAACGAGAGCCTCCTGGGCGGCGGCGGCGTGGACGGCGCCATCCACCGGGCTGCGGGGCCGGAACTCCTGGCTGCCTGCCGCAGGCTCGGCGGCTGCCCCACCGGCGAGGCCCGCATCACGCCGGGTTTCCGCCTCAAGGCGCGCTGGATCGTGCACACGCCGGGACCGGTTTGGCGGGGCGGGGCGCTCGGCGAGCCCGGCCTCCTGGAGGACTGCTACCGCAACGCCTTCCGCGCGGCGCTGGCCCAGGAGGCACGCAGCGTCGCTTTCCCTTGCATCAGCACCGGCGTCTACGGCTATCCCAAGCCACAGGCGGCCCGCATCGCCCTTGCGCTGATGCGTGAGCACGAGGCCCGCTTCGAGCGCATCGTGGCCTGCTGTTTCAGCGCAGAGGACGCACGCCTGTATCGGGATGTATCGGCGGCCTGAAGTCTCGGGAATCTGTCAAACCCGGGAGGTACCAAAGGACCGCGCTGCTATACTGCGGCACGGCGGCGCCCCGGGGCCGCTCCGCATAGCCTGAAGGACTAGGATGCAGCGCAAGAAGACCGGTTCTGACACATCTTCGCCTGTCCTGCCGACCTGCTCGGTGTGCAGCCTGCATCCGGCCTGCCAACCCTGGAACCTGGAACCCGAGGACCTGCGCAGCCTCGAGCGCATCGTGGAGCGCTCGGCGTCCGTGCCCGCCGGGGGACACCTGTTCCGCTTCGGCGAGGCGCTGCAGTCGCTGTACGTGGTGCGCTCAGGCGCTTTCAAGAATTACCGGGTGGACAGTTCCGGCCGCGAGCGCGTGCTCGGCTTCCTGTTCGCGGGCGAGCTGGTGGGGATCGACGGCATCTATCCGCGCCGCCACGAGTTCCATGCGGTCGCGCTCACGGATTCCACGGTCTGCTCGCTGCCCTACACCAGCCTCACCGGGCTCATGGAGCGCAGCGAAGGGTTGCGCCGCCAGATCTTCCGCCTGGTGAGCAAGGACGGCGTCTACAGCGCGGCCTTCTCGGCCCACAGCACCGCGGAGGAGCGGGTGGTGGGCATGCTCATGAACCTCTCCAATCGCAACCGCATCAACAACCGTTCCGCGTCGCAGATCGAACTGCCCATGTCGCGCGAGGACATGGGTAATTACCTTAGGGTGCCGGCTGAGACAGTGACGGGCGTGCTCACCTATCTCGAGGCACAGGGGTTGATCGAGTTGTCCGCGACCGGCGTCAAGGTATTGGACATGTCCGGGCTGAACACGATCATCAGACATAAATAGGGAATCTCCGGTCTTGAGAAGCGGTTCCCAATTTGGACCGCCGCGGATGGGTATCCTGGGGTACATGGACGAGAACAAGAATTGAAATGAATCAGGTGCGGCCAAGCACGCCGCGCCTGTGCCTGGGCCTTGGCTCCGGGCAAAGAGTACCTGACACGTTTATGTACAAGCACATTGCCCAAGAGCTCACCGATGCGCACCGCAACATGGAGCGGGTGCTGACCCTGATACGCCTGCAGGTGGACACGCTGCGCGAGGGACAGGACCCCGAGGCCTACCAGTTGCTGACCAATGCGGTCGGTTACATGCGTAACTATCCCGGCGTCATCCACCACCCGGTGGAGGACCTCATCTTCGGCAAGCTGGTGGCCCATGCCCCGGCTGCCCGCACCGTGTGTGCGCGCCTGCACGAGCAGCACCAGTCCTTCCGCCGCCGCGAGGCGACCCTGTTGCGGCGCATCCTCAGCGCCCAAGGGGGTGATGCCGAGGCCTGCCGCCAGGTGAAGAAGCTCGGCACCGCCTATTGCACCGAGCACGCCAACCACATCCGCAGCGAGGAAGTGGAGGTGTTCCCCCAGGCGGTTCGCTACCTCAGCATGGACGACTGGGAAGAGATAGGGGACCAGTCCCGGGTCATGATCGATCCCATCCTGGAACGGAACGACCTGAGGCAGTTCGACAACCTGTACGACTACCTCATGACGGCGGCGAAGAACTTCAACGTGCATTGAGTCGCATGCTGCAGGGGAAGGTGGGCACGTAACTTCTTGAATCCAGGTCTCTATTAGACATAAAGGGTAAAAACGGCACTCTTGCCCAAATGAGAGTAGGGTGTAGGTGTCCGACATGCGTGCGGACATGACGCTCAATCCGCCGTAGCAACGCGCGTTCTCCGTCACAGGTCACTGTTGACAAGGAGACGCGAGATGCCGCATCAGGAAATCAGCCGCCGCCTCACCGACGGGCACCGCAACATGGAGCGGGTGCTCACACTCATACGCTTCCAGCTCGATGCCATCCAGGAAGACATCCAGGACGCGGCGAACCTCAAGCTGTTGCGCAATGCCTTCATCTACATGCGTGATTATCCCGGCGTGAACCACCATCCCGTCGAGGAGATGATCTTCGGCAAGCTGGTGGATTATGTCCCGGAGCACCGCTTGCTGTGCTCGCAGTTGACCGGCCAGCACCGCGGCTTCGGCGAACGGGAGGACGGCCTGCTGCACCACGTCCGCAGGGCCCGCCTCGGCGATGAGATGGCCCGCCGCCACGTCAAGGACCTGGGGATCGCGTACTGCGCGGAACATTCCAGCCACATCCGCAGCGAGGAGGTGGATATCCTGCCCGGCGCGGCCCGCTGGTTGACCAAGAACGACTGGCAGGAGGTGGCGCGGCATTCCCGGGCGACCATCGATCCGGACACGGAGAGCCGCGAACTGAAGCGCTACGACAACCTCTACGACCGCCTCATGTCAGAGGAAGGCGAGACCACCGAGGTACCGCAGGTCAGCCTGGAAGCAGTTTCCCGGGATTGAGGATCCCGTTGGGGTCGAAGTCCTGCTTGATGCGCCGCATCAGCTCCAGGGTAGCGGCGTCGAACTCCACCCCCATGAACGGCCGCTTCTCCAGGCCCACTCCGTGCTCGCCCGAGAGGGTGCCGCGCATGTCCAGCACGGTGCGGAACACCTGTTCCAGGCAGGGCCCGGCGTTCTTCATCTGGGCTGCATCTTCCGGGTCCACAAGCAGGTTCACGTGGATGTTGCCGTTGCCGGCGTGTCCGAAGTTCACGATGGGCACGCCGTACTGCCTCGAGAGCTCTGCCAGGCGGGCGATGAAGTCCGCCATGCGTGAGACCGGCACCACCACGTCCTCGTTGATCTTCTTGGGGGCGATCTTGCGCAGCGCCGGCGACAGCGCCTTGCGCGAGGTCCAGAGCGCGGCCGATTCCTGCGCGTCCCGCGCGGCGCGGAACTCCATGCAGCCCTCGCCCTGGGCAGCGGCGCCTACCGCCGCGGCCGCCTGGTCCAGCTCCTCCGGGCGCCCGTCCACCTCGATCAGCAGCATGGCGCCGGCCTCCGCCGGCAGGTCGTTGCCCGCATAGCCCCGGATCATGCCGATGGAGGGGCCGTCGATGAACTCCAGCACGCAGGGAGTGACGGGCTGGGCCATGATGCGCGAGACCGCCGCTGCCGCCGCGGTCATGTCCGCGTACACCGCGCGCAGGGTTCGTACCGCTTGCGGCTTGGGAGTGAGCTTGAGAGTGGCTTCGGTGATGACCGCCAGCGTGCCCTCGGAACCGATGAGCAGGCGGGTGAAGTCGTAACCCATGGCGCCCTTGGTGGTGTAGACGCCGGCGGTGAGTTCCTGGCCTGAGCCCAGCACCGCACGCAGGCCCAATACGTTCTCGCGCACCGTGCCGTACTTCACCGCATGAGGACCGCCGGCGCCGCAGGCCAGGTTGCCCCCCACGGTGGAGTAGCCGGCGGAGGTGGGGTCCGGAGGCCAGAAGAAGCCGTGGCCCGCCGCCGCTTCCTGCACCGCCGTGTTGGTGGCGCCGGTCTCCACCACCAGCGCGCGGTTGGCGCCGTCCACCTCGATGATGCGGTTCATGCGCTCCAGCGCCAGCACCAGTCCCTTGGCCACAGGCACCGCCGATCCGGTGGTGCTGCTGCCGAGCCCCCGGGTGGTGAGCGGCACCTTGAACTCGTTGCACAGGCGTACCGCCGCCAGGACCTCGGCATGGGAGGCGGGGAAGGCCACCGCGTCCGGCAGCGCGTGGCGGCGGCTGTTGTCGTAGCCGTAGGGCCAGCGGTCGGCGGGATCGGTGTAGAGGTCGTCGGCGCCGACGGCCGTGGCCAGCCGCTCGAGGAAGGCCGCGGGCAGCGTGTTCTGCTTCACGTGATCAGGAAGGGAAGAGCTGTTCGTCGATGAGGTCGCACAGGCAGTGCAACGCCAGGAGGTGCACCTCCTGGATGCGCGCCGTGACCTTGGCCGGCACGCGGATCTCCACGTCGCCGTCCTTGAGCTGGGCCGCCATCTTGCCGCCATCCTTGCCGGTGAGGGCCACCACCTTCACGCCCTTCTCGTGGGCGGCGTCTATGGCGCGCATCACGTTCGGCGAGTTGCCGCTGGTGGAGATCGCCAGCAGCACGTCCCCCTTGCGGCCGAGCGCGCGCACCTGCTTGGAGAAGATCTCGTTGTACTCGTAGTCGTTGGAGATGGAGGTCAGCGTCGAGGTGTCGGTGGTGAGGGCGATGCCGGCGATGCCGGGACGCTCGCGCTCGAAGCGGTTGAGGAGTTCCGCCGAGAAGTGCTGGGAGTCTGCCGCCGACCCGCCGTTGCCGCAGGCCATGACCTTGCCTTCGTGCTTCAGGGACTCGGCCATGAGCTTGCCGGCCGCGAGGATGTGGGGCACCAGCACCTGGAGCGCCGCCTGCTTGGTGGCGATGCTGTCATTGAACTGTCTCGTTATGCGTTCTTCGAGCTTGCTCATGGTCCCCTCAACCGGCCTGGAATGCGTCCTGTATCCATTCTACCGCGTCGGCCCCGTCTGCTCCCGACACCGCCACCACGTCGAAGCGCAGCGGCCGGCGCCTGAGTTCCGGACGGCTCTGGAGCAGGTGCTGGGCAGCGAGGATGAGCTTGCGGCGCTTGCCGTGGCCCACGGTCTCGGCGGCGGTGCCGCGGCTGCCGTCATGCCGGTAGCGGACTTCGACCACCACCAAGGCGCCGTCCGGCGCCTGCATCACCAGGTCCAGCTCGCCCTGGGGACAGCGGTAGTTCCGGGTGTGGAGTTTCAAGCCCTCGGCTTCCAGCAGCTCCAGGGCCCGCTGCTCCGCCTGGCGGCCCGTCTCGAGATGCTGTGGACCGGTCACGGAGCCGGCGGCGGGGCCTGGACCTGGCTCACCGGCGCCACGGCCGGCAGGTCCACGGGTGCCAGGAGTTCCACCTCGCCGTCGTCGAAGTGCGCCCAATCCAGGCGCCGGTGCACGCGGCCGTCAGGGTCGAGGCTCAAGAGGCCGGTGACGCCCTGCAGCGGTTGGCCGATGGTACGGGTGTTATAGAGCAGGGGCACCAGCCGGTAGGCGTCGAAACCCAGCGCATACAGGCGGCTGTTGTTGCCGAAGTTACCGGGCCAGTATTTGGCCAGCGTGTCGCGCATCTCCGCCACCGAGCCTGTCTCCTCCAGGGTCCAGGGCATGTCGTCGAAGGTGACGCCGTTCAACAGGGTGTTGTCCACGCTGTCATCCAGCTCGTACACCTTGGAGGTGGAGTACACCGGCAGGTCCTCGCCGTGGTTGTAGGCGATCTGCGGCTGGATGGTGCGGGCGTCATCGGCGCTGGCGGCGAGGAACATGAACTGGATGTCCGGGCGCCGGCGCGGCTCGAACTCCAGGCGTGTCCCCAAGGTGGCGGCGAGCCGCTGCTCCCGCGCCACGCTCGCGTCCAGGTCGAAGCTCTGGGACAGGAGGTCGCCGATGGCATCGGGCTTGCTGCCGGGGGCGTAGGTCTGCATGCCGAGCAGGGTGCCGCCGAGCTCGCTGAAGCGGGCCGCGAACGCGTTGAACATGCGCGCGCCGAAATCGTCGCTGGAGGCGAGCGCCAGCGCCTGGGTGTGGCCTTCCGCCACCGCGCGTTCCGCCGCCTGGGCCGCCTCGCCTTCGGGCAGGAGGCCGAACTGGTAGAAGCCGGAAGGCCCGGCGCGGTTGTTGTCGAGGTAGTTCAGCGCCAACACCGGTACCGGCAGCGAGCCCTGGGCCGCGAGGCCGGCCACCGCGTCCTTGGTGAGCGGACCGATCACCATGTCGGTGCCGTCCGCCACCGCCTTGCGGTAAGCGTCCTCGGCGCTGGCGGCGCTGGTGCCGGAGTCGTAGAGCGTGATGGCGGGGGCACGCGCGCCGCCGAGCTGGTAGTAGGCGGCGAACAGGCCGTCGCGCACCGCGGCGGCGGCGGACTGGTAGTTGCCGGACAGTGGCAAGAGCACCGCGACCCGCGGCGGGAACGCGGTGAGCGCCTCCTGCTTGGCGATGAGGTCCGGCACCAGCTGCTGCTGGGCCGGATGCTGCGGATAGCGCGCCTGCCACTGCCGGATCTGGTCCATGAACTTGTCCGGCTGCTGCCAGCTCACCCGCGCGATGGCGGCGAGCTCGAGCCAGCCGCGTGTCACGGGCGAGAGCGTGGCGGGGAGCCTCGCCATGTCCACCGGCGTGTGGGTCTCGGTGAGGGTGTCCCAGATGAGCTTGCGGTTGGCGGCCACGTCGGTACTGCCGGGCGCGAGGTAGGTCTCGCGCTCGCTCCAGTCCTGCACCGTCGCCGGCAGGTCGCCGAGCGCGAGGTGCGCCTGGCCGCGCAGCAGCAGGGCGCGTGCCTTCAGCTCCGGCGGCAGCGGCGTCAGCGCGAACTTGAGGTGCGGCAGCGCGGCCTGGGGCTGGTGATCGGCGAGCGCGAGGCCGGCTTTGAGCAGCTCGATGCGCGCGGCCAACGCGGGGTAGGGGCTCTTCTCGCGCATCTGTGCCACCAGCGCGGCGCTGCGCGCGGCGTTGCCCGCCAGCAGCCAGTTCTCGGCGGCGCTCACCAGGAGTTCGGTGCGCTGCGCGGGCTGCGCCGTGGCCGCCAGCTTCTCATCCAGCGCGGCCGCCTCGGCATAGCGCCCTGACTGCTCGAACTGCGAAGCCTCGCCGGCGGTGGGCGCGTGGCTGGGCGCGGTGCCGCAGGCGGCGAGCATGAGCAGGATGAGCGCAGTGAGCGGGCGGGCAGTGAGCCTGAAGATGCCTTGCATGGATGCAGCTTTCCGTTGCAGGATGGGGCGGACACTTATAATAACCCTTCCCCTTCCGCCCTGGCCCCGCAGGCGGGCATCCACCGAGGAATACCCGTGGCTTCCGGCGTGCTCTACGTGGTGGCGACCCCCATCGGCAACCTCGAGGACATCTCGCCTCGCGCGCGCAAGGTGCTGGCGGAGGTGGACCTGGTGGCCGCCGAGGACACCCGCCATAGCGGCAACCTGCTGGCGCACTTCGGCATCAAGACGCGGCTCATCTCCCTGCACGACCACAACGAGGCGGAGCGGGCGGCCCAGCTCATCCCGCGCCTCCAGGCGGGCGAGTCGGTGGCGCTCATCTCCGACGCCGGCACGCCGCTCATCAGCGATCCGGGTTTCGACCTGGTGCGGGCGGCGCGCGCCGCCGGCATCAGCGTCTCGCCGGTGCCGGGCGCCTCGGCGCTGGTGGCGGCGCTGTCCGTGAGCGGCCTGCCCACGGACCGCTTCGTGTTCGAGGGCTTCCTGCCGGCCAAGCCCGCGGCCCGGCGCGAGCGGCTCACGGCGCTGGCGGGCGAAGTGCGCACCCTGGTGTTCTACGAGTCCGTGCACCGGCTGCAGGAATCCCTGCAGGACATGGCCGCGGCCTTCGGACAGGAACGGAGGGCGGTGCTGGCGCGGGAGCTCACCAAGCTGCACGAAGGGGTGCGGGAGGCGCCGCTCCGGGAACTCGCGGACTGGGCTGCCCGGGACCCGGCGGCGGGCAAGGGCGAGGTGGTGCTGATGGTGGCAGGCGCCGCGGCGGCGGCGGCGGATGCCGGGCTGGATGCGGAACGGGTGCTGAAGACCCTGCTGGCGGAGCTGCCGGTGAAACAGGCGGCCGCCCTGGCGGCCGAGATCACCGGCCTCAAGAAGAATGCCCTCTACCAGAAGGCGCTCGAGCTCAGCGGCAAGAAGAAGTAGCTCACCCCGGACGTATAATGTCCCCCGGAGTCGGCCAGGCAGTCGCAGTGCGCAAGCATTGAGGAAAGTCCGGGCTCCACAGGACAGGGTGCCAGGTAACGCCTGGGGGGCGCGAGCCCATGGAAAGTGCCACAGAAAACATACCGCCTAAGCGCCTTCGGGCGCCGGCAAGGGTGAAAAGGTGCGGTAAGAGCGCACCGCGCGGCGGGTAACCGTCCGCGGCACGGAAAACCCCACCCGGAGCAAGGCCAAATAGGGGAGCAGGCGGAGCGATCCGCACGTGCGGTCCGCACGGCTCCCGGGTAGGCTGCTAGAGGCGTCGGAGTGATCCGCGTCCCAGATGAATGGCTGTCCACGACAGAACCCGGCTTACCGGCCGACTCCTTTCTCTACTTCTCTGACCCCAAGTCAGTCTTGGATGGGCATTTCTTGCCCAAGCCCTTAATCTCGCGAGGGTTTTGGGCAAAAAATCGCCAATTTTGTTAATGTCCTGCATAAGGTCATATTTATAACTGTTTGATTGATAATGCTTTGTTGCGACGATTTTTTTGCCTGAAAATGCACCTAAGTCCCTGTCCCACAAGCAAATTTTCCTATTTTTCCCTTGACGTACCTCTCCTGGCTTCCTATAGTGTGGGCCAGGTGGGAAAAAGTGGAATGAAATGGGCCGACTGGCCCCCACGGGAGAGGCGGGACGAGCAGGCATGTTTCGGGGCATCAACAACCTCACCCTCGATGCGAAGGGGCGGCTCGCCGTCCCTGCGCGTTATCGCGAGCGCATCCAGGAGGCCTGCCGTGGCCAGCTCGTGGTCACCATCGACCGCGACCACTGCCTGCTCATCTACCCCCTGCCCGAATGGGAATCCCTGGAGGAGCGGCTGGTGCGCCTGCCGAGCCTCAACAAGCAGGCGCGCGAGCTGCAGCGCCTCCTGCTCGGCCACGCCACCGAAGTGGAATTGGACGGCCACAGCCGGCTCCTGCTGCCGCCGGAGCTGCGTGCTTTCGCGGGCCTGGAACGGGACGTGGTGCTTCTTGGCCTCGGCCGCAAGTTCGAGCTGTGGCAGCAGGCGAACTGGGATGCGCGCCGCGAGGCGAGCCTGAGCGGCGACGAGGGCGCGGGCGGCGGACTGCCGGACGAGCTCGCCAGGCTGGTGCTTTGAGCGGCGCCGAGCTCCACCGCCCGGTGCTGTTGCAGGAGGCGGTGGAAGGGCTCGCGGTGCGGGCCGACGGCGTATACGTGGACGGCACCTTCGGCCGCGGCGGCCACAGCCGGGCGATCCTGGCGCGGCTGGGCGTGAAGGGCAGGTTGCTCGCGCTGGACCGTGATCCCGAGGCCTATGCCGCGGGCCGGGCACTGGCGGAAAACGAGACGAGGTTCACGATCTACCGCGCTGCGTTCTCCATGCTGGAGCGCATCGCGACGGAGGCGGGTGTGTCGGGTCGGGTGGACGGAGTGTTGCTGGACATCGGTGTGTCGTCGGCGCAGCTGGACGACCCGGGCCGCGGCTTCAGTTTCACCCAGGCGGGCCCCCTCGACATGCGCATGGACCCCGCGGGCGGCGAGAGCGCGGCTGACTGGCTGAACCGCGCCGCCGAGCGCGACATCGCCGAGGTGCTGTTCACCCTGGGCGAGGAGCGCCACGCGCGCCGCATCGCCAGGGCGATCGCGACCGAGCGCGCGGCACACCCCATCACCGACACGCTGCAGCTCGCCGAACTCGTGAGCCGCGCCGCGCCGCGCACCGAGCGCCACAAGCATCCGGCTACGCGCAGCTTCCAGGCCATCCGCATCTTCATCAACCGCGAGCTCGAGGAGCTCACCATCTGCCTGGAGCAGTGCCTCAGGGTGCTGGCGCCGGCGGGCCGGCTCGCGGTGATCAGCTTCCATTCGCTGGAAGACCGCATCGTGAAGCGCTTCATCCGCGACCATTCGCGGCTGCCGGCGCCGGATCCGCGCGCGCCCTGGCTGGAACCGCAGGGCAAGCCCGAATTGCGGGCCGTCGGCAAGGTCATCCAGCCGTCGGAACAGGAAGTGCGGGAGAACCCGCGGGCCCGCAGCGCCGTGCTGCGCGTGGCGGAGCGGCTCGCATGAACCTCTCCCTGAGCCGCGCGGTGGTGACCCTGCTGGGGGTGGCGGTGTTCCTGTCGGCCCTCGCGCTCATCGACTCGCGCCACCAGAACCGGGTGCTGTTCGAGCAGTTGCAGCAGGCGCGCCAGCAGCGCGACCAGCTCAACATCGACTGGGGCCGGCTGCTCCTGGAGCAGAGCACCTGGAGCACTCATGCCTATATAGAGCAGTCCGCCACCCAGAAGCTGGACATGGGCATCCCCGCGAACCCGCAGGTACTGGTGGTGAAGCCATGAGGCGCGGCGCCGCCCCCGTCGAGCAGAAGCCCGGCGCCAGCGCCCTGGGCTGGCGCAGCGTCGCGGTGCTGGGCTGCTTCGCGCTGGCGGCCATGGGCCTGATCGGGCGGGCGGTCTATCTGCAGGTGCTGGACAAGCAGTTCCTGCTGGACCAGGGCGCCGAGCGGCACCTGCGCACGCTGCAGATGCCGGCGCACCGCGGCATGATCCTGGATCGCAACGGCGAGCCCCTGGCGGTGAGCACGCCGGTGGACTCGCTGTGGATGAACCCGCAGGAGCTGCCCGCCGCCTCGGTGCCCCTCCTGGCGCGCGCCCTGGGCGCGAAGCCCGCGGACCTCGGGCACCTGCTCAAGAACAGCGCCGGCAAGGAGTTCGTCTACCTGGCCCGCGGCATGGATCCCTATGCGGCGCAGCAGGTGAAGGCGCTCGGCATCCCGGGCGTGTACACCCAGCGCGAGTACCGCCGCTACTATCCGGCCGGCGAGGTCGCCGCCCACGTGCTCGGCTTCACCAACGTGGACGACCAGGGCCAGGAAGGCATGGAACTCGCCTACAACGAGTGGTTGAAGGGCGTGCCCGGCGCCGAGCGGGTGATCGTGGACCGCTACGGCCGCTCGGTGCAGGACGTGGAGAACCTGCGCGCGCCCCGCGCCGGCGAGGACGTGACCTCGAGCATCGACCTGCGCATCCAGTACCTGGCCTACCGCGCCCTGAAGCAGGCGGTGCAGGCCCAGGGCGCCAAGTCCGGTTCCATCGTGGTGATGGACGCCAAGACCGGCGAGGTGCTGGCCATGGCGAACCAGCCTTCCTTCAACCCGAACAACCGCAGCGGCGCCGACGGCGACGACTTCCGCAACCGCGCCGTCACCGACATGTTCGAGCCGGGCTCGAGCATGAAGCCCTTCACCATGGTGGCGGCGCTGCTCTCGGGCAAGTACCAGCCATCGTCCATCGTCGACACCTCGCCGGGCACCCTGAAGCTCGCCGGATACACGATCCACGACGAGGAAGACTTCGGCCGCATCGACCTCACCACGATCATCGAGAAATCCTCCAACGTCGGGGCGAGCAAGATCGCGCTGTCGCTCCCGCCCCAGCTCATGTGGCGCACGCTGGATGCCTTCGGCTTCGGCCGCAGCACCAACAGCGGCTTCCCGGGCGAGGTGCCCGGCAACCTGCCGGACTACCGCATCTGGAACCCGGCGCGCCAGGCCACCATCTCCTACGGCTACGGCCTCTCCATCACCGCGCTGCAGCTCGCAGAGGCCTACGGCACCCTCGCCAACCAGGGCCGCCACCTGCCGCCGAGCCTGACGCGCCTGACGGACGCGCCGGCACCGGTGCCGGTGATCCCGCAGGACATCTCAGGCACGCTGCGCGGGATGCTGGAGACGGTGGTCTCGGACGAGGGTACCGGCAAGCTCGCCGACATCGCCGGCTATCACGTGGCGGGCAAGACCGGCACCGCCCACGTCGCCATGAACGGCGGCTACTCGCCGGACAAGTACATCTCGGTGTTCGCCGGCATGGTGCCGGCCAGCGACCCGCGCCTCGTCGCCGTGGTGGTGATCAACCAGCCCACCAAGGGCAACTACTTCGGCGGCAAGGTCTCGGCGCCGGTGTTCGCACAGGTGATGCGCGGCGCCCTGCGCCTGCTCAACGTGGCGCCGGACGACATGCAGAGCCTTCCGGCCAGCGCCTACGCGCTGAACGTGGGAGCGGCGCCATGATGGCCGAAGCCCGCGACCTCTCCGGCATGCGCCTCGCGGACCTCCTGGGGTCGGGCGGCGACGTGCCCATCAAGGGTCTCGCGCTCGACAGCCGTTCCATCGGGCCGGGTTACCTGTTCCTGGCCTGCAGGGGCCATGACCACCACGGGCTCGCGCACCTTGCGGATGCGCGTGCCCGGGGCGCGGTGGCTCTCGCCTATGACCCGGACGGTGCCACGCCTTATATGCCATTGCCGGCAGGCTTGCCGGCGATTGCAGTCGCGGACCTGGGACACAAGGCTTCGGGCATCGCGGCACGCTTCTATGGCGACCCCACCGCGCACCAGCACGTGATGGCGGTGACCGGCACCAACGGCAAGACTTCCGTGAGCCTCATCACCGCCCAGTCCCTGAGCGAAGCGGGCCGGCCCTGCGGCGTGCTCGGCACCGTGGGCTTCGGCGCCTACGGCAGCCTCGAGACGCCCACCCACACCACACCGGACGCCGTCACCACCCAGGCCTGGTTCGCGCGCTTCCGGGACCAGGGCCTCGGGCACGTGAGCATGGAGGCTTCCAGTCATGCGTTGCACCAGGGCCGCATCGACGGCGCGCACGTCGAGGTGGCGGTGTTCACGAACCTGACCCGCGACCATCTGGATTACCACGGCGACATGCAGGGTTACGGCGCCGCCAAGCGCCGCCTGTTCGAACACCCGGGTCTGAAGTGCGGCGTCATCAACCTGGACGACGCCTTCGGCCGCGAGCTCGCGGCCTCGCTGCCGTCCGCCGTGGCCTGTATCGGCTACACGCTGGAAGGGCGTGAGAGCCCGCGCGGCACCACCCTCAAGGGCTTGAACCTGCAGCTCGGCAGTGGAGGCTTGAGTTTCGACGTGGAGAGCGAACTAGGCTGCGGGCGCGCCGACACGCGCCTGCTCGGCCGCTTCAACGCCGAGAACCTCATGGCGGTGCAGGGCGCGCTGCTGGCGCTGGGCTTCAGCTTCGAGGACTCGTTGCGCGCGCTGGATCGGGCCCGCACGGTCCCGGGGCGGATGGAATGCTTCGGCGGCGGCCGCGGGCTGCCGCTGGTGGTGGTGGACTACGCCCACACCCCCGATGCCCTGGAGAAATCCCTGGTGGCGGCCCGCGCCCATTGCCGCGGCACGCTCTGGTGCGTGTTCGGCTGCGGCGGCGAGCGCGACCGCGGCAAGCGCCCGCAGATGGGCGCCATCGCCGAGCGCCTGGCGGACCGCATCGTGGTGACCGACGACAACCCGCGTGGCGAGGACGGCGACGCCATCGTGGCGGAGATCCTGGCCGGCATGCAGGGCCGGTCCCGCGTGAGCGTGGAGCGCGAACGCGGCAGCGCGATCGAGCGCGCGGTGCGCGCAGCGCAGCCCGGCGACGTGGTACTGGTGGCAGGCAAGGGCCATGAGACGGAGCAGGTCATCGGCAGGCACAAGCTGCACTACAGTGACCGCGACACCGCCGCGCGGCTGACGCGGGAGGCCACGCCATGACGCGGCGCCTCTCCGACGTCGCCGCCGCCACCGGCGGCAGGCTCCTGGGCGAAGACCGGGAGTTCGGCCGCGTGACCCAGGACAGCCGCAAGCTCGGCGCCGGCCAGCTATTCGTGGCGATCCAGGGCGAGCACTTCGACGGCCATGAGTTCGTGACCCAGGCGGACAAGGCGGGCGCTGCCGGCGCGCTGGTGCAGAAGCAGGTGCGCTCGGCGCTGCCGCAGGTGCTGGTGGCGGATACCCGCAAGGCCCTCGGCGCCTATGCCGCCGCCTGGCGCCGCAGCTTCACGCTGCCGCTGGTCGGCGTCACCGGCTCCAGCGGCAAGACCACGCTCAAGGAGATGCTCGCGAGCATCCTCAAGCAGCGCGGCGCCACCCTCGCGACCCAGGGCAACCTCAACAACGACATCGGCATGCCGCTGACGCTCCTGGAGCTGGACGCGTCCTGCCGGTATGCGGTCATCGAGATGGGCACCAACCATCCGGGCGAGATCGGCTACCTCGCGGAACTCGCGGCGCCCAGCGTCTCCGTCATCACCAATGCCGGCCCGGCGCACCTGGAGTTCCTCAAGGACATCGCTGGCGTGGCGAAAGAGAAGGGCGCGATCTACGCGCACCTCGCCGCAGACGGCACCGCCGTGATCAACGCCGACGATGCCTATGCGCCGCTGTGGCGCGAGATGGCGGGCGGCAGGCGCATCGTGAGCTTCGGCTTCGACCCCGGCGCGGACTTCCATCCGGAGCCGGGCTCGCTGCAGCAGGACGCCTCCGGCAGCTGGCGCTTCCACCTGGACTCGCCGGCAGGGGAGATAGGCGTCAAGGTCTCGCTGCCGGGCCGGCATAACGTCAGCAACGCGCTCGCGGCGGCGGCCACCGCCGTCAGCGCCGGCGCCACGCTCACGGACGTTCAGGCTGGCCTCGCCGCGGCGCCCGTCACCGCCGGCCGGCTCATCGTGGGCGAGGGCTGGAACGGCGCCCGCCTCATCGACGATACCTACAACGCGAACCCGCTCTCGCTCACCGCTGCCGCAGAGTTCGCCGTGAGCCTGGGCGGGCGCGTCTGGCTCGCGCTCGGCGACATGGGTGAGCTCGGCCCCTCCGCCGAGCGGCTGCATGCCGAGAGCGGCACGCGGCTGCGCGGGCTCGGTATCGAGCGGCTCTACGCGCTCGGACCCATGAGTCGCCACGCCGCCGACGCCTTCGGCAGCGGGGCACGCTGGTTCGAGGATGTCGAGACGCTCATCCGCACGCTGCGCGCCGAGGCGGCAGCGGGCGTGACCCTGCTGGTGAAGGGTTCCCGTTCCATGCGCATGGAGCGGGTGGTGGAAGCGCTACGCAACCCAACGGCTCACAAGGCCGCCAACGGAGCCCACTGAGATGCTGCTGCTGCTCGCCGACTACCTGAGCCGCTACCACTCCACGTTCCACGTGTTCTCCTATCTCACGCTGCGGGCGATCCTGGGCGTGCTGACGGCGCTGGTCTTCTCGTTCCTGTCGGGACCGGCCATGATCCGCTGGCTCACGGTGGTGAAGGTGGGGCAGAGCGTGCGCACGGATGGGCCGCAGACGCACCTGTCCAAGGCCGGTACGCCGACCATGGGCGGCACGTTGATCCTGGCGGCGATCCTGATCTCGGTGCTCTTGTGGAGCGACCTGCACAACCGCTACGTGTGGGTGCTGGTGGGCGTGACCGTGAGCTTCGGCCTGATCGGCTT
The DNA here is from genome assembly GCA_036383255.1 of Gammaproteobacteria bacterium. NCBI lineage: Bacteria > Pseudomonadati > Pseudomonadota > Gammaproteobacteria > Gammaproteobacteria bacterium. The sequence continues at coordinate 165,615 of DASVOS010000018.1, read as the reverse complement.
CGCCGACGATTACCTCAAGCTGGTGCTGAAGAACTCCAAGGGCCTGGCGGCGCGCCACAAGTACTTCTGGCAGTCGGTGTGCGCGCTGGGCGCCGCGCTGGCGCTCTATCTCACCCACCGCGACCCGGCCGAGATCGACTACATCCTGCCGTTCTTCAAGCAGGTGGCGCTGCCCTTGGGCGCGCTGTACGTGGTGGTCACCTACTTCGTGGTCGTCGGCGCCAGCAACGCCGTCAACCTCACCGACGGCCTGGACGGCCTCGCCATCATGCCGGCGGTGCTGGTGGGCGGCGCGCTCGGCGTGTTCGGCTACGCCTCGGGCAACTTCAACTTCGCCCACTACCTCGCGATCCCCTACCTGCCGGGGGCCGGCGAGGTGGTGGTGTACTGCGGCGCACTGTTCGGCGCGGGCCTCGGCTTCCTCTGGTTCAACGCCTACCCGGCGCAGGTGTTCATGGGCGACGTGGGCGCGCTGGCGCTCGGCGCGGCGCTCGGCACGCTGGCGGTGATCGTGCGCCAGGAGATCGTGCTCTTCATCATGGGCGGCGTGTTCGTGATGGAGACGGTGTCGGTGATCCTGCAGGTGGCCTCGTTCAAGCTCACCGGCAAGCGCATCTTCCGCATGGCGCCGCTGCACCACCATTTCGAGCTCAAGGGCTGGCCGGAGCCGCGCGTGATCGTGCGGTTCTGGATCATCACCGTGATCCTGGTGCTGGTGGGCCTCTCCACCCTGAAGGTGAGATAGATGGGTCTGGCCGCGAAACAACGCAGGACCAGGACGCTGATCGTCGGGCTCGGCAAGACCGGGCTGTCCTGCGCGCGCTTCCTCGCGGCCCACGGCGAGGAGATCGCCATCACCGACAGCCGCGAGCGCCCGCCGGGGCTCGCCGAGCTGCGTGCGCTGCTGCCGGACGCTGCGGTGTTCCTGGGCGGATTCTCCGAGGACGCGCTGAGGCGCGCCGACCGCATCGTGCTCTCGCCGGGGGTCGCCGCCGGCTCGCCGTTCATCGCCAAGGCCAGGAGCCTCGGCCTGCCGGTGCTGGGGGACATCGAGCTCTTCGCCCACTACGCGCGGGCGCCCATCGTCGGCATCACCGGCGCCAACGGCAAGAGCACCGTGACCACGCTGCTCGGCGTGATGGCGGAGCAGGCCGGTAAGAAGGTGAGGGTGGGTGGCAACCTCGGCACGCCGGCGCTGGACCTCCTGGCCAGTGACGAGCCGGACCTCTACGTGCTGGAGCTCTCGAGCTTCCAGCTCGAGATCACGGACTCCTTGCCCTGCGTGGCGGCGACGGTGCTGAACCTTTCCGCAGATCACATGGATAGATACGCCGGCATGGCCGAGTACGCCGCTGCCAAGGCGCGCATCTTCCGCCACTGCCGCACCGCGGTGCTGAACCGCGAGGACCCGCTGGTGCGGGTGATGGCCGGCGACGTGAAGCGCCGCGTGAGCTTCGGCCTCGACGCGCCGCAGCCGGGCGACTACGGGGTGCATGGGGCGGGCGCCGACGAGTGGCTGGCCCGCGGCGCGGAGAAGCTGATCCCGGCCTCGGTGCTGCGCATCCAGGGCCGCCACAACCTTGCGAACGCGCTGGCGGCACTGGCGCTCGGCGAGGCTGCAGGCCTGCCGCTGCCGGCCATGCTCACGGCGCTGGAAGGTTTCCACGGCCTGCCGCACCGCATGGCGTTCGTGGCCGCGGTGCAGGGCGTGAGCTACTACGATGATTCCAAGGGCACCAACGTGGGCGCCACGCTGGCGGCGGTGCAAGGCGTGACCCAGCCGCTGGTGCTCGTCGCGGGCGGCGACGGCAAAGGCCAGGACTTCGCGCCGCTCGCGGCCGCGCTCGCGGACAAGGCCCGCGCGGTGGTGCTGCTGGGCAAGGACGCGGACGAGATCGAGAAGGCGCTGGCCGGACGCGTGCCGTCGCGGCGCGTGAAGGACATGGACGCGGCGGTGCAGGCCGCCGCCGGGCTCGCGCAGCCGGGCGACCTGGTGCTGCTGTCGCCTGCCTGCTCGAGCCTGGACATGTTCGACAACTTCGAGCATCGCGGCCGCGTCTTCGCGGCGGCGGTGCGGAGGCTCGCCGGTGAGTGACGCGAAGCGCATCGCCGGCGACCAGGACGTGCGTGGCATGGACACCGCGCTGTTGGTCATCGCGGGCCTGATCCTGGCGATCGGCCTGGTCATGGTCGCGTCCGCGTCGATCTCGCTGGCGGACAAGGTCACCGGCAACCCGTTCTACTACCTCACGCGGCAGCTGATGTTCTTCGCGCTGGGCACCGCCGCCGGCGTGACCATGTACCTCCTGCCGCTGTCCTGGTGGCAGCGCTCCGGCTACCTCCTGCTGATGCTGGCGTTCGCCCTGCTGGTGATGGTGCTGGTCCCGGGCATCGGCAGGCGCATCAACGGCAGCATCCGCTGGGTGGCGCTGGGCTCCTTCCACCTGCAGGTATCCGAGGTGGCTCGCCTCCTGATCTTCGTCTACCTGGCGGGCTACATCGTGCGCCGCGGCGAGGAGTTGAGTTCCGGGCTCAAGGGTTTCGTGAAGCCCATGCTGCTCATCGGCGCCGCCGGGCTGCTGTTGCTGCTGGAGCCTGACTTCGGCGCCACCCTGGTGCTCACCACCACCGCCATGGCCATGCTGTTCCTGGGCGGTGCGCGCCTCAAGGACTTCGCGCTGTTCGCCGGCATCGGCGCGCTGGCGTTCGTGCTGCTGGTGTTCACTTCGCCCTACCGCCTGGCGCGGCTCACCGGCTTCCTCAATCCCTGGCAGGATCCTTTCGACAGCGGCTTCCAGCTCACCCAATCCCTCATCGCCATCGGCCGCGGCCAGTTCTTCGGTGTGGGGCTGGGGGAGAGCGTGCAGAAGCTGTTCTACCTGCCGGAGGCCCACACCGACTTCGTGTTCGCCGTCACCGCCGAGGAGTTCGGCCTGTTCGGTTCGCTGCTGGTGATCGGCCTGTACCTGGCGCTCACCTGGCGCGCGGTGCTGCTGGCGCGCCGCGCCGCCAAGCGCGAGCAGCTGTTCGGCGCCTACCTGGCCTTCGGCATCGGCATCTGGATCGGCATGCAGGCCTTCATCAACGTGGGCGTGAACATGGGCGTGCTGCCCACCAAGGGCCTGACCCTGCCGCTCATGAGCTACGGCGGCAGCAGCCTGATCGTGAGCTGCGCGGCCATCGGCCTGCTGATGCGCGTGGACCGGGAAGCCCGCGAGAGCGGCAGGTGGAAGTCCGAGGCCGCGGAGGCAGAAGCATGACCCGCGGGCCCGGTATCGTGATCATGGCGGGTGGAACTGGCGGACATGTATTCCCCGCCTTGGCAGTCGCAGATGTCTTGCGTTCCAAGGGTCACGCCGTGACCTGGATCGGTACGCGTCAAGGCTTGGAGGCGCGGGTGGTTCCTGCCGCCGGTTTCCCCATGGAGTGGGTGGACGTGGGCGGCGTGCGGGGCAAGGGCCTCGGCACGCTGCTCAAGTCGCCGTTCGTGCTGGGCGGCGCGCTGCTGCAGTCCCTTGCCATCTTCCGCAGCCTCAGGCCCGCCGCCGCGCTCGGCATGGGCGGCTTCGCCAGCGGCCCGGGCGGCATCGCGGCGCGACTGACGGGATGCCCGTTGATATTGCATGAGCAGAACGCGGTGCCGGGCTTCACCAACCGGGTGCTGAGCCACTTCACGCGCGACGTGCTGGAGGGTTTCCCCCACAGTTTCGCGCCGGGGCGCCGCGCCGAGATGGTGGGCAATCCGGTGCGCGCGGCCATCGCCGCGCTGCCGCCGCCGGAGCAGCGCTTCGCCCGGCGCAGCGGCCCGGTGCGCGTGCTGGTGATCGGCGGCAGTCAGGGCGCGCGCCCGCTCAACGAGAACCTGCCGGCGGCCATCGCGCAGATCGACAAGCGCCGCCGCCCCGAGGTGCTGCACCAGACCGGCGCGAAGGATGCCCAGGCGGTGATGGCGCGCTACCAGGAATTGGGCGTGGAGGCGCGGGTCGCGCCCTTCATCGAGGACATGGCGGCGGCCTACGCCTGGGCCGACCTCGCGGTGTGCCGCTCCGGCGCGCTCACGGTGGCGGAGCTCGCCGCCGCGGGCCTGGGCGCGGTGCTAGTGCCGTTCGCCGCGGCGGTGGACGACCACCAGACCAAGAACGCAGCCTACCTCGTGGGCAGTGGCGCGGCGCGGTTGGTGCCGCAGGCCAGCGCCACGCCGGCGGCGCTGGCGGCGCAGCTCGACGACCTCACCCGCGACCGCAAGCGGCTGCTGGAGATGGCGAAGCAGGCGCGGGCCGCGGCCCGTACCGATTCCGCGGAGCGCGTGGCGGAACGCTGCCTGCGTGCGGGAGGCCTCGCATGAGCAACCTCATGCGCCGCATCCGCAACATCCACTTCGTCGGCATCGGCGGCGCCGGCATGGGCGGCATCGCCGAGGTGCTCATCAACCTTGGCTACCAGGTGCGCGGCTCCGATCTCAAGGCCAACGCCGTGACCCAGCGCCTGCAGGGCCTGGGTGCGCGGGTGGTGTTCGGCCACGAGCCCGGCCACGTGGCGGACGCGGACGTGGTGGTGATCTCCAGCGCCGTGTCGGCGGATAACCCCGAAGTGGTGGAGGCCCGCGCGCGCCGTATCCCGGTGGTGCGCCGCGCCGAGATGCTGGCCGAGCTCATGCGCTTCCGCTTCGGCATCGCGGTCGCCGGCACCCACGGCAAGACCACCACCACCAGCCTGGTGGCGAGCGTGCTCACGGAAGGCGGGCTCGATCCCACCTTCGTCATCGGCGGCAAGCTGGTGAGTTCCGGCACCCACGCGCGCCTGGGACAGGGCAGCTACCTCGTGGCGGAGGCGGACGAGAGCGACGCCTCGTTCCTGCACCTGCAGCCGCTCATCGCGGTGGTGACGAACATCGATGCCGACCACCTCGGCACCTACGGCGGCGACTTCGCGCGCCTCTCCGCCACCTTCGTGGAGTTCCTGCAGCACCTGCCGTTCTACGGCCTGGCAGTGCTGTGCGTGGACGACGCGGAACTCAGGCGCCTCCTGCCGGACATCGGCCGGCCGGTGGTCACCTACGGCCTCTCGGAGGACGCGGACTTCCGCGCCAGCGACGTGCGGCGCGAGGGCCACGTCACCCACTACCAGGCCTGGCTGCCCAAGCGTGCCAAGCCGCTGGACGTGCGCCTGAACCTGGCCGGCCGCCACAACGTGCTGAACTCGCTCGCGGCCCTCGCCATCGCCCATGACCTGGGTGTGTCGGACGAGGCGATCCTCAAGGCCCTGGCGGAGTTCCAGGGCGTGGGCCGCCGCTTCCAGATCCACGGCGAGGTAGAGACCCGCCAGGGGCGCGTGCTGCTGGTGGACGACTACGGCCACCACCCGCGCGAGCTCATGGCGACCTTGCAGGCGGCCCGCGAGGGCTGGCCGCAGCGGCGCCTGGTGGTGGCGTTCCAGCCGCACCGCTACAGCCGCACCCGCGACCTGTTCGAGGACTTCGCCGAAGTGCTCTCCCAGGCGGACGTGCTGCTGCTCACCGAGGTCTATGCCGCGGGCGAGGCGCCCATCGCCGGCGCCGACGGCCGCGCCCTGGCGCGTGCCATCCGCAACCGCGGCCGCGTGGAGCCGGTGTTCGTGCAGAAGGCCCAGGAGCTGCCGGAGGCGCTCCTGGACGTGCTCAAGGACGGCGACCTGGTGCTGACCCTGGGAGCCGGCGACATCGGCGCGGTGGCGGCGGAGCTGCCGAACCGCCTCACCCAAAGCCAGCGGGGAGACAAGCCATGAGCGGTCGGGACCAACCGGTGAAATTCTGGCGCAGGCGCGTGGTGGTGCTGGGCGGCGCGACACTCCTGGTGCTCGCGGCCGGCGTGGGCGTGCTGGCTTGGCTCGCGGCGCCGCTGCTGGCGGGCCCGAGGCTCACCTCCCTGACCGTGAGCGGGCGCCTGCAGCACGTGGATCCGGCGGCGGTGCAGCGCGCCGTGCTGCCGGAGCTCGGCGACGGCTTCTTCGATACCCGCGTGGACGACATCGGCAGCGCGGTGGAGGCGCTGCCCTGGGTGGCGGAAGCGAGCGTGCGGCGCGAGTGGCCCCACACCCTGCACGTGGACGTGGTGGAGGAGGTACCGGTGGCGCGCTGGAACGGCGATGGGCTGATGGACGCGCGCGGCAAGGTGTTCGCGCGCTCCGGCGATCCGGCTTATGCCTCGCTGCCCGCGCTCTCAGGACGCGACGGCGCCGAGCAGGACGTGCTGGCCCAGTACGACACGCTCGCCGGCATGCTCACGCCGCGCGGGCTCGCCATCAGCGCGCTCGACGTGGACGCGCGCGGCGCGGCCACCGTGGTGCTGGATGACGGCATCGAGGTGCGGCTCGGCCGCGAGGATACGGCGGCGCGGCTCGCGCGCTTCGGCGCGCTGGCGCTGCCGACGCTGGCTGCCAAGCTCGCGGCGGTGGCTTACGTGGACATGCGTTACACCAACGGTTTCGCGGTGGGCTGGAAGGGCCCGGCCGCATCGACCAAGCAGGGGGCCTGATGCTGATGGCGAAACGACCCGACAAGCACCTGATCGTGGGCCTCGACGTGGGCACCTCCAAGGTGGTGGCCATCGTCGGCGAGATCCTGCCGGAGGGCGGCGTGGAGATCGTCGGCATCGGCTCGCACCCCTCGCGCGGCCTGAAGAAGGGCGTGGTGGTGAACATCGAGTCCACGGTGCAGAGCATCCAGCGCGCGGTGGCGGAGGCCGAGCTCATGGCTGGCTGCCAGATCCACTCGGTGTTCACCGGCATCGCCGGCAGCCACGTGCGGAGCCTCAACTCGCACGGCGTGGTGGCGATCCGCGACAAGGAATGCACCGCGGGAGACGTGGAGCGCGTCATCGACGCGGCCCGCGCGGTCAGCATCCCGGCCGACCAGAAGATCCTGCACGTGCTGCCCCAGGACTTCATCATCGACGGCCAGGACGGCATCCGCGAGCCCATCGGCATGTCCGGCGTGCGCCTGGAGGCGCGCGTGCATATCGTCACCGGCGCCGCCAGCGCGGCCCAGAACATCGTGCGTTGCGTGGAGCGCTGCGGCCTCAAGGTGGACGACGTGATCCTGGAGCAGCTCGCCTCCAGCTACGCGGTGCTGAACGAGGACGAGAAGGACCTGGGCGTGTGCCTCGTCGACATCGGCGGCGGCACCACCGACATCGCGGTGTTCACCGACGGCGCGATCCGCCACACCGCGGTGATCCCCATCGCCGGCGACCAGGTGACCAACGACATCGCGGTGGCGCTGCGCACCCCTACGCACCACGCCGAAGAGATCAAGATCAAGTACGCCTGCGCGCTGCCGCAGCTCGCCAGCGCCGACGAGACCATCGAGGTGCCGAGCGTGGGCGAGCGCCCCTCGCGGCGACTGGCGCGCCAGACGCTGGCCGAGGTGGTGGAACCGCGCTACGAGGAGCTGTTCAGCCTGATCCAGGCGGAGCTGCGCCGCAGCGGCTTCGAGGACCAGATCCCGGCGGGCATCGTGCTCACCGGCGGCAGCTCGAAGATGGAGGGCGCGGTGGACCTGGCGGAAGAGGTGTTCCACGCGCCGGTGCGCCTGGGCGCGCCGCAGCACGTCTCGGGGCTCGTGGACGTGGTGCGCAACCCGATCCACTCCACCGGCGTGGGCCTCTTGCTGTTCGGCGCCCAGAGCCTGCCCGCGGGCGGCGGCTCGCAGCGCGCGCCGGGCGGCGTGCAGGACATGTGGGAACGGATGAAGCAATGGTTCCAAGGTTCCTTTTAGATGACGTTCGCAGCCCTCCATCCATGGACGGCTGCGAACCCGGCGAGTCCGGCACCTGTCCGGACTCGCCGGCGCTCAAGGAAGGTTGAGTTTTATCGGATTGCGGCACGTCCATGTGCCGGTGTTTAAGGGCCAAGCGCCGCTCCGGGAGGGCGGCGGCGGCAAGAGGGTTTAAGGCTTCAGGACTTATATAGAGGAGACCGGTTATGTTCGAACTAATGGACGACATGAGCCAGAACGCGGTGATCAAGGTGGTCGGCGTCGGCGGCGGTGGCGGCAATGCCATCCAGTACATGGTGTCCCGCGGCATCGAAGGCGTCGACTTCGTCGCCATCAACACCGATGCCCAGGTGCTGCGCAAGGCCAACGCCAAGACCACGCTGCAGATCGGCGGCAGCTTCACCAAGGGCCTGGGCGCCGGCGCCAACCCGGACGTGGGCCGCCAGGCGGCGCTCGAGGATCGCGACCGCATCGAGGAGGTGCTGAAGGGCGCCGACATGGTGTTCATCACCGCCGGCATGGGCGGCGGCACCGGCACCGGCGCCTCGCCGGTGGTGGCGCAGGTGGCCAAGGAACTGGACATCCTGGTGGTGGCGGTGGTCACCAAGCCTTTCGGCTTCGAGCGCAACAAGCGCATGCTGGCGGCGGAGAAGGGCATCGCCGAGCTCAGCCAGTACGTGGACTCGCTGATCGTGATCCCGAACGACAAGCTGGCCTCGGTGCTGGGCCGCGAGATCACCCTGCTCAACGCCTTCCAGTCCGCCAACGAGGTGCTGCTGGGCGCGGTGCAGGGCATCGCAGACATCATCACCCGTCCCGGCCTCATCAACGTGGACTTCGCCGACGTGCGCACGGTCATGTCGGAGATGGGCATGGCGATGATGGGCACCGGCGTGGCGGTGGGCGAGAACCGCGCGCGGCGCGCGGCCGAGGCGGCGCTCTCGAGCCCCTTGCTGGAGGACGTGAACTTCGCCGGCGCCAAGGGCGTGCTGGTGAACATCACCGCCGGCATGGACCTCACCATCGGCGAGCTCGAGGAAGTGGGCGCGGCGGTGGAGTCCTTCGCCGACGACAACGCCACGGTGGTGGTGGGCACGGTGCTCGATCCCTCCATGAGCGGCGAGGTGCGGGTCACGGTGGTGGCCACGGGTCTCGGCCGTGCGGCCCAGACCCTGCAGCCGGTGCAGCGGCCGAAGGCCGCGGCGCCCCAGCCGCCCCAGGCGGTGCAGCCTCCGCAGCCCGAAGTGCAGCAAGCCCCCATGATCCAGGTGGTGAAGGCCACCGGCACGGACGGCGGACACCCGGACTGGAAGCGCCTGGAGCGCCCGACCTACGAGCGGCGCCAGCGCGACGAGGGCCCGGACCTGTCGGACCAGGACTATCTGGACATCCCGGCGTTCCTGCGGCGCCAGGCGGACTGAGCGGCGTGGGACAGGCATCAGGTCGGCGCCCGAACCTTGTTCGGGCGCAGGGGGGTGTTATAATTTAGCCAGTCGCCGCAGGGGCGGCCTTTGGCTGAAAAAGCCTTTGGCCGCAGGGACCTGCGGACCTCTTCACGCAGGCCGGGAACCCATGCTCAAACAACGGACGCTCAAGAACAGCATCCGCGCCACCGGCGTCGGCCTGCATACGGGCGAGAAGGTCTACATGACCCTGCGTCCGGCGGTGCCCAACACCGGCATCATCTTCCGCCGCGTCGATCTCGAGCAGCCCACCGAGGTGCGCGCCCAGGCGCTCAACGTCGGCGAGACCATGCTCGGCACCACCATCATGAACGGCGACGTGCGCGTCGCCACCATCGAGCATCTCCTGTCCGCGTTCGCCGGCCTCGGCATCGACAACGCCTACGTGGACCTGTCGGCGCCCGAGGTGCCGATCATGGACGGCAGCGCCGGCCCCTTCGTGTTCCTGCTGCAGTCGGCGGGTATCGAGGAGCAGAACGCGCACAAGCGCTTCATCCGCATCAAGAGCCCCGTGGAGGTCCGCGACGGCGACAAGTGGGCGCGCTTCGAGCCCTTCGACGGGTTCAAGATCACCTTCGAGATCGACTTCGACCACCCCGTCTTCAAGAAGCACACCCAGACCGCTACGGTGGACTTCTCCGCCACCTCCTTCGTGAAGGAAGTGAGCCGCGCGCGCACCTTCGGTTTCATGCGCGACATCGAGATGCTGCGCCAGAAGCACCTGACGCTCGGCGCCTCGCTGGACAACGCGATCGCGCTGGACGACTACCGCATCCTCAACGAGGACGGATTGCGCTACGAGGACGAGTTCGTCAAGCACAAGATTCTCGATTCCATCGGCGACCTGTACCTGCTCGGCCACAGCCTGATCGGCGCGTTCAGCGCCTACAAGTCGGGCCACGGCCTCAACAACGCGCTGCTGCGCGCGCTCCTGGCGCAGCCGGCGACCTGGGAAGAGGTGACCTACGACGATCCGGCGACGGCGCCCATCTCCTATCTGGCGCCGGCGCACGCGTTCTGACTTCTTAAGAAAAATACCGTTCTAGGCCTTCGGTTTTTAAGGACGCGGCTTGTGGCCGCGGGCAAGACGTTTCAGCGATCCGGCGAGGGCCGGGTCGTCCACGCCGCCGGCGGTGCTCTCGAGCAGCTGCCGGGTCTCGGCGGAGAGGCTGCGCGGTGCGGGCTTCGGTGGCACGCCGGGCTTGGGATCAGGCAGTACTTTGAGGCGCAGCGTGTGGCAGGGCTGCCTCGCTTCCGCCTGCACCACCGCCAGCAGCGGCTGGTGCTGGTAGCGCAGGGCGGTGGTCCAGGCACCGCTGTCGAGGAACAAGGTCAGGACGCCGTCCTTGAGGTCGGCGCCCAGGCAGTGAGGTGCGGCTTCCGGGCTCAAGACCCGCAGGACGCACTGGCGCAGGGCTTCGAGCTTCTGCGCTTCCGCGGTGAGGGCCTGCAGATGAGCCCCCGGCGCGGTGAGGAGGCCCGACAGGGAAGCGGGTTTCTTGGGAGCCATGAGGCATCTTAAGCCAGATGGCACGGGGTTTCTTGAGCGGGGATCAGCCCAGATGAAATTGATCGTATTCAACCGGTACGGCGCGTCGCGGCACCTGAACCTGGCCCATCCCTTGGTGGGAGGCACCCTTGCACTCACCGTCCTGGCGCTGTGTGCGGGCATCTTCTCGCTGGGCTACTACACCGCTGATCGCGCCGCCCTGGCGCGCGAGGCCTCCGACCCGGTGCGGGTCGAGCTCAAGGCCCAGGCCGACGAGATCGCGCGCACCAAGCGCGACGCCCAGGCGAACCTGGATGCGCTCTCCGGCAAGGTGGCGGAATTGCAGGCGCGGGTGATGCGCCTGGACGCCATGGGTGCCCAGCTCACCAGCCTCGCGGGCCTGAAGCGCGGCGAGTTCGACTTCAGCAAGGCCCCGGCCGAGGGCGGTCCCGAGAGCGCCGGTCCGGTGCTGCACACGACCCCCCAGGCGTTCATGGACCAGCTCGACAAGCTGGCTACCCACGTCCAGGACCGGGAGCAGAAGCTCGGGGTCCTTGAAAACCTGCTGCTCAGCCGCAACGTACAACTGGCGGCCCAGCCCAACGGCCCGCCGGTGGCCGACGGCTACGTGTCGTCCCTGTTCGGCATGCGCATCGACCCCTTCGACGGGGAGCTCTCGATGCACAGCGGCATGGACTTCGCCGGCACCGAGGGCGAGGCGGTGGAGGCGGTGGCCGCCGGGGTGGTGACCTGGGCCGGGGAGCGCTCCGGCTACGGCAACCTGGTGGAGATAGACCACGGCAACGGTTACGCCACCCGTTACGGACATAACGAGACGATCCTGGTGCATGTGGGCCAGATCGTGAAGAAAGGAGAGCAGATCTCGCTGATGGGTTCCACCGGACGATCCACCGGTCCCCACGTGCATTTCGAAGTCCTTTACAATGGCGTGGCGGTGAACCCGGCGCGCTTCGTGAAGAGCCTCGGGGGGCCGCAGGTGGCCGTGCTGTCGTCCCAAGGCCAGGACTAGCTCCCCTCCGTCTCCTGCCCGCGCACCGGCCAGGCGCCGGGCCGGGCGACTCCCCGGAAGACCCCATTCGGCAGCGGCGGGCTCTCGAGCCCGCCGCATGCGTATATAAGATGTCGCGCGCCTGCGGGCGCCCACGAAGAAAAAGGCATATGGAACTCAACATCCTCAAGGCGATCTTCGGCAGCCGCAACGACCGGCTGGTGCGCGGCATGCGTCGCGAGGCGCATAAGGTCAACGCGCTGGAGCCCGCGGTGCAGTCGCTCAGCGACGAGGCGCTCAAGGCCAAGACCGGCGAGTTCCGCAAGCGCTACCAGGACGGCGAGAGCCTGGACCGGCTGCTGCCGGAGGCCTTCGCCTGCGTGCGCGAGGCGGCGCGCCGCCGGCTCGGCATGCGCCATTTCGACGTGCAGCTGATCGGCGGCATGGTGCTGCACCGCGGCAAGATCGCCGAGATGCGCACCGGCGAGGGCAAGACCCTGGTGGCGACGCTGGCGGCCTACCTGAACGCCATCCCCGGCCAGGGCGTGCACGTCATCACCGTGAACGACTACCTGGCGCAGCGCGACGCGAACTGGATGCGCCCGGTGTTCGAGGCACTGGACATGACGGTGGGCGTGATCCTGGCGGGCCAGGAGCCAGAGACCAAGCGCGCCGCCTATGCCGCCGACATCACCTACGGGACCAACAACGAGTTCGGCTTCGACTACCTGCGCGACAACATGGCCTTCCGCTGGGAAGGCAAGGTACAGCGCACCCTGTTCTACGCCATCGTGGACGAGGTGGATTCGATCCTCATCGACGAGGCGCGCACGCCGCTCATCATCTCGGGCTCGGTGGACGACACCACCGAGCTGTACAGGAAGATCGACGCCATCATCCCGCGCCTCACCCGCCAGAAGGAGGAGGACGGCCCGGGCGACTACAGCGTCGACGAGAAGGCCAAGCAGGTGTACCTCACCGAGGATGGCCACCAGCACGTCGAGGACATGCTGGCGCGCGAGGGCCTGATCGCCGAGGGCGGCTCGCTCTATGACTCCGCCAACATCGGCCTGATGCACCACATCAACGCCGGCCTGCGTGCCCACGCGCTGTTCAAGCGCGAGGTGGACTACATCATCAAGGACGGCGAGGTGGTGATCGTCGATGAGTTCACCGGCCGCACCATGCCGGGCCGGCGCTGGTCCGACGGCCTGCACCAGGCCATCGAGGCCAAGGAGGGCGTCAAGATCCAGGCCGAGAACCAGACGCTGGCCTCCATCACCTTCCAGAACTACTTCCGCATCTACAAGAAGCTGTCCGGCATGACCGGCACCGCCGACACCGAGGCGCGCGAGTTCCACGAGATCTACGCCCTCGAGGTGGTGGTGATCCCCACCAACCGGCCCATGATCCGCCAGGACAGCGGCGACCTCGTGTACCTCTCGCCCAGGGGCAAGTTCCGGGCGGTGATCACCGACATCAAGGACTGCATGCAGCGCGGCCAGCCGGTGCTGGTGGGCACCGCCTCCATCGAGGCCTCCGAGCACCTCTCGGGGCTGCTGAAGAAGGAGGGCATCGCGCACCAGGTGCTGAACGCCAAGCAGCACGCCCAGGAGGCGCAGATCATCGCCCAGGCCGGCCGCCCCGGCACCGTCACCATCGCCACCAACATGGCCGGCCGCGGCACCGACATCGTGCTCGGTGGCAGCCTGGAGGTCGAGCTGCGCAGCCTGCCGCCGGAGGCCGACGAGGCCGACAAGGCGCGGGTCCGGGCCGACTGGCAGGCGCGCCACGACCAGGTGCTGGCCGCCGGCGGCCTGCACATCGTCGGCAGCGAGCGGCACGAGTCCCGCCGCATCGACAACCAGTTGCGCGGCCGTTCCGGCCGCCAGGGCGACCCGGGCTCCAGCCGGTTCTACCTGTCGCTGGAAGACAACCTGATGCGCATCTTCGCCGGCGACAAGATCAAGGGCATGATGCAGCGCTTCGGCATGCAGGAAGACGAGCCGATCGAGCATCCCTGGGTCAGCAAGGGCGTGGAGAACGCCCAGCGCAAGGTCGAGGCCCACAACTTCGACATCCGCAAGTCGCTGCTGGAGTACGACGACGTCGCCAACGACCAGCGCAAGGTCATCTACGAGCAGCGCAACGAGCTCCTGCAGGCCTCCGACATCCATGACACCGTGCGGGCGGTGATGGCGGACGTGCTCAACGGCCTGATCGACGAGTACATCCCGCCCCAGAGCGTGGAGGAGCAGTGGAACATCCCGGGCCTGATGGCGGCCCTCGAGCGCGAGTTCCTGCTGCGCCTCGACGTGAAGGGCTGGCTGGAGAAGGAGCCTGAGCTGCACGAGGAACCGCTGCGCGAGCGCATCCAGAAGGCGCTGCTGGACGGCTACGAGGCCAAGGCCCAGCAGGTGGGTCCCGAGGTGATGCGCCACTTCGAGAAGGAAGTGATGCTGCGCACCCTCGACAACCTCTGGCGCGAGCACCTCGCCAACATGGACTACCTGCGCCAGGGCATCCACCTGCGCGGCTATGCCCAGGTGGACCCGCGCCGCGAGTACAAGCGCGACGCCTTCGAGATGTTCTCGCGCATGCTCGACCGCCTGAAGTTCGACGTGGCCGGGATCCTGGCCAAGGTGCAGGTGCGCACCGAGCAGGACGTGGCGGCCATGGAGGAAGAGCGGCGCCGGGTGCGCGCCATGCAGTTCCAGCACGCCGAGGCGCCGGATGCCACCGCGCAGATGGCGCCGGCGGCGGCCCAGGCCGCTTCCCCCGCGGCTCCGGCGCGTCCGGCGGCACCCGCCGCCGCTGCGGCGGCCGCGCCGTTCGTGCGCGAGACACCCAAGGTCGGGCGCAACGATCCCTGTCCCTGCGGCTCGGGCCTCAAGTACAAGCAGTGCCACGGCAAGCTAAGTTGAGTTGATCTCGCACGGTGCTTTGCAGCTACGCGTCCGGCTCCGCTGCAAAGTCCAGGGCAGGCTCCTGCCTGCCCTTTCGTCGCTGTGCGACGAACCCATGCACCGTGATGCGGTCCTAACAGAGAGGGCGTCACTCTGTCCCATCCCCGCATCCAAGTCGTCGCCGCGGTGCTGCGTGACCGGCAGGGCCGCGTGCTCATCGCCGACCGGCCCGCCGGCAAGCCCATGGCGGGCTGGTGGGAGTTCCCCGGCGGCAAGCTGGAAGCAAGCGAGGAACCCCAGGCCGCGCTCAAGCGCGAGCTCCGCGAGGAGCTCGGCATCCGGGTGAAGAGCGCGTACCGTCTGCTGCGCTTCTCGCACCGCTATCCCGACAAGGAAGTGGAGCTGGACGTGTGGCGCGTCACCGCCTGGGACGGGAAGCCCGCCGCCCACGAGGGCCAGAACATGGCCTGGGTGCTGCCGGAGGAACTGAAGGACTGGCAGCTGCTGCCCGCCGATGAGCCCATCGTGGCCGCGCTCAAGCTGCCCTTGCTGATGCTGGTGACGCCGGATCCCGGCCGTGAGCCTGCCTTCCTGGAGAAGCTGCAACGCTCGCTCAAGGCGGGAGTGGACCTGGTGCAGCTCAGGGCACCCGGCATGGAGGCGGAGCGCTTCGACAACCTGGCCCTGGCGGTGCTGGAACTGTGCCGCGGCCATGGCGCGCGGGTGTTCCTCAACACCACGCCCGAGCAGGCCCGCATGCTGCATGCGGACGGCCTGCACCTGAGCCAGGCCATGTCGCGCCGCCTGGACCCCAGGGCCTGGGACGGGAGCCTCAGGCTCGGCATCTCCTGCCATACCGCCGCGGAGATACAGGCCGCGCTGGAGCACTCGCCGGACTATCTCTGCATAGGTCCCGTGCAGGCGAGCGCCACCCACCCGGGCAAGCCGCCGCTGGGCTGGCAGGCCTTCGCGGAACTCGCATCCTCAAGCCCCGTGCCGGTGTACGCCATCGGCGGCCTGGGTCAAAGGGACCTGCAGACGGCGCGCGACCACGGCGCCCACGGCGTCGCCGCTATCCGCGGCTTATGGGACCTGGATCACTTGTCCGGATCGTCCTGATCCGCGGGTGACTCTTGGGTCGGGATGGCGTTCTTCTCCGAGAGCCAATCCCCAAGGTCGATCAGCCGGCAGCGCTCGCTGCAGAACGGCTTCCACTTCGAGGCTTCCGTCCACGGCACCGGCTTGCCGCAGTGCGGGCATTCGACAATCTGTACTTCGCTCATGGGGCTACAGTTGGCAGCAGACCAGTTTGAAACCGATGTCTCGCTTGGTCTGCTGGGGACGGGCGTTGGCGTCGTGCCGCTCCAGGAAGCGGATGGTCATGCGGTGCTTGCCGGCGCTGATCTCCGGGAACACGCCGGCGGGGGCAGGCACCATCACCCGTACCATGGGAGCGAGCACGTTGGTGGCGAGGTTGCGCTGGAACACGCCCTGCTCGGCCACCTCCCGGGTCGGCAGCGCGCTCTCCCGGGTGAGCGCCATGAGCAGCGCGATGGTGTCCTTGAGCGGCTTGAGCTCCGCCAGCCAGCCCTGCAGGTCGCGGGCGCGGCGCGGATAGGGATGGGTGAGCCAGGCATGGTAGGAGGGCAGGTCGAACTGGCAGGTGCCGCCGGGGATGGCGAGCCGGTTCTTGATGGAGTTCAGGAACTCGCTCTCGCGCAGGCAGGCGCCGAGCGGGCGGCCGTCGCCGTCCATCTCGACCCGCAGGCGCTCCAGGTCCGCGAGCACCGTCTGCAGGCGCGCGTTGTCCACCTCGGGACTGCCCTTGAGGCGCTGCAACAGCATGCCGCAGCGCTCCAGTTCCTTCAGTACCTCGGTGCGCACGTCGCCGCGCGTGAGCAGCGAGACGATCTCGAGGATGGAGCCGACGGCGGCGCGGCTGTCCCACATGGAGGAGAGGGCGCTGTGATGGGAAGCCTGCTCCAGCAGGAACTCGAGCCTGAGGAAGGTGCGCACGCGCTCGCTGAGTGGCTGCTCGTAGATGAGCCACTCGGCCGACGCCTGGTCTTCGGCGTGTTGTTCCACGTTCAGCATCCGGATCCCCGGGTCATGGGAGCGTGATTCCCCGGCGTCCGTAGTCGCCGCACGCGGCCAGTTCGAGGTAGAACCCATGCAGTCGTCCCACGGCGCCTTCGAGGGCTGCCGTGTCGCTAGCGTTCAACAGAATATCATCCGCGGCGGCGAGCCGCGCGGCGCGGGGCGCCTGGGCGTCGAGGATGGCACGCGCGGAGGCCTGAGTCTCCCCGTCGCGTGACATAAGACGGGACAACTGCAGTTCCTCGGGGCAATCCACCACCAGCACGCGGTCCACCAGGGCTCGGGCCGCAGGCGTCTCCGTGAGGAGCGGGATGACCACCACGGCATAAGGGGCCGTGAGGACCGCGAGACGGGCCTCGAGGGCCGCCAGCACCAGGGGGTGCAGCAGGGCCTCCACCCGGCGGCGCAGGCCTGAGTCGGCGAATATGCGCCCCCGCAGGGCACGCCGGTCCAGCTCGCCCCGGGGTGTCAGGATGCCGCTGCCGAGCTCCCCGGTGAGGGCCGCGAGGCCCGGCTGGCCGCGGGCGGTCAGGGCGTGGCTGAGCTCATCCGCGTCCAGCACCGGCGCACCCAGGCGCGCGAAACCGGCGGCGGCCAGGGACTTGCCGCTGGCGATGCCGCCGGTGAGGCCCACCTTGAGCATGGTTCAGTGGGGGCCGAGGCCGAGGTAGGCGGCGGTGATGGGCGCGCCCCAGAGGAAGGCGATCCAGCCGGCGGCGGCGAGGTAGGGCCCATAGGGCATGGGCATGTCGCGCCGCAGGCGCTTGAAGCTGAGCAGGGCGATGCCGACGACGGCACCCACGGCGGCGGAGAGGAACACCACGATGGGCAGCACCTGCCAGCCCAGCCAGGCGCCGATCGCCGCCAGCAGCTTGAAGTCGCCGTAGCCCATGCCTTCTTTGCCGGTGACGAGCCGGAACAGGTGATAGATGCTCCACAGCGTGAGATAGCCGGCAGCGGCACCGATCACGGCGGAGCGCAGGTCGGTGTATATGCCGCGGGTGTTGAACAGGAGCCCGAGCCAGAGCAGCGGCAGAGTGATGCGGTCGGGCAGGAGTTGGGTCTCGAGGTCGATGCCGGAGAGCGCGATCAGCCCCCAGGTGAAGAACAGCGCGCCGAAGGCCGCGGCGCCGAAGCCGAAGTGCCAGGCTAACCAGCCCGAGGCGATGCCGGTGAACGCCTCCACCACCGCGTAGCGCGGCGAGATGGGCGACCGGCAGGCGCTGCAGCGGCCGCGCAGCATCACATAGCTGATGATGGGTACGTTCTCGAGAGCGGTGATGCCGTGCCCGCAGTGCGGGCAGCGGGAGCGGGGCATCACGAGATCGAAGCGCTCCTGGGGCGCGGTCTCGGGCGCGAACTCGGCGCGCCACTCGCGCTCCAGCATGATCGGCAGGCGGTGGATCACCACGTTGAGGAAGCTGCCTACCAGGAGGCCGAGCAGCACGCAGAGGAAGGTGAAGGCGAGCGGGCTTTGCTCCAGCAAGAGCGTGATGGACATGCGTACCCCGAAAAGGCAGCGGGCCTCCGAGGAGGCCCGCCTGATGCGTTGGTCCTAGACGACGGAACCGAGCTTGAAGATCGGCAGGTACATGGCGACCACCAGGCCGCCCACCAGCACGCCCAGGATCGCCATGATCAGGGGCTCCATGAGGCTGGTAAGGTTGTCCACCGCGTTGTCCACCTCTTCCTCGTAGAAGTCGGCGACCTTGGCGGCCATGGCGTCGATGGAGCCCGCCTCTTCGCCGATGGCGATCATCTGGATCATCACGTGCGGGAACAGGCCTGTCTGCATCATGCACAGGTTGAGCTGCTGGCCGGTGGACACCTGGTCGCGGATCTTGATGGTGGCCTGTTCGTAGATGATGTTGCCGGTGGCGCCGGACACGGAAGTCAGCGCGTCCACCAGGTTCACGCCGGCCGCGAACATGGTGGAGAGGGTGCGTGCGAAGCGGGCCAGGGACGACTTGGTGAGGATGTCGCCCACCACCGGGATCTTGAGCGAGATGCGGTCCAGGTTCTCCCGGAACTTGCGCGAACGCTTCTTGAAGAAGGTGAACGCGGCGAAGGCGCCGCCGATGATGATCACGTAGATGTAACCCGAGCTGCGCACCGACCGCGACATGTTCACCACGAACTGGGTGAAGGCCGGCAGGTCCGCGCCGAAGCCCTTGAACAGCTCCTCGAACTGCGGGATCACGAACACCAGCAGGATGCCGGTCACCACGAACGCCACCACCAGCACCGCGATGGGGTAGGAGAGCGCCTTCTTGATCTTCTTCTTGATGCGCTCGGTCTTCTCCTTGTAGGTCGCGATCTTGTCCAGCAGGGTCTCGAGCGCGCCGGCCTGCTCGCCGGCCCGCACCAGGCTCACGAACAGGTCGTCGAAGTAGAGCGGGTGCTTGGCCAGCGCGTCGGCCAGGTTGTTGCCGGCCTCCACGTCGGCCTTGATGCTCATCACCATGTCCTGCATGTTCGGGTTGGCATGGCCCTTGCCGATGATGTCCATGGACTGCACCAGCGGCACGCCCGAGCTCATCATGGTGGCCATCTGGCGGCTGAAGAAGGCGATGTCGGAGGTCTCGATCTTCTTGCCGGACTTGCGGCGCGCCTTGCTGATCTTGACGGGGGCGATGCCCTGGCGGCGCAGGTCGGCTTTGACCGCGGCCTCGTTGGGCGCCATGGTCTTGCCCTTGACGCGGTTGCCCTTCTTGTCCGTGCCTTCCCAGACGAAGTTCAGGTTCTTTGCTGCTGCGGCTGCTTCGGCCATGAGGTACTCGGTATCCGGTTAGTCGGCGACGGTGACGCGGTTGAGTTCGGCCAGGCCGAAGTCGCCGCGCTTGACCTTGGTGAGCGCCGAGCGGCGCAGGTCAGGCACGCCCTCCTTCTCGGCCTGGGCGGCGATCTGGATGGCGTTGCCCTGGGCCATGATGATCTTGCCCATCTCCTCCGAGACCGGCATCACCTGGTACACGCCGGTACGGCCCTTGTAGCCCTCGTTGCACTGGTCGCAGCCGACCGGCTCGTAGATGGTGAGGCCGGCGTCGATCTCGGCGTCGGTGAAGCCCTCCTTGAGCAGGGCCTCGCGCGGGACGTCCACCGGGCGCTTGCAGTTCTTGCACAGCTTGCGGGCCAGGCGTTGCGCGATGATGAGGTTCACCGCGGTGGCGATGGAGTAGGGCGCCACGCCGATGTCTGCGAGACGGGTCAGGGTCTTGGGCGCGTCGTTGGTGTGCAGGGTCGCCAGCACCATGTGGCCGGTCTGGGCCGCCTTGATGGCGATCTCGGCGGTCTCCAGGTCGCGGATCTCGCCCACCAGGATGATGTCCGGGTCGAGTCGCAGGAAGGACTTGAGCGCCGCACCGAAGGTGAGGCCCACCTTGGGGTTCACGTTCACCTGGTTCACGCCGGGCAGCTGGATTTCCGCCGGGTCCTCGGCGGTGCAGATGTTGCGGTCCTCGGTGTTGAGGATGTTGATGCCGGTGTAGAGCGACACGGTCTTGCCGGAGCCCGTGGGCCCCGTGATCAGGATCATGCCATAGGGCTTGTCCAGGTTGTCGAGGTAGATCTTCTTCTGGAAGTCCTCGTAGCCGAGCGCGTCGATGCCGAGCTTGGCGCTGGAAGGGTCCAGGATACGCATCACGATCTTCTCGCCGAAGAGCGTGGGGCAGGTGGCGACGCGGAAGTCGATGGCGCGGGTGGCCGAGAGCTTGAGCTTGATGCGGCCGTCCTGGGGTATGCGGCGCTCGGAGATGTCGAGCTTGGCCATGACCTTGAGGCGCGCGGCGATCTTGGGGCCGAGCACCATGGGCGGCTTCACCACCTCGCGCAGCATGCCGTCCTGGCGGAACCGGACCCGGTATTCCTTCTCGTAGGGTTCCCAGTGGATGTCCGAGGCGCCCTTGTTGATGGCGTCCAGCAGCACCTTGTTGATGAACTTCACTACCGGCGCGTCGTCGATGTCGGCGCTGCCCTCGTCGGCCTGCGCCACGTCGTCCTCGCCCGCGGAGATCTCGAGGTCGCCGACGTCGCCGTCCGCCAGGTCCTTCATCGAGGTATCCATGGACTGGATGGCTTTCTCGATGGCCTTGGCGAGCTTGTCTTCCTCGGCGATGACCGCGTCCACGGTCATGCCGGTCTTGAACTTGATCTCGTCCAGCGCCTGCAGGTTGGTGGGGTCGGAGACCGCCACGAACAGCTTGCGGCCGCGCTTGAACAGCGGCAGCGCGTGGTGCTTCTCGATGAGCTGGGCTTCCACTTCCTTGAGCGGCGCCTGGGAGAGGTCCACCGAGTCCAGGTCCACGATCGGCACCCCGAACTCCTCGGAGGCGGCGCCGGCGACCAGGCGGGCGTTCAGCTTCTTGTTGCGGACCAGGTGGCTGACGAGCAGCAGCTTCTCGGCGGCGGCGTCGCGCTGGGCGTCGGCGGCGTCGGCCTCCGACAGCAGGCCGGCCGCCACCAACCGCCGTGGCAGGCCGGTCAAGTTCGTCTTGACGGTGGTCGTGGCCATGTCCCCTACCCTTAAAGAAGATGTGGTCCGGACGCCCGAGATGGAGCGGTCCCCAGGCCTAAGATAGTAGTGCGGACGGGGTTAAATTGTCCAATTAGGACAGGGGCCTAGGAGGCCTTTGGCGGCTAAAATCTCCGAGCAACGGCCCTTGCCTGGGGAACCCACGGCCCGGCCCGGTGGGGGCGGCCCGGCCCCTCACGACACGTCGCGACAGGAGCGGATTTGTTCAGCTTCGGGGCCCTGGCCCGCAACACCTTGTGGATGATCCTGGGGCAGGGCGTGCGCCTCCTGGTGCAGTTCGCCTACTTCGTGCTCATCGCCCGCCTCCTGCACCGGGAGGGCTACGGCGCGTTCTCAGGCGCAGTGGCGCTGGTGGCGGTGCTTTCGCCCTTCGCCGGCTGGGGCAGCGGCAACCTGCTGGTGAAGAACGTCGCACGCGACCCCTCAAGCTTCCCGCGCTACTGGGGCCGCGCGCTCACGGTCACCATCCTGAGCGCGGGCCTGCTGACGCTGCTGGCGCTGGCGCTGGCCTGGCTGATCCTGCCGGTACCGCTCATGTTGGTATTGTGGGTGGCGGTCTCGGATCTGCTCTTCACGCGCCTGCTGGACACCGCCGCGCTGGCCTTCCAGGCGGTGCACAAGCTCCTCAAGACCGCGCTCCTCAGCGTGCTGTTCTCGCTGGTGAAGCTCGCCGGCGCGCTGCTGTTGCTGTGGCTGGACGGCGGCGACCGGCTCATGACCTGGGCACTGCTCTACCTCGCCGGCAGCGCGCTGGCGGCGGTGATCGGCTGCGCCTGGGTGTCGCTGGAGCTCGGCCTGCCGCGCTGGGACATGGCGGGCTGGCGGCGCGAGTTCGGCGAGGGCTTCTACTTCGCCTCCAGCTTCAGCGCCCAGCGCATCTACATGGACAGCGACAAGGCGCTCTTGACGCGCCTGGGTTCCCTGGAGGCGGCCGGCATCTACACCGCCGGCGCGCGCATCGTCGAGGTGGCGTTCATCCCGGTGTACTCGCTGCTGGCGGCGGCCTATGCACGCTTCTTCACCTCGGGCCAACAGGGCGTGCGCGGCACCCTCGCGCTCTCCCGCCGGCTGCTGCCCTATGCGCTCGCTTACTCCGCCTGCGCCGGCATAGGCCTCTACCTCGCCGCGCCGCTGCTGCCGTGGCTGCTCGGTGACGAGTTCGCTGAATCGGTGGGCGCGGTGCGCTGGCTCGCTGCGGTGCCGGTGCTCATGACGCTGCACCGCTTCGCCGCCGACTCCCTCACCGGCGCCGGCTGGCAGGCGCGGCGCACCCACATCGAGTTCGGCGCCGCGGCCCTCAACGTGGCGCTCAACCTCGCACTGGTGCCGTACTGGTCCTGGCGGGGCACCGCCTGGGTCACCCTCGCCACGGAAGTGCTGCTGATCGTGGCGCTGGGATTGGCGCTGTGGGGCATCGTCCGCTCCGCCCAAGGTGACCGGGCAGGGGACGCACGGGCATGAACGCGCAAGCCGTGGTCCAGCCAGGCGACCGGTTCGCCGTCTTCTGGGGCGGCGGCCTCGGGGACATCCTGGTGGCCCGGCCGCTGCTCACGGCACTCGCACGCCGGCTCGAACATCCGCCGTATTTCTTCACCACCGCGAGCCACCTGGAAGGCGTGTTCGAGGCGCTGGACCTCAGGGTGGACCTGCGGCGCCTGCCTTCCTCGCCGCGCGAAGCCTTGCGGGTGTTCCGCGAGCTCGGCGTGCGCTTCGACTGGATCTACCTGGGCCCCCAGCCGCGCCTCAAGACCTGCCTCCTGGCCACGGTGGTGGGTGCCGAGCGCATCTGGAGCGTGCAGCATGCCGGGGTGCCGGCGTTCCTGGGTGAGCAGGTGCTCGCCGACATCCGCATGCTGGGGCTCGCCGAGCCGGGCGAGGCCCTGCTGCCCTACGGTGGCCGTTGGGACACCGGCGCGAGACCCGAAAAGGGTGGCTATCTCGTGCTGCATGCCGGCGCCAAGGGACGCTGGGAGACGAAGCAGTGGCCGGGTGAGAAGTGGCGCGGGCTCATGGACAGGTTATTGGAGACACCAGGTCTGCGGCTCGTGCTGGTGGGCACGCCCTCCGAGGCAGACACCTTGAACAGGTTGGCGGAGGGGATGGATGCCGGTCGCGTGGAGGTCCGCACCGATCTTTCCCTGGCAGGCCTCGCGGCCAGCATCGAAGGCAGCCGCGGCGTCATCTGCCACAACTCCGGCGTCATGCACCTGGCGGCGATGCTCGGCAAGCCGACGCTGGTGCTGACGGGCTCCTCGCCCCATCGGTGGCGGCCACCCTATGCACACGTGCTGAACCTGGATTCGGGTCGCTGCGGCCTCGCCTGCGACCAATACCGCTGCCCGGTGCCGTTCTACCGGGCCCGCTGCATCCGTGAGCTGGAAGTGGAGACGGTGCTGGAGGCGGCGCGAGCGCGCCTGCTCAGCTAGACGCCAGCCGGTCCAGCAGCGCGCCGTAGGATGCGGCGATGCGGCTCCAGTCGAAGTGTTCCCGCACGTAGGCGCGGCCCCGCGCCGCCAGCGCTTCGCTCAGGGACTTGTCCCAGAGCAGCACGTGCAATGCTTCCGCCAACTGCTTGGGGTCGCCGGCCGGCACCAGGAGGCCGGTCTCCCGGTCGCGGATCACGTCGCGGATGGCCGGCAGGTCGCTCGCCACCACCGCGCAGCCGCAGGCCAGCGCCTCCACCGGCACCAGCCCCAGGCCCTCCTGGTCGCCGTAGGCCGTGACCACCGAAGGGAACACCAGCACCGAGCAGCGCTGGTACCAGAGCGGCAGGTCGCGGTTCGGCACCGGGCCCACGAAGTCCACGATCTTGCCGAGCCTGAGCGCGCCGGCCCGTTGTTTCAGCCGTGCTTCCTCCGGGCCGCTGCCGATGATGTGTAGGCTCAGGTCCGGCATGTCCTTGAGGCGCGCCAGCGCGTCCAGCAGCACGTCCACGCCCTTCTTGTCGGCGAGGCGTCCCACGAACAGCAGGCTGCCGCGGCTGATGGGCGAGGCGGAGGGCGTGAAGCGCCCCTGGGTGTCCACGCCCATGGGCAGCACGCTGCAGTGGCCACCATCGCCGGCTTCCTCCTGCAGCGTCTCCAGCATGGCCTGGCTCACCACCGTCACGTGCTCCGAGTGCCGCACCGTGTAGCGCTTGAGGGCGCGCGCGAGGGCGCCCTTGAGGCCGTAGAGGTCGGCGCCGTGGGAGGTGCAGAGCACCGCGGGCCGGTAGCCGCAGAACGCGCGCGCCAGCAGCGCAGTCAGCCCGTGGGGCAGCAGCCAGTGGGCGTGGATGGCGTGGAAGCGCTGCGCGCGCAGCAGGCGCAGCGCCGCCAGCCACTCGGCGCCCAGGAAGAACGGCAGCGCCAGGAGCCGCCAGGGGCGGCGGCGCAGGCCCGGCAGCATGCCGCTGGCGTAGGCGAGCGTCTCGAAGCGTTCCGGCAGGTAGCGGAAGCGGTGCACGTGGACGCCGTCCATCACCTCATGCGTCTTGCAGCCTCGCGCATGGGGCGCGAGCACGTGCACCTCGCGTCCATCCGTCAGGCGGCGCGCCAGCTCGTGCACGAAGGGGGGCAGGGTGTCGTCCGGCCAGCGCGGGTAGGTGGAGGCGAGCACCAGGATGCGCGTCGCCGGCTGTCCCGCCGCGGCCGCCATGTCAGGAATGGCGGCTGAACATCAGGGTGGTGATCTGCTCGGAGACGAGCCCGATCAGGAACACCAGCACCGAGGTGATGATGAGCAGCGCCGTCATGTTGGTGAAGCGGTGGTAGACGGCGAAGCTGTAGAGGTAATAGCCCGTGCCGGTGAAGAAGAACAGTGCGCTGATGGGCAGGAATATCTTGAGCGGAGAGTATAGCGTCGCGATCTTGAAGATGATGAGCAGGAAGCGCACGCCGTCGCGCAGCGGCTTGATGTGGCTCTTGCCCTGGCGCCGGGCGGCTTCGATGGGCAGGTAGCCCACCCGGTAGCCGGCGCGGAAGAACGCCATGGTGCTGGTGGTGGGATAGGAGAAGCCGTTCGGCAGGAGGTGCAGGAACTCGCGGAAGCGCGCCGTCTCCGACACCCGGAAGCCCGAGGTGAGGTCCAGGATGCGGTGTCCCACCATCCAGGTCGCCAGCAGGTTGTAGATGGTGTTGGCGAGATGGCGCCAGGGGGAAGCCTGGGAGCGGCCGCCGCTGCGCGCACCCACCACCATGTCGTAGCCCTCGGCCTGCATCGCCAGGAGCCGCGCCACGTCAGCCGGCGCGTGCTGGCCGTCCGCGTCCATGCACACCAGCAGGCGACCGCGCGCGGCGCGCGCGCCGGCCTTGACCGCGGCGCCGTTGCCGAGGGAATAGGGGTTGCGTATCACCCGTGCGCCGGCGGCGCGGGCTGCCTCGCCGGTGCCGTCGGAGGAGCCGTCGTCCACCACGATGAGCTCGGCGTCAGGGTGCAGGCGCTTCAGCTCCTGCAGCACGCCGGGCAGGCTCGCGGCCTCGTCCTTGGCGGGGATGACGATGGAGAGGGGCGGCTGGGTTTCGCTCATGGGGCTCGCGGCGGGCGGGGCCTGTCGGGCCGCCAATATATCATCCTCAGGGGCGCGCCCGGCCCGCCGGCAGGTCGTCGATCTGCCGCTGCAACTCGGCGATCACGGGATCCAGGTGGCCGAGGTAGTTCAGGCTGCGCAGGCCCTCGAGGTCCGCGAGCGCCCGCTCCCGGTCCCCGAGGCTGATGTCCATGGTCACCATGTTCTCGCGGTACTGGGGCTCCGCCGGCACCAGCTCAGCCGCCTGCCCCATGAGCTCGCGCGCCTTGCGCGGGTCGGCGCCGGTGATGGCGGTGTAGTTGCCGTAGATCACCAGGATGTTGGCATGAGTGTCCCTGAGCTCGGCGAGGTGCGGGTTCGCCAGCGCCGAGTCGAACACCGCCTGCATGTCGCGGGCGGGCACCACGCAGTTGCGCTTGTCCACGCACTCGCCCAGCGCCGCCAGCCCCTGGATGTCGGAAGCGGCGATCTTGCGCTCGCCCATCTTGGCGGCGATGCGCGGCAGCACATCCGGGTCCACCCGGTGGCGGATCTGTGCCTGCACCAGCACCAGCGAGACATCGGGGATGATGGTGGAGTTCTTCACCGCCGAGGCGGCACGCAGTGACGTGACCGCGTTCTCGTACTGGGTCCGGTCGGTCATCAGCGCGAGATTGGCGTAAGTCTGGCCCAGCATGTAGGTGGCGTAGGGCGACTCGGGATGATGGCGTGCTTCGGCCGCGGCGAAGGACAGGTTGTCACGCCAGTCATAGGCGCGGCTCGCAGTGACGGCAGTGCAGGCCACGAGCAGTGCCGCCAGCAGGACGAGCCGCGCCTGCGGCCAGCGGGACGCGGCGGTCAGAGGGTAGAGCAGCGAGACCACCGCCAGAATGAGCCCCAGGTCCGGCAGGTAGCAGCGGTGCTCGTAGGCCAGCTCCAGCGGGAAGATGCTGGATTCCATGAGCTGCCCGCCCAGGAACCAGGCGATGCCAAGCGCCACCAGCGGCCAGCGGCGGCGCAGCAGCAGGCTGGCAACGGCGAGGCCCAGGAGGCCGAACAGCGCGAACAAGGTGGTGACGGGCTGCAGTAGGCTGCGTGAGACGGCGATGTCGTCGTGGTAGAGGCCCAGCGAAGCGGGCCAGGGCAGCAAGGTCCAGCGGATGTAGTCCCACAGCACCCGCGTCTCGGACAGCAGCCGCTCCCGCAAGCCGAAGTCGCGCCCTGCGTAGTTGAGCACGCCGCCACCGTGCGAGAAGAGCGCCCAACCGAGACCGAGGCCGGCGGGCAACAGCAGGAACAGGCCGTAGAGCAGCGCCAGGCCGCGATCGAAACCGCCGCCGCTGCGGCGGAAATGGAAGATGAAGAGTTCCACGGCGAGGGCATACACCGGCAGCAGTGCGCCGGATTCCTTGCACAGCACCGCGAGCAGGGTGAGCACGGGTATCCCGAGCCAGACCATGAAGGTACCGGCGCGATCGCGGCGCGTACGGGCTTCCACATATAGGTACAGGCCGAGCAGCACGAACAGGCTGGAGAGGGCGGTCTCGCGCTGCACCACGTAGAGCACAGGCATGGCGTTCAAGGGATGCAGCAGCCAGAATGCGGCGGTCACGGCGGCCAGCCAGCCGGCGGACTTCCCGGTGACGCCGTCCTCGCGCGCCCCCCAGGCGGCCAGCATCCGCTTCAGCAGCGACCACACCAACAGCCCATTCAGCAGGTGGATGGCGAGGTTGGTGGCCTTGAAGGCCATGGCGCCGTTCGGGCCGGTGAAATAGGCATTGAGGGCGAAGCTCACCATGCTCAGGGGGCGCATGGCGGGTCCGGCCTGGAAGGAGAAGGCAGCGTGGCTCAGGGAATCCCAGGAGAGGTCGCGGATCGCGATGGCCGGGTTCAGGACCACGTTGGTGTAGTCATCCAGCGCGAAACCGCCGGAGAGACCGGGCCAGTAGGCCAGCACCGCGAGCAGGCCGGCTGCGAAGACGAACAGCAGGCGCATGAGGTTGTCGTCGAGCTTGGGCCGCATGGTCGCCTGCAGCGGGATTTGGAGGTGCGTGATTCTATACGGAAGCGGGCGTCCGGGCAGGCTCAACCTCCGTGTTTGAGACGCTGCTGTGCCTTGTAGTCGGCTTCCAGCTCGGCGAGCTCGCTGCTCCGGCGCGGATCACCCAGTGCACGCAGGGCATCCAGCTCGGTCCGGGCATCCTTGAGATCACCGTAGCGCAGGAGGAGCCGTGCGAAGTTGGCGCGCAGCTGGCCGTTCGAGGGGCACAGCATCACCGACTTGTGCAGTGACGTCACTGCCGCCGGGATGTCCTGGATACGGTCCAGGAACAGGGCGTAGCTGTTCATCAGGTTCGCCGTATAGCAGGCATCGGTGGTGAGCTGGGGGCTCGCCAGCGCACGATCGAACACGGCGCGCATGTCCGGGAAAAGCGCCTGGTTCTCGGGTACCGCCATGTCCAGAAGGGTCTGCAGGCTGAACTGGAGGGTGGCGCTGATATGGGCGGTGTCGGCGCCTTTGGCGGCGGCGGCCAGGTGCCGGCGCGCGTTGGGAACGTCCTGCAGCTTGGAGTACATGTAGGCCAGGCTTACGTCCTGATTGATGCTGTAGGGATCGGCCGCCTTGGAGCGCCGGGCTGCGTCCTCGGCGAGGGGCACCAGGGTGGCGTCATGGGTGACCACGATGTAGTTGAGGTAGGCCCACTCCAGCTCGGATAGCGCCCGCGGCGAGCCCGGATGGTGCTTCGACTCGGACAGGGCGAAGTCCAGCTCGTTGCCCCACTCGGAGGCCCGCACCGCGGTGGCGGCCGCCATCGCGCTGACGCCGATGACGAACAGCGCCGCCACCAGGCGCGCCTCACCCCGGGACCGGGCGAACAGGTAGAGGCTGCCCAGGGTGCCAAGCATGAGCCCGAACAGCGGCAGGTAGTTGCGGTGCTCGAAGGCGAGTTCCAGCGGCAGCACCGTGGACTCGATCAGGTGGCCTGCGAAGAACCACAGCAGCCCGAAGCTCAGCAGCGGCGCACGCCGGCGCAAGCCGAACGCCGCGGCCAGCAGGACGATCACCGCGAGGCAGCTCGGCAGCGTGGTAGCCGGCTGTAAGAGTCCGCGCGAGGGCGCGATGTCGTCGTGGAACAGCGCGAGCTGCTTCAAGTCGGGGAGCAGGGCCCAGCGCAGGTAGTCCAGCAGGATCCGCGATTCGCTGAGGAGCCGCTCCCACATGGTGTAGTCGCGGCCCACGTAGCTCGCGAACAGGGTGGCGGGATGCAGCAGGATCAGCGCCGCGAGGCCCAGGCCCGGCAGCAGCAGGAACAGCCCGTGGAACAGCCATAGCTCGCGGCTGGGGGCACCGTCACGGCCGCGGAACCGAAGAAGCGTGAACTCGATGACCAGGAACAGGAGCGGCACGATCGCCGCGTTCTCCTTGCTGAACACGGCGGCCCCCACCGCCAGCGGGGTGCACAGCCACAGCAGCCACCGGCCGGTCCCGCGGCTGCGTTGGTGCCGCCGCGCCACGGTGTAGGAGAGCAGCGCGAGGGCGCTGAAGAAGGCCGCCAGCGCGGTCTCGCGTTGCACCGCGTATAGCACGGCGGTGAGGTCCAACGGATGCACGCACCAGAGCAACGCGATCCCCAGGCTCAGCCACTCGATCTCCCGGCGCGACAGTGCGAAGCGTTCCTGCACCGTGCGCAGCAGCTCGCGCGCCACCAGCCCCAGCAGCAGGCCGTTCGCGATGTGGATGAGTATGTTGGTGAGCTTGAAGGCGAAGGGCGAGAGGCCGAAGAAGTAGGCGTCGAGAGCGAAGCTCAACATGCTGAGCGGCCGCATCAGTCCGCCCCCGGGGGAGGAGAGTGCGGCTTGCAGCAGGCTCTCGAAACCCAGGTCGCGGATGCGTATCGCGGGGTTCCGGACGATGCTGCCCACGTCGTCGAACACGAAACTTCCGGGCAAGCCAGGCAGGTATATCAGCAGGGCGAGCGCGAGCGCGGCCAGGCAGGCCAGCGGGAAAGCGTATCTGCGCAGGAGTTTCAGCATGTAGGCGGGGCTTTCCGGTTCCGCATAAAACTATGCCCCGCTCGCGCGGGGCATAGGTTCCCAAACTTGGGAAAACGCGGACCTGCTATCAGGGCGCGCCGGAGTCGCGGCAGGAAGCCGGCAGGTACTTCTGGTCCACCGGGCCGCCGCTGCCGGCGTCGGTGGTGTTCGAAGGACCGCAGTGCCAGGTGTTGCCGCCGTCGGTCGTCCAGATCTCCACGCTGGTGTTGGCGATATGGGCGTTCACGCCGGTGCCCTTCATGGTGGCGAGGATGCCCACCGTGGCTCCGGAGATGCCGGTCGCCATCAGGGTGGTCACGTAACGGCCGGCACCGATGGTCGGCGTGTCGCTGGCGGTGCTATACACGGACTCGAGGCCCGCGGTGGCACCCGCGCCGGTCGGCCAGCGGCTGTTGTTCTGGTAGAACTCGGACATGCCGACTTCGCCGCCGCCCGCGAGCTGGATGCCTTCCGACATCTGCGAACGCGCGATGTAGTCCTGGTACGCCGGGATGGCGATGGCCGCCAGGATGCCGATGATCGCGATCACGATCATCAATTCGATCAGGGTAAAGCCCTTCTGCAACGTCTTCATTGTCTTCACTCCTCGAGGTGTGGAGGAACCCTAGGTCTGGAGCGACGAATGTACACTCCTGTATGAAGAGTATGCAACTTGCGTGCCAACTTGTTTGGCGCGGTAGATATGGGAGATTGCAGGTCGAGGGGAGGCTTTCGCGAGACAAATTTGTCAGGAACTGACAAACTTTGTCAGTTCTGGTCCGGAATCATTCGAGTCCAAGTTTCTTAATACGATAGCGTAGCTGGCGGAAGCTCATGCCCAGGAGCTTGGCGGCGGCGGTCTTGTTGTAACGGGTCTGCTCCAGCGCCTTGCGGATGGCTTCCTTCTCGACGTCCCCCAAGTGCTTGCCAAGGGGCTGGGCGCCTCCACCCGCGGTTTCGCCTTCGGACACCGGTTCCGCCGTCGGCGCGTGCAGCTGGATGTCGGCGGCGTGGATGACCGCGCCCTCGGCCAGGGTCATGGCCCGCTCCAGGATGTTCTCGAGCTCCCGCACGTTGCCGGGGAAGGGATAGCCCGCCAGCAGTTCCACGGCATCGGGCGCGAGCCTCACGGATTTACGGCCGAGGTCGGAGGCGAGCCGCGCCAGGATGTGCTGGGCGAGCAGCGGTATGTCCTCGACGCGCTCGCGCAGCGGTGGGACCCTGAGTTCGATCACGTTGATGCGGTAGAAGAGGTCCTCGCGGAAGCGGCCGGTCCGCACCAGCTCGCCCAGGTGGCGGTGGGTGGCGGAGAGGATGCGCACGTCGATCGGCGTCTCGCGTGGCGCGCCCACCGCGCGGATCGCCTTCTCCTGGATCACGCGCAGGAGCTTCACCTGCATCGGCAGCGGCAGCTCCGCCACCTCGTCCAGGAACAGGGTGCCGCCCTGCGCCGCCTGGAACAGGCCGTCCTTGTCGGCGATGGCGCCGGTGAAGCTGCCTTTCTTGTAGCCGAAGAACTCGCTCTCCATGAGCTCGCTGGGGATGGCGCCGCAGTTCACTGCGACGAAGGGCGCATCGGCGCGGGCGCCGTTCTCGTGGATGAGCCGCGCCACCAGTTCCTTGCCGGTGCCGGACTCGCCGCTGATATGCACCGGCGCCTGGCTGCGGGACACCTTCGCGATCATGGCCCGCACCTGCTCGATGGCGGGCGATGCGCCGAGCAGGCGGGTCGCGCCGCGTCCCTCGCCGCTGAGGCGCCGCTCGCGCAGCCTGAGCGCGGTGCTGACCAGGCTGCGCAGTGCGGAGAGGTCCACGGGCTTGGAGACGAAGTCGAAGGCTCCGTTCTTGAGCGCCTGCACCGCGGACTCGACGTTGCCGTGGGCGGTGATCACCGCCACCGGCACCTGGGCGGCGTGGGCCTGGATGTAGCTCACGAGCTCGAGGCCGTCGCCGTCCGGGAGCTTCATGTCGGTGAGGCAGAGGTCCACGGCCTGGGACTGGATCTGCGCGCGCGCCTCCTTGAGGTCTCCGGCCAGCACGCAGTCCACGTCCATGCGCGTGAGCGTGAGCTCCAGGAGTTCGCGGATGGCGGGTTCGTCGTCAACCACCAGTGCCAGGGGTCTGCGCATGTCAGGTCAACCAGCCTTCGGAGGCGCCGAACTCGATGCGGAAACAGCTACCCCCCTGGGGACGCGGCGCGTAGGACAGGCGGGCGCGGTTACATTCGCAGAGTTCGCGGGCTATGAAAAGCCCCAGGCCGGTGCCCCGCGGGTCGGAGGTGTAGAAGGGTTCGAAGATGTGCTCGGCGATGTCGGCCGGCACGCCGGGGCCCCGGTCCAGCACCTCCAGGAACCCGGAGGCGGGCGCGGGCAGCGGGCCGATGCGGAACTCGACGCGGGCGCCGCCGTCGTGGCCGCGGCGGCCGTGGTGGAGCGCGTTCTCCGATAGGTTCCACACGATCTGGTGCAGGTGGGTCGGATCCACGCGCATGCGGGGCAGTTGCCGGTATTCCGCGTCCAGCAGCACCGCCTCCGGCGGCAGTCCGTGGCGGTCGCGGAACTCGACGATGAAATCCTTGAGCCAAGCGGTCACGTCCAGCTCCTCGGCGCGGGTGTTCTCGCGGCGCGAGAGCTGCAGGATGTTCTCGACGATGCGCTCCATGCGCTCCGAGTGCTCCTCGATGATCTCGATGAGCCGCTGGTCCTCGCCCTTGATCTGCGGCGACTCGGCCAGGAGCTGGTTGGCGTGGCTCACCGCCGCCAGGGGATTGCGGATCTCGTGGGCGATGCTGGCGGTGAGGCGGCCCAGGGTCGCGAGCTTCATCTGCCGCACCTGCTCGGCCACCGCGCTCGCGTCCTCCAGGAATATGAGCACGCCGCCGGCGCGGTTGCGGCCGATGCTGGCGAAGTGCGGGATCAGCGGCCGGCCCTGTGGGCTCACCACCGTGGCGGGGCGGGTGAGGTCGCCGCGCCGCCAGGCCTGCAGTTCCCCCTGCAGGCGCGGCGCCGCGTCCTGCAGCGCGTCGCGGCTGTCGGGGGGCGTGCGCAGGCTCTCGGCGGCGGCGCTGTTGAGCATGCGGATGCGGTCCTGCTCATCCACCACCAGTACCCCGGTGCGCATGTGCTGCAGCACGTACTCGTTGATCTCCGAGAGGTCGGCCAGGTCGAGGCCGCGCCGCTCCGCGAGCGCCTCGCTCTCGCGCAGGCGGTGGCCCACGAACTGGCCGCCCCACGAGGCGGCGAACATGATGATGCCGATGATGCCGGCCTGGGTATAGCCGCCAGCGTCGCCGGTGCCGTACAGGATGGCGAGGCCCTGCTCGCCCAGGATGGCGATGGTGGCAAGCGCGGCGAAAGCGATGCTCATGCGCGCCGACAACAGCACGCTGTTGATGGATACGGTGATGAACATGAGGCTGCCGAGGCCGCTGGCGGCGCCGCCGCCGCTGGAGTGCATCAGCAGCGTGACCGCCATGATGTCGGCGGCGAGCTGGGCGTACGTCTGCAGTTCCAGTCCGGGCCGGCGCGAGCGCACCGTGAACGTGGCGAGGCCGCCGAAGCTGAAGTACATGATCCCGGTCCACAGGAACAGGCCGGGATAGACGTCGCCCAGGAGACGCGGGTTGCTGTCGCTGAAGAACAGCGCCACCACGAGCCCGCCGACCACCATGCGGAACAGGTTGACGATGTTGAGCAGGCGCCAAGCGAGCGCTTCGCCCGGCGCCACCGCGTCGTCCGCCTGGAAGACCATGTTTTGGGTGTTCATGCCGCCTTCACGGTGCGCCTTTGCGTATGCGGGGGCTTTGCTTCAAAATACCGCCTCCCCACCATCCCGATACTCCCCGAGCCCCATGAACCTGCACGAATATCAGGCAAAACAACTGTTTGCAGAATACGGCATCCCGGTGCCGCGCGGAATGCCCGCCAAGAGCGGCGCCGAGGCGGCCAGCGCGGCCCAGTCCCTGGGCGGCAGCCTGTGGGTGGTGAAGGCCCAGGTGCACGCCGGCGGGCGCGGCAAGGCGGGCGGCGTGAAGCTGTGCCGCAGCACGGATGAAGTGCGCGCCGCGGCCGAGGGCATGCTGGGCAAGCGCCTGCATACCCACCAGACCGGCCCCGAGGGCCTGCCCATCAACTCCGTGATCGTGGAGGCCGGCTCCGACATCGAGCGCGAGCTGTACCTCTCGGTGCTGGTGGACCGCGCCCGCGAGCAGCTGGTGTTCATGGCTTCCGCCGCGGGCGGCATGGACATCGAGGAGGTGGCGGCCAAGACGCCCGAGAAGATCTTCCGCGTGTGGGTGCATCCCGCCGCGGGCGTGCAGCCCAACCAGGTGCGCGAGCTGGCGTTCGGCCTCGGCCTCAGCAGCAAGGAGCACATGGCCGCCTTCGGCAAGATCGCCGAGGGCCTGTACCGCATCTTCATGGAGCGCGATGCGAGTCTCGTCGAGATCAACCCGCTGATCGTCACCAAGGACGGCCGCGTGGTGGCGCTGGACGCCAAGCTCAACCTGGACGACAACGCGCTCTACCGCCAGCCGCAGCTCGCGGCCATGCGCGACGCCAGCCAGGAGGACGAGCGCGAGGCCCAGGCCCGCCAGCACGACCTCAACTACGTGTCGCTGGACGGCGACATCGCCTGCATGGTGAACGGCGCGGGCCTGGCCATGGCCACCATGGACATCATCAAGCTGCACGGCGGCACGCCGGCGAACTTCCTGGACGTGGGCGGCGGCGCCACCACCGAGCGCGTGACCGCGGCCTTCAACCTGATCCTGTCCAACAAGGCGGTGAAGGCCATCCTGGTCAACATCTTCGGCGGCATCGTGCGCTGCGACCTCATCGCGGAAGGCATCATCAACGCGGTCAAGGGCGTGGGCGTGCAGGTGCCGGTGGTGGTGCGCCTGGAAGGCACCAACGTGGAGCAGGGCAAGGCGCTGCTCGCCAAGAGCGGCCTCGCCATCATCCCCGCCAACGACCTCACCGACGCGGCCAAGAAAGTGGTCGCCTCGATCAAGAAGAAGTAAGCATCATGAGCATCCTCGTCAACAAGAAGACGCGCGTCATCTGCCAGGGTTTCACTGGCAAGCAGGGAACCTTCCATTCCGAGCAGGCGCTGGCCTACGGCACCAGGCTGGTGGGCGGCGTCACCCCGGGCCGCGGCGGCGAGAAGCACCTGGGCCTGCCGGTGTTCAACACCGTGCACGACGCGGTCAAGGCCACCGGCGCCGAAGCCAGCATGATCTACGTGCCGGCGGCCTTCGCCGCCGACGCGATCCTGGAGGCGGCGGATGCCGGCATCAAGGTGATCGTGTGCATCACCGAGGGCATCCCGGTCACCGACATGATCAAGGTCAGGGCCGCGATCAAGGACAAGGACTGCGTGCTCATCGGTCCCAACTGCCCGGGCATCATCACGCCGGGCGAGTGCAAGATCGGCATCATGCCCGGCCACATCCACCGCAAGGGCAAGATCGGCATCGTGTCCCGCTCGGGCACGCTGACCTACGAGGCCGTGTTCCAGACCACCAACCTCAAGCTCGGCCAGTCCACCTGCGTGGGCATCGGCGGCGACCCGGTGCACGGCATGAACTTCATCGACGTGATCAAGCTCTTCGAGCAGGATCCGCAGACCGAAGGCATCATCATGGTGGGCGAGATCGGCGGCACCGACGAGGAGGCCGCCGCCGAGTACATCAAGAAGCACGTCACCAAGCCGGTGGTTGCCTACATCGCCGGCGTCACCGCGCCCCCGGGCAAGCGCATGGGCCACGCGGGCGCCATCGTCTCCGGCGGCGCCGGCACCGCCCAGGCCAAGTTCAAGGCCCTGGAGAAGGCCGGCGTGAAGACCACCCGCTCGCCGGCGGAGCTCGGCACCACCATGGCCAAGCTCATGGGCAAGGGCGGCAAGAGCAAGAGAGCCTCCGCCAAGAAAGCTCCCAAGAAGAAGGCCGCCAAGGCCAAGAGACCCGCCAAGAAGAAGGGCCGTGGGCGCCGCTGATCTCCTGACCCCGGGCGGCTGATCACACCATGAGCGCGTCGCTGCGCATCGTCATGGCCCAGCTCGATCTCCCGGTGGGAGACGTGGCGGGCAACGTGCAGCGCATCCTGGACGCCTGTGCCGAGGGCCGCGACCGGCTCAAGGCCCGGCTCATGGTCTTCCCCGAACTCGCCGTCACCGGCTATCCGCCGGAAGACCTCCTGTTCAACGCCGACTTCCGCCGCCAGGTGGAGGAGGGCGTCGCACGGCTCGCCGCCGGCATCCAGGGCATCCACGCGCTGGTGGGCTACCCGCTCCATGCGGACAGCCGCATCTACAACGTGGGCGCGATGCTGGGGGAGGGCAAGGTCAAGGCGGTCTACCGCAAGAGCGAACTCCCCAACTACGAGGTCTTCGACGAGAAGCGCTACTTCAGCGCCGGCGACGCCACCGCGGTGGTGGACGTGGCGGGCTTCGCCGTGGGCCTCAACGTCTGCGAGGACGTGTGGCACGCGGAACCGGCGCGCCGCGCCGCCCAGGCGGGCGCGAAGCTGCTGATGGTGCCCAATGCCTCACCCTTCAACGCCGGCAAGCAGCTGGAGCGCGAGGAGGAACTGCGCCGCCGCGTGGCGGAGGCCGGCGTGCCGATCGTCTACGTGAACCACGCCTGCGGCCAGGACGACCTGGTGTTCGACGGCGGCTCGCTGGTGATGAACGCCGACGGCAAGGTGGCGGCGCGGGCCCCGAACTTCGAGACCGGCCTGTATCCGGTGGATTTCATCCTGGACGGCGGCAAGGCGCGGGCGCTGCAGGCCCAGGTGCACGTGGACAGCTGCGACGAGGAGTGCATCTACAAGGCGCTGGTGCTGGGCCTCAAGGACTATGCCCGCAAGAACCGCTTCAAGGGCGCGCTACTCGGCCTGTCCGGCGGCATCGACTCGGCGCTGACGCTCGCCATCGCGGTGGACGCGCTGGGCGCCCAGAACGTCATGGCGGTGATGCTGCCGTCGCGCTACACCTCGGATCTCAGCCTCGAGGGTGCGGCGGAACAGGCGCGCAAGCTCGGCGTGGCCTACCACATGATCCCCATCGAGGCTTCGGTGGAGACGCTGCAGGCCTCTTTGCAGGGCGTGCTGCCGGACGTGGCCGACATCACCCTCCAGAACCTGCAGGCCCGTGCCCGCGGCGTGATGCTCATGGCCATCTCCAACCGCACCGGCAAGCTCCTTCTCTGCACCTCCAACAAGAGCGAGGCGGCGATGGGTTACGCGACGCTCTATGGCGACATGGCCGGCGGTTTCGCGCCTCTCTCCGACGTGCTGAAGACCCAGGTGTATGCCTTGAGCCGCTACCGCAACTCCTTGAGCGCAGTGATCCCGGAGGCGGTGATCGGACGGGAGCCGACGGCGGAGCTCGCGCCGGGACAGAAGGACTCCGACACCCTCCCGCCCTACGGCGTGCTGGATCCCATCCTCACGCTGCTGCTGGAGGAGAGATCCATCGAGGCGGTAGTCGCGAAAGGCTTCGACGCGGCGACGGTGCGGCGCGTGGCGGCGGCGGTGCAGGCGGCGGAGTACAAGCGGCGCCAGGCGGCACCGGGCGTGCGGGTCAGCCGGCATTCCTTCGGCAACGACCGGCGCTACCCGATCACGTCGGGTTTCAAGCGGGATTGAATTGAAGCGGCGCACAGGCGCCGCGGTTCATACGGGTCCGCGAGGCGTGTACTCGAGCGGCGCTCCCGGGAAGTTCGTCTCCAGCACCTTCTGCGTGTCGGCCGCGAGGTCGTCGAGCCCCAGCTTCCTGTAGCAGCTATACATGATCTGCAGCGCGTCCTGCGCCCGCGGCGTCTGCGGGTAGTGCTGAACGATGCTGTAGGAGCGCTGCAGGGCCGAGACCCAGGCGCCGCGGCGCATGTACCAGTCCGCCACCACCCAGTCGAAGTCCGCCAGGCGCTCGCGCAGGAACACCATGCGCTGGCGCGCGTCGCCCACATAGCGGCTGTCCGGGTACTTCTCGATCAGCAGGGTGAAGGCCTCGAAGGACTTCTGCGAGCTGGTCGGGTCGCGCTGGTAGTTGTCGTGGCCGAACCAGCGCTGCAGGAAGTCCACCTCGGCATCGAAGGCCGCCACGCCCTTCATGTAGTAGGCGTAGTCCACGTTCGCGTGGCGCGGATGCTCGCGGATGAAGCGGTCGGCGGCGTCCACCGCGAGGTCGTAGTCGCGGTTCATGTAGTCGGCGTAGATGATGTCGAGCTGCGCCTGGGTGCCGAAGTTGTCGAAGGGGAAGCGCGCCTGCAGGGTGTTGAGGCGCTCCACCGCGGTCTTGTAGTTGCCCGCCTGCAGGTTGGCCTGGATCTGGGTATAAAGGTCCGCTGCCGCCAGCGTCTCGTCCTTGGCTTTCTCCGAGGCACAGCCGGCGAGCAGCATCACGCACAGGGACAGGGTCGCGATCAGGCGGATTTGGCTTTTCATGCGGGGATATCGGTCTGGGTGGGGCGGCAGCGGCGGCCAGTATACAGGACGCTGAAAGGCCTTTCAGCGTCCTGTGGGCGCCCAAGGAAGGGCGCGCATTTTTCCAGGCGTCTTGCGCCTGGAAAATGGAGCCAAGCAAAAGCCGTGCTTTTGCTTGGCGAGCTGGGGAAGGCCATGGAAGGCCGCCCCAGCTTCAACTGATAAACTGTGGAAATGACGCCCCGTCCCGCAGCCGAAAAACCCGCCGAACACGTGCAAGAGGCCGAGATCTCCCCGGCGCTTTCGGGGCAACGCTTCGACCAGGCCCTGGCCCAGCTCTTCCCTGAGTATTCCCGCAGCCGTCTCAGCCAGTGGGTGAAGGACGGCCGCGTGCTCCTGGACGGGCGCGCCGCGCGCCCGCGCGATGCGGTGATGGGGGGCCAGAAGGTGCGGCTGCGGGTCCCCGAGGAGCCGCTCTCGGACATGGCGCCGGAAGCGCTGCCCCTGGAGATCGTCTACGAGGACGAGGCGCTCATCGTGGTGAACAAGCCCGCGGGCCTGGTGGTGCACCCGGGCGCCGGCAACCACAGCGGTACCTTGCAGAACGCGCTCCTGCACCATGCGCCGGAGCTGGCCCAGGTACCGCGCGCGGGGCTGGTGCACCGCATCGACAAGGACACCTCGGGCCTCCTGGTGGTGGCGCGCACCCTGGAGGCACACACCACGCTGGTGGCGGCGCTGCAGGCGCGGGAGTTCGAGCGGGGTTATCTCGCGGTGACGCTGGGCGTGATGACAGGCGGCGGCACGGTGGATGCGCCCATCAAGCGCCACCCCACGGACCGGCTGCGCATGAGCGTGCGGGAAGGCGGCCGCGAATCCGTGACCCACTACCGCGTGCTGAAGCGCTTCCGTGCCCATACCTATATAAGCGTCGAGCTGGAGACGGGCCGCACCCATCAGATCCGCGTGCACCTGGCCCACATCAAGTACCCGCTGGTGGGCGACCAGGTCTATGGCCGGCGTCTCGGCCCGCCGCGCAATGCCAGCCCCAGGCTGCAGGAGACCCTGCGCGCTTTCCATCGCCAGGCCCTGCACGCGGCGAAGCTCGGACTCATACATCCGGTGACTGGCGAAGCGCTGAACTGGGAAGTGCCGCCGCCGGCGGACTTCCAGGGACTCCTGACGGCGCTGGAGGACGACCTCGTCCATGCGCGCTGACTGGATCACGCCCGACTGGCCCGCGCCGGCACGCGTGCACGCCCTGAGCACCACGCGTCAGGGCGGCGTGAGCGGCGGCGGCTTCGCCTCCCTGAACCTGGGCGAGCATGTGGGCGACCAGCCTGAGGCAGTGGCCGAGAACCGCCGCCGCCTGCAACAGGAGATCGGCGCCGCGAAGCCGCGTTGGCTGAAGCAGGTACACGGCACGCGCGTGGCGAGACTCGAAGGCACGACTGTGGTTGAGCCGGCCGATGCCGCCGTCACCCAGCGGGCAGGCGAAGCCTGCCTCATCATGACCGCCGACTGCCTGCCGGTGATCTTCTGCGACCGGGAGGGCACGCGGGTGGGCGCGGCCCATGCCGGCTGGCGCGGCCTCTGTGGGGGCGTGTTGGAAGCGACGGTGCAGGCCATGGGCGTGGTACCCGAGGACCTGATGGCCTGGATGGGGCCTGCCATCGGCGCGGACGACTATGAGGTCGGCGACGAGGTGCGCCAGGCTTTCGTCGCCCACGCGCCGCAGGCGGCCCAGGCATTCAAGCCAGGCAGGGCATCGGGCAAGTGGTGGTGTGATCTCTACCTGCTGGCGCGCCAGCGTCTGCAGGCAGCGGGCGTGACGGCGATCCATGGCGGCGGCTTGAGCACCGCGGGGGACGCGGACCGGTTCTTCTCGTTCCGGCGCGACGCGGCACAGACAGGCCGGATGGCGACGCTCATCTATATGGAGTGATCAGCCCACGGCTTCCAGGGCAGATTGCTTCTCCAGCCACTCCGCCTCGACCTTCTCCAGTTCCTTCTTCACTTCGGTCTGCTGGCGCAGGCTGTCCGTGAGCAAGGTCTTGCTGCTCTCCTTATAGGTGTCCTCGGCGGCAAGGAGCGCATCCAGCCGGCGCTTCTCCGCGTTCAGCTTCTCCATGCGCTTCTCCAGCGCTGCGATCTCCTTCTGCAGCGGTTTGCGCAGTTCCGCCAAGCGCTGGCGTTCCTGAGCCTCCACGCGGCGCTGCTCCTTGCGGTCGCCGCCGGATTCTTTCGCCGGCTGGCCCGTGAGGCCGGCGCGGCGCGCCGCCGCGTTCTGCAAGAGCCAGGTGCGGTATTCGTCCAGGTCGCCGTCGAAGGGCGTGAGCCTGCCGTTGCCCACCAGCATGAACTCGTCGGCGCAGGCCCGCAGCAGGTGCCGGTCGTGGGATACCAGGATCAGCGTGCCCTCGAACTGCGCCAGCGCCACGGTCAGGGCCTCGCGCATGTCCAGGTCCAGGTGGTTGGTGGGCTCGTCCAGCAGCAGCAGGTTCGGCCGCTTCCAGATGATGAGCGCGAGTGCGAGCCGCGCCTTCTCCCCGCCCGAGAAGGGGCCCACCGGCGCGAGCGCCATCTCACCGCGGAAGTTGAAGGAGCCGAGGAAGTCGCGCAGGTCCTGGTCGCGCACGCCGGGTGCGATGGCCGCGAGCTGCTGCAGGGGCGAACGGTCCTCGCGCAGCGTCTCCAACTGGTGCTGGGCGAAGTAGCCGATGGCGAGCCCCTTGCCCTGGCCGACCCGGCCCTTGAGCGGCTCGAGGGTGCCGGCCAGGGTCTTCACCAGGGTGGATTTACCTTGTCCGTTTGCGCCTAACAGTCCGATGCGCTGGCCGTTCAACAGCGAGAAGTCGAGGCCGCCCACCACCTTCTTGTCGCCGTGCTCCGTCTTGTAGCCGCAATCCACGTGCTCCAGCGTGAGCATGGGGCTCGGCGAGGCCAGGGGTTCGCGGAACTCGAAGCTGAAAGGCGAGGTGACGTGCACCGGCGCGAGCTTCTCCATCTTCTCCAGCATCTTGATGCGGCTCTGGGCCTGGCGCGCCTTGCTGGCCTTGTAGCGGAAGCGGTCCACGAAGCTCTGCAGGTGCGCCACTTCCCGCTGCTGGCGCTCGTAGGAGGCCTGCTGCAGCACCAGTTGCTCGGCACGGCGCGTCTCGAAGGCGCTGTAGTTGCCGGTGTAGCGCTTGATCTGCTTGTTCTCGAGGTGCAGCGTCACGTCGCAGATGCCGTCCAGGAACTCCCGGTCGTGGGAGATGATGAACAGCGTGCCGGCGTAGCGCTTGAGCCAGTCCTCGAGCCAGACGATGGCATCGAGGTCCAGGTGGTTGGTGGGCTCGTCCAACAGCAGAAGGTCGGACGGGCACATCAGCGCCTGGGCGAGGTTGAGGCGCATGCGCCAGCCGCCGGAGAAGCTCGCCACCGGCTGCTCGATCTCCGCCAACGTGAAGCCCAGTCCCATGAGCAGGGCGCTGGCACGGGAAGCGGCCGTGTAGCCGTCCGCGTCCGCGTAGGCGATGTGGGC
This sequence comes from Gammaproteobacteria bacterium, assembly GCA_036383255.1. Taxonomy (NCBI): domain Bacteria; kingdom Pseudomonadati; phylum Pseudomonadota; class Gammaproteobacteria; species Gammaproteobacteria bacterium. Next base: position 123,897 of record DASVOS010000018.1, on the reverse strand, counting down.
CTCCGCCTCGGCATGGCCGTCGTGGGCGGCCTGGGCCTTCGCGAGCTTGGCCTCGATCTCCCTGAGGCGCGTGTCGCCGTCCAGGGCGTAGTCGAGGGCGGTCTTCTCGGAGGGCGGCGTCTCCTGGGCCACGTGGGCCACGCGCCAGGAAGACGGGATGTAGAGTTCGCCCGCGTCGGCGTGCAGCTTGCCGCGCAGCAGCGAGAACAAGGTGGACTTGCCGGAGCCGTTCGCACCCACCAAGCCCGCCTTCTCGCCGGGGTGCACCACGGCGCTGGCGTTCTCGAACAGCGGCTTGGTGCCGCGCTGCAGGGTGAGGGACTCGATGCGGATCACGGGAATAACTGTAGGGATGGCGGGCCGGGCGCGCATTGTACCGGAGGCGCCGTTCCAGAGATGCCTGGAGCAGGGTAAAATCCGTCGCATCCATGCAACCCTCACTCCTGCTCTGGATCATCCCGGCGACGCTGGTGGGCGCGGTGCTGAGCGCGCTCCTGGCCTCGGTGCTGCTCCTGTTCGGCGCCCGCACCCGCAAACTGCTGGTGCCCTCCCTCGTGAGCTTCGCCATCGGCGCGCTCCTGGGCGCGGCGTTCCTGGACCTCTTGCCGGAGGCGCTGCGGGGCGCGGGTCCCGCGCGGGTGCAGGGCGTGGGTCTCGCCATCGCGCTGGGGGTGCTGGGGTTCTTCCTCCTTGAGAAGCTCGCGTTCTGGCACCATGGCCACGAGCACGAGGGCCACGCGGACCACGATGAGCTGCGCCAGCAGGCGGCGGGCACCATGATCCTGGTGGGCACCGGCCTGCATAACCTCCTGGACGGGGTGCTGTTGGGCGCCACCTTCCTCAGCAGCGTGCACATGGGCGTGGTGCTCGCCATCGCCGTCATCGCGCACCAGATCCCGCAGCAGGTGGGCGACATCTCGGTGCTGCTCTCGTCCGGTGTGGCCCGCGGCCGCGCCTTCATGCTCTCGGCCCTGTCCGCGGCCACCATGGTGGTGGGCGGCGTCGCCGCCTTCTTCCTGCTGGGCACGGTGGAGGGTTATCTGCCCTACGTGCTCGCCATCGCCGCCGCCAGCCTCATCTATGTGGCGGTGGCGGACCTCATCCCCGGCCTGCACCGCCACGAAGGGGCCCAGTTCTCGGCCCTGACAGTGCTGCTCATCGCGGCCGGCATCGGTCTCATCTACCTCACCCAGGCCCTGTTGGGCGGTTGAAAACCCCGTCCTGAGCCCCATTTATTGTTCATTCGGTTTGCCCCGCCTTTTCAGGGGCTTACACTCATCCGAAGAGCAATAAAGCCATGCGAATCGACAAACTCACCAGCAAGTTCCAGATGGCCCTGGCCGACGCCCAGTCGCTGGCCGTGGGGCAGGACCATGCCTATATAGAGCCGGTCCACCTCATGCTCGCGCTCCTGGACCAGGAAGGCGGCAGCACCCGTCCGCTGCTGGCCAAGGTGGGGGCGAACCTCAACCTGCTGCGCAACGCCCTCGACACCCAGCTCGACCGGCTGCCCACGGTGCAGGGCCACAGCGGCGACGTGCAGGTGTCCCAGGACCTCAACCGTCTGCTCAACCTCACGGACAAGCTGGCGCAGAAGCGCCAGGACCAATTCATCTCCTCCGAGCTCTTCGTGCTCGCGGCCCTGGACGCGAAAGGCCCGCTGGGCGATGCGCTCAAGGAGGCCGGCGCCACCAAGGCGGCCCTCGAGTCCGCGGTGGACGAGCTGCGCGGCGGCCAGCAGGTGAACGACGCCTCCGCCGAGGACCAGCGCCAGGCGCTGGAGAAGTACACCATCGACCTCACCGCCCGCGCCGAGTCCGGCAAGCTGGACCCCGTCATCGGCCGCGATGACGAGATCCGCCGTACCGTGCAGGTGCTGCAGCGCCGCACCAAGAACAACCCGGTGCTCATCGGCGAGCCGGGCGTGGGCAAGACCGCCATCGTGGAGGGCCTCGCCCAGCGCATCGTCAACGGCGAGGTGCCGGAGGGGCTCAAGGACAAGCGCGTGCTCACGCTCGACATGGGCGCGCTGCTGGCCGGCACCAAGTTCCGCGGCGAGTTCGAGGAACGCCTCAAGGGCGTGCTGAACGACATCGCCAAGAACGAGGGACGGGTGATCCTTTTCATCGACGAGATACACACCATGGTCGGCGCCGGCAAAGCCGAGGGCTCCATGGATGCCGGCAACATGCTCAAGCCCGCCCTGGCGCGCGGCGAACTGCACTGCGTGGGCGCCACCACGCTGGACGAGTACAGAAAGTACGTCGAGAAGGACGCGGCCCTGGAGCGGCGCTTCCAGAAGGTGCTGGTGGACGAGCCCACCCTCGAGGACACCATCGCCATCCTGCGCGGCCTCAACGAGCGCTACGAGGTGCACCACGGCGTCGAGATCACCGATCCCGCCATCGTGGCGGCGGCGACGCTCTCCCAGCGCTACATCACGGACCGGCAGCTGCCCGACAAGGCCATCGACCTCATCGACGAGGCCGCCAGCCGCATCCGCATGGAGCTCGACTCCAAGCCCGAGGCCATGGACAAGCTGGACCGCCGCCTGATCCAGCTCAAGATCGAGCGCGAGGCCCTCAAGAAGGAGAAGGACGAGGCCTCCAAGCGCCGCCTCGATACCCTGGAGGAGGAGATCAAGAAGCTCGAGCGGGAGTACTCCGACTTCGAGGAGGTGTGGAAGGCCGAGAAGGCCCAGGTGCAGGGCGCGACCCAGATCAAGGAGGCGCTGGAGAAGGCCAAGGCGGAACTGGAGACGGCGCGCCGCGCCGGCGACCTCTCGCGCATGTCCGAGATCCAGTACGGCCGCATCCCCGAACTGGAGAAGAAGCTGGCCCAGGCCAGCGCTACCGAGAACCAGCCCACCCAACTCCTGCGCAACAAGGTCACCGCCGAGGAGATCGCCGAGGTAGTGTCCCGCTGGACCGGCATCCCCGTGTCCAAGATGCTGGAGGGGGAGAAGGAGAAGCTGCTGCGCATGGAGGACGCCCTCAAGGCCCGCGTGGTCGGGCAGGACGAGGCGGTGCGCGCGGTGGCGAACGCCATCCGCCGTTCCCGCGCCGGCCTCGCCGACCCGAACCGGCCGCTGGGCTCGTTCCTGTTCCTGGGGCCCACGGGCGTCGGCAAGACCGAGCTCACCAAGGCGCTCGCCTGGTTCCTGTTCGACACCGACGAGGCCATGGTGCGCATCGACATGAGCGAGTTCATGGAGAAGCACTCCGTGGCCCGGCTCATCGGCGCGCCGCCGGGCTATGTGGGTTACGAAGAAGGCGGCTACCTGACCGAAGCCGTGCGCCGCAAACCATACTCCGTGATCCTGCTCGATGAAGTCGAGAAGGCGCACCCCGACGTGTTCGGCGTGCTGCTGCAGGTGCTGGACGACGGCCGCCTCACGGACGGCCAGGGCCGCACCGTGAACTTCAAGAACACCGTGGTGGTCATGACCTCGAACCTGGGCTCCCAGGTGATCCAGGACATGAGCGGCGAGGAGAACTACGAGAAGATGAAGGACAAGGTGATGGAGATCGTGGGCGGCCACTTCCGCCCCGAGTTCATCAACCGTGTGGACGAGACGGTGGTGTTCCACCCGCTGGGCCAGGCCCAGATCCGCTCCATCGCGCGCATCCAGATCGCGCACCTGCTCAAGCGCCTCGCGGACCGGGACATGGGTCTCGAGGTCACGGACGCGGCGCTGGACAAGCTCGGCAAGGCCGGCTTCGACCCGGTATACGGCGCGCGGCCCCTGAAGCGTGCCATCCAGCAGCAGCTGGAGAACCCGTTGGCTCAGAAGCTCCTGGCGGGCGAGTTCGGCCCCGGCGACACCATCACCGTGGACGCGCGGGACATCGGCTTCGGCTTCAGCAAGGCCAAGCCACCCAAGCCCAAGGCCGCCAATGGCTGATGGAAAAGCCCGCTTCGGCGGGCTTTTTCTTTGCTACACGCCGCGCCAGCCGTTCACGGCGGTGAGCGCCGCCATCAGGACCAGCATCACGCCCACCACCCGCGCGACCCGGGCCGCGGCGGCGGGATCGCGCTCGAGCCAGCTGCGCATCTTGGCCGCGAGCAGCGCCACCGAACCGTACACCACCACCTGGCATACCGCGCCGATGCCCCACAGCACCGTGCCCTGCAGCCACAACGGGCCGTATTCCGGGCGCAGGAACTGCGGGATCACCGCCAGCGTGAACACGTAGGCGTTGGCGTTGAGCAGGTTGTTCACCATGCCCTGGCGGAACGCTGTCTTCGGTGAGCGCACCACGCTGTCCGGGTGCAGCCGTATCACCGAGGCGCGCCGCAGGATGGAATAGCCGACCCAGGCCAGGTAGAAAGCACCCGCCAGCAGCAGCGCCTGGAACGCGGCGGGGTAGAGCTTGAGCAGCACGCTCACGCCCAGCACCGCCGCCGCCATGTGGAACACTGCGCCGGATACGATGCCGGCCACCGCGGCCAGGCCTCCGCGCCTTCCGCCGGTGAGGGCGCTGGCGAGCACGTAGGCCATGTCCATCCCCGGCAGCAGGATGACGCCGAAGACCAGAAGGAAGTAGAGCCAAAGCTGGGCGGTGTGGGTCATGCCCTATTGTGGTCAGACCCCGCGCCAGCCGTCCACCGCAGTGAACACCGCCACTGCCATCAGCATCGCGCCCACCACCCGGCTCACGGTCACGGCGGAGGCGGGATTGCCCTCCAGCCAGGTGCGCACGCTGCCGGCTGCGTAGGCGAGTGGCCCGTACACCCCCGCCATGCCGGTGAGGATGATGAGCCACATCACCACGCCCTGCAGCCATAGCGCGCCGTACTCCGGTCGCAGGAACTGCGGGAACACCGCCAGCATGAAGAGATAGGCCTTGGGATTGAGCAGGCAGGTCACCATACCCTGGCGGAAGGTGGCGGCCGGCGTGCGCTTGCGGCCGTCCGGGTGCAGGTGGAACGCGGAGGCGCTCCTGAGGATGCTGAAGCCGATCCAGGCGATGTAGAGCGCGCCCGCCAGCAGCATGAACTGGAACGCGGCGGGATAGAGCTTCAGGAGCACGCTGATGCCCAGCACGCCCGCGACCACGTGGCAGGTGCCGCCGGCCGCCACGCCCAGGAGCGCCATGACGCCGGACTTGCGGCCGCCCGCCAGGGCGCTGCCGAGGATGTAGGCCATGTCCAGGCCCGGCAGCAGCATGATGCCGAGCACGAACACGAAGAAGAGCCAGAGATGGCCGTAGTCAGTCATGGGTTCCCCTCGTCGGCGCCCGGCGGGCAGTCTCTCACAAGCCGGGAGTCAGCGGCCTGCCGGCGTGATGTCGTTCACGAAGTTGGTCTCCCAGGTCTTGCCGCCGTCCGCGGAGAAGGCCTGCTCGAAGTGCGCGGTGATGGGCGAGCCCTTGGGGTTCACCGTCCAGGTGTAGCGCACCACGATGGGCTTGCCGTCGTAGGTATCGGGTCCCTCGAACACTCCCACGTTGCCGGTGAACTTGCCCACCACCGGCGGCAGGAAGGTGCCCTGCATGCTCAGGTTGTCGATCCAGTAGATGCTCCACAGTCCGGTGCGCGGATCGTAGAGACGGTAGGTGAGGCCCACGAAGCCCGGCTTGAAGAAGTCCGTGCGGTACACATCCTGGTTGCCCATGCCGCCGGGAAGCAAGCTCCCCTCGCTGTGTGATTCGAACTCCGCCCAGTCATGGGAATCCACGAACTTCTTGACCAGCCTGCGATTGTGCATATTCCACTTGCCCATCTCGAAGTCGAAGTCGTGGGAGCCGTCCCGCACCGCCGGGCCGGCGGTGGCGGCAGGGGTCTCGGCATAGGCGACACCGCCGAAGGCAGTGAGCACCATGGCGGCGGCGATGAGGCCATAGGGGTGGTAAGTCTTGTGCATGTCCGTTCCTCCTTCGGTTGGGGGACCCAGCGGCCCAAGGGGCCGATGGGGTTCGGGACGCACGGTAGGGGGTAATTAGGGCGTTTTAAGTCCTAATTGAAGTTAAACTGTGGATCATGTCCCGTCCCACCACCCGCGTACTGGCTGTCCTCGAGCTCCTGCAGACCCATGGGCGCATGAGCGGGGCCGAGCTCGCGCGCCGCCTGGAGGTGGACGGGCGCACGTTGCGCCGCTACATCGCCGCGCTGGAGGACCTCGGGATACCCATCACCAGCGAGCGCGGCCGCCACGGCGCCTACCTCCTGGTGGCCGGCTTCAAGCTGCCGCCCATGATGTTCAACGAGGACGAAGCGCTGGCGCTGTCGGTGGGCCTCCTGGCGGCGCGCAGCCTGGGACTCGCGGAGGCGAACTCCGCCGTCGCCAGCGCCCAGGCCAAGCTCGAGCGGGTGATGCCGGCGAACCTCAAGCAGCGGGTGCGCGCGGTGGACGAGACCGTGAGCCTCGACTTGAGCTCCGCGCCTCCGCCCGGCGACAACCAGGCGCTGGCGGTGTTGAGCGCGGCGGCGCAGCAGGGGCGGCGCGTGCACATGCGCTACCGCTCCTCCAAGGGCGAGGGCAGCGAGCGGGACTTCGACGCCTACGGCCTGCTCTACCGCAAGGGCTGCTGGTACGTGGGGGGCCATTGCCATCTGCGCCAGGGGCTGCGCTCCTTCCGCCTCGACCGGGTGGAGGAAGTGCAGATGCTCGAGACCAGGTTCACGCGTCCGGAGGACTTCGACGCGGGCGCGCACCTGGACTTCAGCATCGCCACGCTGCCGCGCGCGATATCGGTGGAGGTGTGGCTCGAGACCGACCTCGAGACCGCCATGCTCGAGCTGGGGGAGAACATCGGACTGTTCGAGCCGCAGCGAGGCGGCCTACTGTTCAAGACCCGCACCGATGGCATCGAGTGGATGGCGCGGCAGCTCGCGCGGCTGTCGTTCCGGTTCGAGATCCGCGCGCCCATGTCCTTGCGCGAGGCGTTGCAGCACCACGCCGCCGGGCTTAAGGCCTTGGCCTAGCCTGTGCGATACTTGTGCCAGGGTTGGCTATCCCATTCATAAGAAGGAGATGACCATGTCCAAGCAGCTTCCCGTATTCATCCTCGCACTGGCGGCCGTGACCGGCTGCTCGTCCATCTCGAACATGATGGGCGGCCTGACGGTGAAGAACTACACCGCCAAGACCGGCCAGCGGGTCATGGCCGGCCAGGCGGAACCCAAGTCCGACTACGGCTGCACCCAGGTGGTGCGCGAGAAGGAGGACTTCGGCCTCTCCGGCAACATGGACAAGGCCGCTGCGATCGAGCGCATCACCCAGGGCGCGGTGGACAAGGCGCCTTCCAAGGGCGCGAACTACGCCTTCGTGATCATCCCCAGCGAGACCAGCATCGGCGGCTTCAACGTCAATGCCTTCAAGGACGCCGAGGTCGCTTACTACAAGTGCTCGAGCTTGCCCAACCCGTGATGTCCAGGCCGGGAGGCGCTCCGGCGCCTTCCGGCCGCGGCTTGCCGTGGATTTACAACAATGAATCCGTGAAATTACAACAGCTTTCCCGCCTGGATTGATTTAGCATCCTTGGCCTGCGTCCCGCTCACGCGAGGCCCCGGCCATGGCCAACAAGACTGATCCCGCCGACTTCCCCTACGACACGCGCCTCGACGTGCTGTTCAAGCCGCTGGAGAAGGTGGACCTGCAGCCCGTCATCGACGCCGTCACCCACCCCTGGTTCAACCAGACCCTGGCCAAGGTGAACGGCTCGGTGGTGCGCCTCGGCGTGATGCAGGGCGAGTACCACTGGCACAAGCACGAGGAGGACGACGAGTTCTTCTATTGCATCGAGGGCCTGTTCTGCGTGGACCTCGAGGATCGCGTTGTCGAGCTCAGGCCGCGCCAGGGCTTCACGGTGCCCAAGGGGGTGGTGCACCGCACCCGCGCGCCGGAACGCTCTATCATATTGATGATCGAGAACGCCGGGATCATACCCACCGGAGACTGAGCCATGGGTAAGAAAGACCCACGCGTGGATGCCTACATCGCGAAGTCCGCGGACTTCGCCAAGCCCATCCTCAGGCACCTCCGCAAGCTGATGCACCAGGCGGATCCGGACATCGAGGAGACGCTCAAGTGGGGCATGCCGAGCTTCGTCCACGCCGGCATCGTCTGCAACATGGCGGCGTTCAAGCGGCACTGCGCCTTCGGCTTCTGGAAGAGCAAGCTGGTGCTGGACGGGAAGGATGGCGCCATGGGCAGCTTCGGCCGGGTCACGAGCCTCAAGGACCTGCCTTCCGACCGCAAGCTCGCCGCCTATATAAAGAAGGCGGTACGGCTCAACCTCGAGGACGTGAAGGTGCCGGGGCGCGCCCGGCGCAAGGCCGCGCCGCTGCGGGTGCCGGCGGACTTCGCCCGGGCGCTCAAGGGCCAGCCCAAAGCCGCCGCCACCTTCAAGGCCCTGAGCGCCAGCCACCGTAACGAATACGTGGAATGGATCACCGGTGCGAAGCAGGAAGCGACCCGCGCCCGCCGCCTCGCCACCGCGCTGAAGTGGCTCAGCGAGGGGAAGAACTACAACTGGAAGTACGAGCGGCGCGCCTGAACTGCCGCTGCCCCGAAGGTAGAATACCGGACGCAAGACCCCGGTCCTCCGGGGCCGGGCGGATGGTTTAGGGGGAGATCGCCGGCGTGAAGCTCTCGGCTGTGCTGCTGCTGTGCCTGCTCATGATGAGCATGCTCATGGGCGTGCTGGTGCTGGTGGTGGCGCGCGGCGAGCGCAAGTCCCTGGCGTTGCGCCTGTGGGGCTGGGGCCTCATCGCCTACGCCCTGGGCATGCTGGTGATCTTCGCCACGGGCAGCATGGCCGGCGACCTGGGGCGGATGCTGGGCGACAGCCTGATCTCCCTCTCGGCCCTACTCACCGCCCGCGCCGTGTTCATGCACGTGCCGCTGCGGCCTGCGCTGGTGCTCACCGGCAGCGGCTTCGCGGTGGTGGTGGGGATACTGGTCCTCAACTACTTCCTGCACGGCCCGCTCATCGTCTACTTCGCCGCGCCGACCTTCTACGCCAGCCTGCAGTACGTGGTGGTGTCCTGGCAGCTCCTGCATCATCCGCCGGCCGCCGCGCGCGCCGCGGCCAACTTCCTGGTAGGGACCATCCTGCTGACGCTGATGGTGTGGAACGCGCGCCTGGCACTCATCTGGATCGCCATCGGCGGCAGCTCCGACCTCGCGCGGGTGGACACCCTGCAGGCGGCGTTCTCCGCGTTCCAGCTCTTGCTGGTGGTGTCCTCCACCCTCGGCCTCATGTGGGTGGAGGTGCGGCTGATGGAGCACGATCTCCGGCGCTCGGCCTACACCGACCTGCTCACCGGGCTGCCGAACCGGCGCGCCATGCATGAGCGCTTCGACGAGGAGGTGGCCCGCTGCCGCCGCCAGCGGCAGAGCTTCGGCCTGGTGCTGTTCGACATCGACCTCTTCAAGCAGATCAACGACACCTGCGGCCACTACGTGGGCGACGCAGTGCTGCGGCACATCTCCGCCACGCTCGAGCGCCACAAGCGCGGCGAGGACGTGCTCGGCCGCATCGGGGGCGAGGAGTTCCTGGTGATCCTCCCCCAGCACGGCCGCGCGGAATGCCTGCGTGCCGCGGACCGGCTGCGGGAGGCGGTGGCGGGTGCGCAGTACGAGGAGGCGGCCACGCCCACCGCCACCCTGAGCGGAGGCATCGCCGTGTTCCCCGAGGATGGGGAGGACTGGGACCGTCTCTACATGACCGCGGACCGGCGCATGTACCGCGCCAAGCGCGGCGGCCGTAACCAGGTGACGGCCGGGGACGAATGACCATCCGTCGCTAAAATCCGCTGTTTCGTCGGGTGCCTGTGCGGTCGGGCACCGCCGTGGAACATCCTGTCCGGTGAAAGGTCTATGCTTAGTCCATAACAATCAGGGGAATCTCCAAGGGTACGCCATGCATAAGATCCTCGCCTTCGTCTTCTCCTCCCTGCTGTTGGTCCCCGCCGCGCAAGCCGCGCGCACTACCCACACTGCGCCCGTGAGCCTGGTGCAGAACGAATACGACTTCGCCGCCGAGGTGGCCAAGCACGGTATCCGCGACGGCTTCCTCAAGTACCTGGACAAGCAGTCCATCACCTTCGGGCCGCAGCCGGTCAATGCCTTCGACCGCTATACCCAGGGCAAGGCCAGCAAGACGCAGTTGCTGTGGTACCCCTCATACGCACTGGTATCCGCCTCCGGCGACTTCGGCGTGGACACGGGTCCCTGGACCGCGCACTGGGACGAGGAGGGCAAGCAGCAGGCCGCCTACGGTGAGTGGCTGAGCATCTGGGCCAAGGACTCCACCGGCACCTGGAAGGCGCTGTTCGATGCCGGCATAGACCATCCGGCCGAGGACAAGGCCAAGCCGCTGGCGCCGCATTCCAAGGTGGCGCAGCTTCCCGCCGTCAGCGGCGCGGTGCCTTCCGTGGACGACCTGCACGACGCCATGATGCGCGCCGATACCGTGTTCTCCAACGACGCCATCAACAAGGGCCTGCGCACCGCATACCGGCTCTCCGGCACCGATGACATCCGTGTGCTGATGCTGGGCGGCCAGCCGCTGCTGGGGAAGGCAGAGATGGCCACGGTGGTGCCGGACGCGCTCTCCGACCTGCAATGGTTCCCCTTGGGTGGCAGCGTGGCCAAGTCGGGGGACCTGGGCTACCTCTACGGCATGACCTACAAGACCGGTGACACGGCGCACCTCACGCCCCAGGGCACCTACATGCATGTGTGGCGCAAGGGTGCGGACGGGTGGAAGCTTCTGATCGCCGAGGAGATCCCGCTGCCGCCGCCCGGCGCCCAATAAGACAGCCTTCTCCGCTCCGGCTGGGGATTGCTCAGCCGGAGCGGCTCTCCAGGATCCCGCGCACCGTCTCCACGGCCTCGCGCATCTTCTTCTCCGGCGTCACGGCGATGAACACCGTGTCGTCCCCCGCCAGGGTCCCCACCACTCCGTCGATGGCGTGCTCGTCCAGGAGCACCGCCAGCGCCTGGGCGTAGCCGGGGCGGGTCTTGATGATGACGAGGTTCGGCGGCGCGGCGGACACGGCGTAGGCGGGGAGCTCGGTGGGCATGGGGTCCACTCGCTGGTAGCGGCCGGCGAGCTTCTGGACGCCGAGCTTGTTCAGGTGCCGCGACAGCGTGGGCTGGGTGACCTTGTGGCCCTCCCGCTTCAAGAGGTCCAGGAACACCGCCTGGTCCGTCACTTCCCGCTCTTCCGCGAGTCTCAGGATCGCCTCATCCAGCGTCATGGTTCGCCCCGTCATAGGCTCGTAAATATCTATGCATATAGTATTGCATTAAGCAGAATTTGTGTGTATATAAACGAATTATATTCCATTTAAATCATTTTTATTCACACAATAATGCATATTTTCAAGGATTCCCCGCAAAACACGCAGGTCCCGGCGCTGTTCCCTACCTACGTTCCCTATCCCTTCGCACTGGTTTCCGGTGCGGGCGAGGCGGTGCAGGACGAAGCGGGCCGTGCCTATCTCGATTTCTACGGTGGCCATTGCGTGGCCGCCACCGGCCATAGCCACCCTAGGGTGGCTGCCGCCGTGGCGGAGCAGGCACGCCAGCTCATCTTCTATTCCGCGGCGGCGCGCCTGCCGGTGCGGGATGCGGCGGCCGGGGCGCTGGTGGCCTTCGCGCCGGCGCACATCGCCTCGGTGTTCTTCTGCAACTCCGGCGCCGAGGCCAATGAGACCGCGCTCAAGCTCGCCGCCCAGCTCACGGGCCGCGGCCGCTACACGGCGTTCACGGGCGCCTTCCATGGCCGCAGCCTGCTGGCGCTCTCGGTCACGGACTCGGCCTCATTGAAGCAGGGATTGGGGCCGTTGCTGGCGCCGGTGGACTTCCTGCCCTTCGGCGACCTCGAAGCACTGGACGCCGCGGATCTCTCTGGATCGGCAGCAGTGATAGTCGAGCCTATCCAATCCATGGCGGGCGTCGGCACCGCCACCCGCGCCTGGTTCGCGGCGCTCGCCCAGAAGTGCCGCCGCCAGGGCGCGCTGCTCATCTTCGATGAAGTGCAGACGGGGATGGGCCGCCTGGGTACGCCGTTCGCTGCGGACCTCTATGGTGGGGAGCCGGACTTCATGACCCTCGCCAAGGGCATCGCCTCGGGCGTGCCCATGGGCGCGCTGCTCATGACCGCGGAGATCGCGCGTGCCCTCAAGCCCGGCGACCTGGGCAGCACTTTCGGCGGCGGGCCGCTCGCCTGCGCCGCGCTGCTGGCGACGCTGGAGGTGATCCGCGACGAAGGCCTCATGCAGAACGCCGCGCGCCAGGCCACGCGCATCCGGACCGGACTAGCCGGCAGCATGGTGACGGAAGTGCGGGGCGAGGGCCTGCTGCTGGGCCTCAAGGCCGGCGCGCAGGCCGCGGCCCTGAAGAAGGCGCTGCAGGCGCAGCGCATCCTGGTGGGCGGTTCCTCGGACCCGGAGGTGCTGCGCCTGATGCCGCCCCTCAACGTGAGCGACGCGGCGGTGGACGCGCTGCTCGCGGCGGTACGCGGTTTCCATCCATGAAGCATTTCACCCACATCGCGGACCTGGGCGTCGCCGGCGTGGCTTCGGTGCTGGAGGAGGCGCTGCGCTGGAAGCGGCAGGCCCCCGGCGCGCACCTCGCGGGCAAGCTGCTGGGCATGGTGTTCTTCAATCCCTCGCTGCGCACCCGCGCCTCCTTCGAGGCGGCCATGCTGCGCGGCGGCGGCAGCGCCGTGGTGCTGGACGTGGGCAACGGCGTCTGGAAGCTGGAGGACCGGGACGGCGCGGTCATGGACGGCGACCGGCCTGAGCATATAAAGGAAGCGATCCCGGTGCTGGGCCGCTACGCCGACGCGCTGGCGGTGCGCACCTTCGGCGCGCTCACGGATGACGACGCGGACGCCGCCGACCCGGTGCTGAACGCGTTCCGCGCGCTGGCCGGCGTGCCGGTCATCAGCATGGAATCGGCCCGCGAGCATCCCTGCCAGGGCCTCGCGGACATGCTCACCCTGCGCGAGAACTTCGGTGCGACCCAGGGCCTCCCGGTGACGCTGACCTGGGCGCCCCACATCAAGCCCCTGCCCAAGGCGGTGCCTCATTCCTTCCTGCTCTCGGCCGCCGCCGCCGGCTGCGAGGTGCGCGTGACGCACCCGGAGGGCTTCGACCTGCATCCCGGCGTGGTGGAGGAGGCGCGGGCCTACGCCCGCGCGAGCGGCGGTTCCGTCACCGTCACCCATGACCGGCGCGCCGCCCTCGAGGGCAGCCGCGCGGTCTACGCAAAGGCCTGGGGACCGAACACGCTCACGGTGCCCGCCGCCGATGCGCCGGCGCGCATCGCCGCGCACCGGGATTGGCTGGTGGACCTGAAGGTGCTGGCCGCGGCCCACGATCCCATCTTCCTCCACTGCCTGCCGGTCAGGCGCAACGTGGAGGTGGCGGACGCGGTGCTGGACGGCACCGCCAGCCGCGTGATCGACGAGGCCGAGAACCGTTTCCACGTGCAGCGGGTGCTCCTGCACCGGCTGCTCAATAAGGAGGACTGACATGTCCGTAGCCCCCGACAGTTACGCCACGCTGCGTTCCGCAGCCCAGTACGTGCGCGCGTTCCGCGGCAAGACCTTCGTGTTCAAGCTCGGTGGCGAGGTGCTGGAGGACCCGGCGGTGCGCCGCGCGGTCTGCGAACAGCTCGCGGTGCTGTGGAGCTTCTCCATCAAGCTGGTGCTGGTGCACGGCGGCGGCACCGGTATCGACGCCCTGTGCGAGAGCCTGCAGCTGCCGGTGCAGAAGGTGGCCGGCCGGCGCGTCACCACCGCCAAGGTGCTGGATGCCGCCAAGATGGTGCTGGCGGGCAGCCTGCACACGGACCTCCTGGTGGATCTCCGGGCCGCGGGACTGCCGGTCACCGGCATCAGCGGCGTGGACGGCGGGCTGCTCTCGGCCCACAAGCGCCAGCCGGTGCAGATGAAGGACGACGCGGGCCAGGCCCAGTTCGTGGACTTCGGCCTGGTGGGAGACATCGACAAGGTGAACCCGGCGCTCCTGCAGCACCTCCTGGCAGGCGAGTACGTGCCGGTGGTGACGCCGCTCTCGGCCAACGACAAGGGCGAGGTGTTCAACACCAACGCCGACACCGTGGCGGCGGAGATCGCGGCCGCGCTCAACGCAGAGAAGCTGTTCTTCCTGCTCAAGGTGCCGGGGTTGATGGAAGACCTCGGCCGTCCGTCCAGCCTGGTGCCCTACGCGACCCTGGGGGGCATCGAAGGGATGGAGCATTCCGGCAAGATCTCCGGCGGCATGCGGCCCAAGCTCGCGGCGGCGCGCCGCGCCCTGGACGCGGGCGTCGCCAGCGTGCATCTCGTGAGCGGCATGCTGCCGGACGCGGTGCTCACGGAGGTATTCACCAACCAGGGCAGCGGCACCATGCTGGTGGCACGGGAAGCCAAGGCCAAGGACCAGGCGGCGTGAGCGCGCAGCTCTGGGCCAAGGGCCTGCCGCTGGACCAGGCGGTGCATGGGTTCACGGTGGGAGACGATCCCGAGCTGGACGCGCGGCTCCTGGCGCACGACGCCCAAGGCAGCGCCGCCCACGCGCGCATGCTCGCCGAAGCCGGCCTGCTGCCGGAGCAGGACGCGCGCGCCCTCGTCGCGGCGCTCGCGGGCATCGCCCGCAAGGCGCGCCAGGGACAGGTCAAGATAAGCCGTGAGCAGGAGGACGCCCACACCGCCATCGAGGCGCTGCTCACGGCGGAGCTGGGCGATGCCGGCAAGCGCATCCATCTCGGCCGTTCCCGCAACGACCAGGTGATCCTGGCGCTGCGCCTCTACATGCGCGAGTCGCTGCTGGATGCGGTGGAGCGCACCGCCATGCTGGCGCGGGCGTTCTGCACGTTCGCCCATGCCCATGCACAGCAGGCCATGCCGGGTTACACGCATCTGCGCCGGGCCATGCCCTCCAGCTTCGGGCTCTGGGGTGCGGCCTTCGCCGCCGGCCTCGCGGAGGAACTTCAGGCGCTGCAGGCGCTTTACGCGCGGCTGGATAGATGTCCTTTGGGCGCTGCTGCCGGTTTCGGCGTGCCGCTGCCCATCCGGCGGGAGCGCACGGCGGAGTTGCTGGGCTTCACCGGGGTGCAGGTCTCGCCGGTGGACGTGATGAACTCCCGCGGCCGCCACGAGCTGGCGCTGCTCAACGCCTATGCTTCCATCGGCCTGGTGATGGAGAAGTTCCTGTGGGACGTGTCGCTGTACTCCATGCCGGAGTTCGGCTTCCTGAAGCTGCCGGACGCCTTCACCACCGGCTCCTCGATCATGCCCCAGAAGCGCAACCCGGACGTGGTGGAGCTGGCTCGTGGCCGCTGCCGCGAACTGCGCGGCTACGCGGCGATGCTGCAGGAGCTTGCGAGCGGCCTGCCGTCCAACTACCACCGGGACCTGCAGCTCCTGAAGAGGCCGTTGTTCGATGCGGTGGATGCCATGGCGGGCTGGCTGGACGTGCTCCTCGCGCTGGTGCCGACGCTGGAAGTGGATGCCAGCCGGGCTGCTTCCGCATGCAGCGACGACATCTACGCTGCGCACCAGGCCTATGTGCTGGCGGAGCGGGGCATGCCGTTCCGCGACGCCTACCGCCAGGTGGCGCGGGAACTCGAAGCCGGGCGTTTCAAACCGGACCGCGATGCGCTCACTGCCAGTCACCTGGGCGGCGCCGGCAACCTGGGGCTGGAGCTCATCGAGGCGGACGTCGCCGGCGCCGAAGGCTGGCTCGGACAAGTGCGCGCGCGGCTCGCCGCCGCCGACAAGCAGCTGTGGGAGGGCAACTGATGAAGAAGCATGTTGTATTGGCGTTCTCCGGGGGACTCGACACGTCGTTCTGCGTGGTGCACCTGAAAGAGCAGGGCTACGAGGTCACCACTGTCACGGTGGACACCGGCGGCTTCAGTCCCGCGGAGCTGAAGCGTATCGAGGCGCTCTCGCCGAAGCTCGGCGCCAAGGCGCATCGCACCCTGGACGCCCGCGGCCAGCTCTTCGACCGCTACCTGCGCTACCTCGTGTACGGCAACGTGCTGCGAGGCAACCTCTATCCCCTCAGCGTCTCGGCGGAGCGGGTCTGCCAGGCGGCGAGCGTGGTGGCGGTGGCGAAGGAACTCAAGGCCGACGCGGTGGCTCACGGCTCCACCGGCGCCGGCAACGATCAGATACGGTTCGATGTGGCATTCCGCGCCCTGGCGCCGGAGCTCGAGCTCATCACGCCCATCCGCAGCTTAGGCCTGAGCCGGCAGCAGGAGATGGATTTCCTCAAGCAGCACGGCTTCGAGTTCCCGGCCAAGACCGTGCAGTACTCCGTGAACGAGGGCATGTGGGGCACCTCCGTCGGCGGGCGCGAGACCCTGGATTCCTGGAGCGTACTGCCCCAGGCGGCCTTCCCGGGGGGCGAGATCGATGCGGCGGGCCTGCCGGCCAAGCGCATGACCCTGGGCTTCATCCAGGGTGTGCCGGTGTCGCTGGACGGTGAGCCCCTCGATCCGGTGGCGCTGATCGCCATGTTGAATTCGGTGGGGCACACGTACGGCATCGGCCGCGGCGTGCACCTCGGCGACACCATCCTGGGCATCAAGGGCCGGGTGGGCTTCGAGGCGCCGGCGGCGCACATCCTCATCGGCACGCACCGGGAGCTGGAGAAGCTCACGCTCACGGGCAAGCAGCTCTTCTGGAAGGATACGCTCGGCAACCTCTACGGCCAGTTGCTGCACGAGGGCCACTTCTTCGACCCGCTGGCGCGGGACCTGGAGGCCTTCCTCGCCTCCAGCCAGGAACAGGTCACCGGCGAGGTGCAGCTCACCCTCTACCCGCGGGCCTTCGCGGTGGACGGGGTGCGCTCGCCGCACTCGCTCATGGATGCCAAGGTGGCGAGCTACGGCGAGGCCAACCGGCTGTGGACCGGCGCCGAGGCCGCCGGCTTCGCCAAGCTCTACGGCGTGCAGCAGATCCTGGCGCTGCAGGCGGGAGATTCCCGTGAGAATTAATGCGGACAAGATAGCTTCCGTGACCAGAAACCTGAAGCTGGACCGCAGCCTCACCCTGTCCCCGTCCATCCGCGCCGAGCATGGAGCGGTGGTGGCGGGCCGCATCCTGGGGGACAAGGCCGGGTACAACCAGCTCGAGGACGTGCACGGGCGCATGAACGTGATCCACGGCGATGACGTGATCGTGGGCGCGCTCGGCCATCGCAACGCGCTGCACGGCTACGAGGGCGTGCTGCCCAAGAGCGTCGAGCCCGGCCAGGTGCTGCACGTGCTGAACCTGGGCGGCGTCATCGGCGAGTGTGTCTCCCACAACCCCGAGGTGGGCTCGCCCTTCGAGTTCGAGGTGCTGGGGCAGGTGCTGGTGTACCCGGAGTTCCAGTCCCGGGAGGGGCAGGCGGCGAACATCCGCATGGGCGCGCTGCAGGAAGAGGGACGCACGCTCGACTGCAAGGTCATCTACGTGGCCGGCACCTGCATGAACGCTGGCAAGACCGCCGCCGCCTGCGCGCTGGTGCGCCGGCTCACCCAGGCGGGCTTCCGGGTGGGCGGCGCCAAGCTCACCGGCGTCTCGCTGATGCGCGACACCCTGAGCATGCGCGACTACGGCGCCGAGGTGACCTATGACTTCACCGATGCCGGCATCGTCTGCACCGGACACGACAGCGCGAACCAGGTGGCGCGCACGCTGTTCGCCCAGCTCTCCGGGCGCGGCCTTGACGTGATCGTGGCCGAGACCGGCGACGGCATCATGGGCGACTACGGCGTGCAGGCGATCCTGGCGGATCCGGAGCTGAAGGCGCTCACCGCCGGCTTCGTATTCTGCGCCAACGATCCCGTCGGCGTGGCAGGCGGCGTGCGCCACCTCAAGAGCGAGTACGGCATCGACGCCGACGTGGTGACCGGTCCCGCCACCGACAACAACGTGGGCGTGCGCTTCGTGGAGCGGGAGGTGGGCCTGCGCGCCATCAACGCCCGCACCCATTCCAAGGTCTTCGGCGAACATCTGCTGGAGTTGCTGGCCAAGCGGGGCATCCGCAGGCAATGAGCCGGCTGTCCGTCTACATATTGGGCGGTTCGGGTTACGGCGGCGGCGAACTGCTGCGGCTGCTGGGCGTGCATCCGCAGGTGGGCAAGCTGCGCGCCGTGTCCCGCAAGCATGCGGGGGAGCCGTTCTGGAAGGCGCACCCGAACCTGCGCGGCGTGGTGCAGGGCGGCTTCGATGCGGAGCCGGACTGGCGTGCCCTGGCCGGGGCGGAACACCCGGTGGTGTTCTCCGCCATGCCGCACTTCGAGCTGGCGCAGCAACTGCCGGCGCTCGAATCGGCGTGGAGGGCAGCGGGCCTCGAGGAGAGGCTCACGCTCATCGACCTCTCGGGCGACTTCCGCCTGGACGACGCGGTGGTGTTCCAGCACGCCTACGGCAAGCCCCATCCGCATCCCCAAGGCCTTGGGCGTTTCACCTATGGGCTGCCGGAGTGGCGGCGGCAGGAGCTGGCGGGCAAGAAGCGCATCGCGAGCCCGGGCTGTTTCGCCACCGCGATCCAGCTCGCGCTGCTCCCCTTCGCTGGCATGCAGGGTCTCGGTTTCATCGCCGTGAGCGCCGCCACGGGTTCCTCCGGCTCCGGCACCTCGCCGGGGGAGGGCACGCATCATCCCACCCGTGCCCAGGATTTCCGCGCCTACAAGGCGCTGGCGCACCAGCACGAGGCGGAGATCACGCGCCTCCTGGACACCGAAGGCAGCCGCGATTATGCCCTGGGCTTCGTGCCCCATTCGGCGCCCATGGTGCGCGGCATCCACGCCACGGTGCAGTTCCGCGCCGGCCTGGACGCGGCGGCGGTGGCGCAGCGCATGGAGGCCGCCTACGGCAGTGCGCCTTTCGTGAGGTTGCTGGGGAATGAACCGCCGCGGGTGGGCGCGGTGGCGGGCAGCAATTTCTGCGACATCGGCTGGCAGGCGAGGAACGGCACCGTGGCGGTGATGACGGCGCTGGACAACCTGGTGAAGGGGATGGCAGGCCAGGCCCTGCAGAACATGAACCTGGCATTGGGCTTTCCCGAGACTGAAGGCCTCATGCAAGCAGGCAGCTATCCCGGCTGAAACCGCCTTAAAAGCTGCTGCGCTTAGCATGACTTTGTCTGTAGCAGGGATGCGTACGTGCCGCGGAGCACAGGGATGTGCGAGAGCGGCGAGCGCGGCTTGGTTGCCTCGTCCCAATTCGCTTCGCATCCTTGCTTCGCGAAATGCTGGGTGGGCTCCTGCCCCACCCGCGCATCGCATGCGATGCGCCTGCGCTCGCGACGCTTTTAAGGCGGTTTCGCAAAAAGAAAAAGCCCGGAGCATCTCTGCTCCGGGCCTTCATCTAAAGCCTAACGACTTCAGTGCGTCGCGGCGGCGGGAGCCATGGTGGCATCCGGCTGGGCGGCGGCCTGATCGCTGTTGTAGGCCTCGCGGTAGACCTTCCAGTCACGGCCCTGCTGCTTCAGCACCTGCAGGAACTTGCCGTGGTCCAGGGTCGCGCCGTTCTCGCCAAGCAGGGTGTAGTACCCGGAGCTGAACGCATAATCGCCCGTCACCTGGGTCTCAGCGACGTTGAGCAGCATCCCCGTCATGGGCGGCACCAGCTGCTCGCGCATGAAGGTCTGGATCGCGATGGAGGTCTTCACCGCCGGGTAGTTGGGCGGCATGATGATCGCATCGTCGGTGTAGACCGCGGCCACGCCCGCGGCGTCCTTGGCATTGAAGGCCTTGAGGAACGCGTTGTGGGTGTCCTGGATCGACTCTTGCGCGGCCTGCATGCTGCGCGAGTCCTGCATCGGCTGGGCGGCACAGCCCGCCAGGGAGACGAGGCAAGCGAGGATGAGTAGCGCCGGAATGCGACGGAGGGTGTTCATCGAGAAGGCCCTTTTGGTCGGATGATAGGCCCGAAGTATAGCCCGCGACCTGCCCCTTGCAAGCCTTTCCTAGATCCGTGCCAGCACTGCGTCCAGCCAGGCGGTAGGCAGGATGCATCGGGCGGCAGACAATATATAAGCGGGAGAGGTCACGTAATAGCGGGCCTTGGGACGGGGGCTCTCCAGCGCCCGGGCGATGCGCTCCGCCACCGCCTCGGGACCTGCGGTGAAGGGCTGGTGGTCCTTGCGCGTGCCCGTCATGGCGCGCAGCCGCGCGTACTCCGCCGCGTGGGTGCTGGAGGTCTGTACCTCGGCGTCGAAGTTGTGCAGCGAGTTGTCCCGGAAGCGGCTCTTCACGGGCCCCGGGTTCACCAGTGCCACCCGGATGGGGCTGCCGCGCAGCTCCAGGCGCAGCGTGTCGGTGATGCCCTCCAGCGCGAACTTGCTGGCGTTGTAGGCGCCGCGCCAGGGCATGGCCACCCGCCCGAGGATGCTGCTCACCATGACGATGCGCCCGCGGCCCTGCTTGCGCATGACCGGCAGCACCGCGCGGGTGAGTTCCATCAAGCCGAAGAAGTTCACGTCGAACTGATGTTGCAGGTTCTCGCGAGAGAGGTCTTCCACCGCGCCCGGGATGGCCATGCCGGCGTTGTTCACCAGCGCATCGAGCGGACCGCCCGTGAGGGCACAGGTCGCCGCCAGGGCGGCCTGGATGGAAGCGGAGTCCGCCACGTCGAGCCGCACCGCCTCGAAGCCGGCGGCCTTGAGTCCCGCCACGTCCTCGGCCTTGCGGGCGCTGGCGATCACCCGCCAGCCCCGGCCCTTGAGGTGCGCGGCCGTGGCGCGGCCGATGCCGCTGGAGCAGCCGGTGATGAGTACGCTGCGTGGCACGGTGCTCACTTGAGCTGGAACGCGGGCTCGGCCGCCGCTTGGCGCTCCTCCGCCTCCCGCTGCTGCAGCGCCCACAGCTTGGCATACAGCCCGTCCACCTTGAGCAGGCCGCGGTGGGTGCCGCGCTCGGCCACGCGGCCGGCGTCCAGCACGATGATCTCGTCCGCATCCACGATGGTGGAGAGGCGGTGCGCGATGACGAGGCTGGTGCGGTGCGCCGCCAGTTCCTCCATGGCCACCAGGATCGCGCGCTCGGCGTTGGAATCCAGGCTCGAGGTGGCCTCGTCGAAGATCAGGATCGGCGGGTTCTTGAGGATGGCGCGGGCGATGGCGACGCGCTGCTTCTCGCCGCCGGAGAGCTTGAGGCCCCGCTCGCCCACCGTGGTCCGGTAGCCCTGGGGCAGGGAGTCGATGAAGCGCTTGAGGTGGGCGAGCTCGGCGGCGCGCTCCACCTCCGCCTGGGGCGCGCCGGGGCGGCCGTAGGCGATGTTGTACTGGATGTCGTTGTTGAACAGCACCGTGTCCTGGGGGACGATGCCGAGCTGGCTCCTCAGGCTCGCGCGGGTGACGTCGCGTATGTCGCGTCCGTCCAGCGTGATGCGCCCGTCGGTCACGTCGTAGAAGCGGTACATGAGCCGCGCGATGGTGGACTTGCCGGCGCCGCTCGGGCCCACGATCGCGACCTTGAAGCCCGCCGGCACCTCGAAGTCCACGCCGTGCAGGATCTCCCGGTCCGGGCCGTAGCCGAAGCGCACGTTCTCGAAGCGGATGTGGCCCTTGGCGTGGCGCACCGGCTCGGCGCCGGCCCGGTCCGCCACCTGGGCGTGCCGGTCGAGCAGCGAGAACATGCGCTCCATGTCCGTGAGCGAGCGCTTCATCTCGCGGTAGATGAAGCCCAGGATGTTGAGCGGCTGGAACAGCTGGGTCATATAGGCGTTGACCATCACGAAGTCGCCCAGCGTCATGCGCCCGTGCACCACCTGGCTGCCGGCCAGCAGCATCATGGCGGTGACGCCGAGCGCGATCACCAGGGCCTGGCCGCTGTTGAGGGTGGAGAGGGAGTACTGGGTGCGCAGCGCCTCGTGCTCCCACTTGGCGAGGTCCGCGTCGTAGCACTGGGCCTCGAACTCCTCGTTGCCGAAGTACTTGACGGTCTCGTAGTTCAGCAGGCTGTCGATGGCGCGGGTGTTGGCCTTGGAGTCAAGTTCGTTCATGAGCCGCACGTGACGGGTGCGCCACTCGGTCACGGCGATGGAGAACAGCACGTACAGCGCCACCGCGGTGAGGATGATCACCGCGTACCAGTCGGAGAAGTTCCACAGGAACACCACCACGACCAGCGCCACCTGGATGATGGTCGGCAGCACGTTGAACAGGATGGCGCTCATCACGAAGCTCACGCCGCGGCTGCCGCGCTCGATGTCGCGGGACAGGCCGCCGGTCTGGCGCTCCAGGTGGAAGGCGAGGTCCAGGTCGTGCAGGTGGCGGAACACCTTGAGCGCGACCCTGCGCGCGGCCCGGAGCGTCGCGAGCTCGAACACCACGTCGCGCAGTTCCCCCAGCAGGGTGCCGGCGAAGCGCAGCGTGCCGTAGGCCACGAGCAGGGCCACAGGCAGCACCAGGAGCGCCTGCTGCGGGTTGAGGGCATCCACGATGTGCTTCAGCACCCACGGCACCGCCACCATGGCGAGGTCCGCCAGGATCAGCAGCACCAGGGCCAGGGTGGCGCGGCCCCGGAACTCCCAGAGATAGGGCAGCAGGGAACGCAGGGTGGTGTTGTGGCGGGCGGCGGGTTCCATGTCTCTCCGGAAGGCGGCGGGCGCGAACGGCTATAATGGCACGCCCGTCGCCGGCGGGCTTGAACCCGGGCGCGCGCATTCTTACATATATGGATGCCGCCCCCCGAAGACGCCAGTGAGACCGTCCATGCCCATCTATGAGTACCAGTGCCAGGCCTGCGGCCATCAGCTCGAGGTCCTGCAGAAGGTCAGCGACGCCCCGCTGAAGAAGTGCCCGGAGTGCGGCAAGTCCAAGCTGCAGAAGCTCCTGTCCGCGCCCTCGTTCCGCCTGAAGGGCGGCGGCTGGTACGAGACCGACTTCAAGTCCGGCCAGAAGAAGAACCTGGCGGACAGCGGCAAGGACGAGAAGCCGGCGGCGAAGGAGGAATCCAAGCCCGCCAAAGCCGCGCCGGCGGAGCCGGCAAGCAAGCCCAAGCCGGAGAAGAAGGCCAAGTCCGGCGGCGCCGCCAAGACGGGTGATGCATGAACCTCGATCCGCTGCGCAAGCGCAGCCTGATGGTGCGGGTGCGCCGCTACCTGCTCACGGGACTCGTGATCTGGATCCCGATGGGCGTGACCTTGTTCATCTTCCAGCTGTTCATCGGCTACATGGACCGGCTGGTGCTCCTGTTCCCCCGCGCCTGGCAGCCGATGCAGCTGATCGGCTTCAACCTGCCGGGCCTGGGCGTGATCCTGGTCCTGCTGATCCTGCTGCTCACCGGCTTCGTCGCCAGCAACTACCTGGGCCGCACCCTGCTGAGGTGGGGAGGCGAGCTCCTGGAGCACATCCCGCTGGTGCGTTCGGTCTATACCTCGGTGCGCCAGATATCCGACACCATGTTCTCCAACAAGGGCAGGTCCTTCCGCAAGGTGGTGCTGATCCGCTACCCGCAGAAGGACACCTGGAGCCTGGCCTTCCAGACCGGCGAATCCCTGGGCGAGCTCAACAAGAAGCTGCCGGAGCACATGGTCAGCGTGTTCGTGCCCACCACGCCCAACCCCACCTCCGGCTTCCTGCTGATGGTGCCGCAGGAAGACATGATCGAGCTCGAGATGACCGTGGACGAGGCGCTCAAGATGATCCTCTCCCTGGGCGTGATCGTGCCGCCCTGGCCCAGGCCTCAGGAGAGCAAGTCCGACCCCGATCCCACCGGTGGGGATACGGTGCCCCAGCTTGCGGAGCCGCCCCGCCGACTTTAATATGCGCGGCCCCTGAAAAGGGGCCTTCTCAATATAAGCCACTGATTTTCGGGACTTTCCATGCGTAGCCATTACTGCGGCCAGGTGAATGAACTCCTCCTCGACCAGGAGGTGCAGCTGGCGGGCTGGGTGCACCGGCGCCGCGACCACGGCGGGGTGCTGTTCATCGACCTGCGCGACCGCGAGGGCCTGGTGCAGGTGGTGTTCGATCCGGACCGTGCCGCCGTGTTCGCCGAGGCCGAGCGCCTGCGCAGCGAGTACGTGGTGAGCGTGAAGGGCAAGCTGCGCAAGCGTCCCGCCGGCACCGAGAACGCGAACTTGCCGAGCGGCAAGGTGGAACTGCTGGCCCACGAGCTCATGCTGCTCAACACCGCCGAGACCCCGCCGTTCATGCTGGACGAGGAGGGCGTGAACGAGGAACGCCGCCTGCAGTACCGCTACGTGGACCTGCGCCGGCCGGTGATGCAGCAGCGCCTGCGCCTGCGCCACCGCATCGTCAGCACCCTGCGCAACTACCTGGACGGCCAGGGTTTCATCGACCTGGAGACCCCGATCCTGACCAAGCCGACGCCGGAGGGTGCGCGCGACTACCTAGTGCCGAGCCGCACCCACCCGGGCCGCTTCTTCGCGCTGCCGCAGTCGCCGCAGATCTTCAAGCAGCTGTTCATGATGTCCGGCTTCGACCGCTACTACCAGGTGGCGCGCTGCTTCCGCGACGAGGACCTGCGCGCCGACCGCCAGCCGGAGTTCACCCAGCTCGACATCGAGACCTCGTTCCTGGACGAGCAGCAGATCACCGGCATCATGGAAGGCATGATCCGCCACACCTTCAAGACGGTGCTGGGTGTGGACCTGCCGGACCCCTTCCCGCGCCTGAGCTACGACGAGGCCATGCGCCGCTACGGCTCCGACAAGCCGGACCTGCGCATCCCGCTCGAGCTCGTGGACGTGGCGGACCTGGTCAAGACCTGCGACTTCAAGGTGTTCGCCGGTCCCGCCAACGACCCGGCTGGCCGCGTCACCGCGCTGCGCCTGCCCAAGGGCGGCGAGATGCCGCGCAGCGAGATCGACGACTGCACCGCCTACGTGGCGCGCTACGGCGCCAAGGGCCTTGCCTATATAAAGGTGAACGACACCGCCAAGGGCAAGGACGGCCTGCAGTCGCCCATCGTGAAGTTCCTGTCCGACGAGGCTATCGCCGGCATCCTCAAGCGCACCGGTGCCGAGAATGGCGACCTGATCTTCTTCGGCGCCGACAAGGCGCGGGTGGTGGCGGACTCCCTCGGCGCGCTGCGCCTGAAGCTCGGCCACGACCGCGGCCTCGTCAAGGGCGAGTGGGCGCCGCTGTGGGTGGTGGAGTTCCCGGCCTTCGAGTGGGATGAGAAGGACAAGCGCTGGGTGTTCCTGCACCACCCGTTCACCGCCCCGCGAGTGGACTCCGTGGCGGAACTGGAGAAGGACCCGGGCGGCATCCGTTCCCGCGCCTACGACATGGTGCTGAACGGCACCGAGCTCGGCGGCGGTTCCATCCGCATCCACAACCAGGACATGCAGGCGGCGGTATTCCGCATGCTGGGCATCAGCGACGAGGATGCGCGCATGAAGTTCGGCTTCCTGCTGGATGCGCTCAAGTCGGGCTGCCCGCCCCACGGCGGCCTGGCCTTCGGCATCGACCGGCTGGTGATGCTCATGACCGGCTCGCCGAACATCCGCGAAGTTATCGCCTTCCCCAAGACCCAGACCGCCTGGGACCCGCTCACGGATGCGCCGGCCGTGGCCAGCGATGACCAGCTCAAGGAGCTGCACGTCCGCGTGAAGCTGCCGGCGACCGAGCCCAAAGTTTCCTGAGGGGTTTGTACAAGCACCCCGAATCGGTCCTGGTCGTGGTCCACACGGACGATGACCAGGTGTTGCGTCTCCTGCGCCGGGAACCGGCGGATTTCTGGCAGTCCGTCACCGGCAGCCTCAATGCCGGCGAGTCGCCGCTCAAGGCGGCACTGCGGGAAGTGCGGGAGGAGACCGGTCTCGACGCGGGCGCGGGCCTCGCCGACAGCGGTGTCGTCAACCGGTATGCCATCCACCCTGCCTGGCGCCACAAGTACGCGCCTTCCGTGCGGGAGAACCAGGAATACGTCTTCTACCTGCGGCTGCCCGGCGTCTGCGACATAAGCCTGTCGCCCGAGCACGTGGAATATCGCTGGCTGCCGCGAGAACAGGCGGCGGAGCTGGCGGGCTCCGCCACGGACCGCGCGGCGATCCTTGCTTTATCCCAGCCTAGCCCACAGGTGTAAAATAACGGGTCAATCGCCGGCGCCGTCCGGCCGTCCTTGAGATCTCGATGGCAGCTGTCCGTCCCCTCGACTACGCACCTTACTCCACCCTCGACGACCAGGATTGCGATGCGCGCATCCGCGCCGCGAAGGCCAAGCTCGGCTCGCGCCTGGTCATCCTCGGCCACCACTATCAGCGGGCCGAGGTGTACAAGCACGCGGACCAGACCGGCGATTCTCTGAAGCTCGCGCGCCTCGCCTCCCAGTGCGATGCCGAATACATCGTGTTCTGCGGCGTACACTTCATGGCGGAGGTGGCTGACATACTGTCCAAGCCGAGCCAGCAGGTGATCCTGCCGGACCTGGCGGCCGGCTGTTCCATGGCGGACATGGCGAACCTGGCGAAGGTCGAGACCGCCTGGCGCGAGCTCGCGACGGTCTTGTCGCCCGATGAGCAGATCACACCAATTACTTACATTAATTCTGCAGCGGACCTGAAAGCCTTCTGCGGCCGCCACGGCGGCATCGTCTGCACCAGCACCAACGCCCCCGGCATCCTCGAGTGGGCGTTCAAGCGCCGCGAGAAGGTGCTGTTCTTCCCGGACCAGCACCTGGGCCGCTGGACCGGCCACAAGCTCGGCATCCCCCTGGACGAGATGGCGGTGTGGGATTTCCACAAGCCCATGGGTGGACTGACTCCCGAGCAGATCCGCAAGGCCAAGGTGCTGCTCTGGAACGGCCACTGCTCGGTGCACCAGATGTTCCAGCCCGCCCACATCGACGCATTCCGCGCCAAGTACCCGGATGCGACGGTCATCTGCCACCCGGAGAGCGCCTTCGAGGTATGCAAGAAGTCGGATTACGTGGGTTCCACGGAGTACATCCTGGATACGGTACACAAGGCGGAGCCCGGCAGCCGCTGGCTGGTGGGCACGGAGCTCAACCTCGTGAACCGCCTGCACGAGGAGATGAAGGGCAAGGGTGTGAACGTGCACTTCATGTCGCCCATGGTTTGCATGTGCTCCACCATGTACCGCATCGACCCGCAGCACTTCGCCTGGACGCTGGAGAACCTGGCGGAAGGCAAGGTGGTGAACCGCATCAGCGTGCCGGAGCCGGACGCGAGCCAGGCGAGAGAAGCCCTGGAGCGGATGCTGGCGATCTAGCCCGGCTCGATGCAGAAATGAAAAAAGGCCCGCTCCGGAAAGAGCGGGCCTTGCTTTTGAGCGGAGGGATTAGCCCCGGATGCCGGGCGCCGCTCCCAGCAGCGCCGATTCGGGCCTCTGCTGCTTCGCGATCCACTCGTCCACGATGCTCTCCAGCACGCTCAGAGGGACCGTGCCGTTCTCCAATATCACGTCGTGGAAGGCGCGCTTGTCGAACTTGTCGCCGAGCTTGTCCTCGGCGCGCTTGCGCAGCTCCTGGATCTTGATCTCGCCTGTCATGTAGGAGAGCGCCTGGCCCGGCCAGGCGATGTAGCGGTCCACCTCGGTGCCGATGTTCTGGTCCGTGAGAGCGGTGTTCTCCTTGAACATCTTCACCGCGTCCTCGCGGCTCATGCCGTAGGCATGGATGCCGGTGTCCACCACCAGGCGCACCGCGCGCCACATCTGGTAGGAGAGCATGCCGAAGGTGAGGTACGGATCGGGCTTGCCGGTCTTGGGGTCGTTGTAGAGGCCCATCTCTTCACAAAGGGTCTCAGAGTAGAGCGCCCAGCCCTCGCCGTAGACGTTGAAGTAGCCGAAGCGGCGGAAGTTCGGCAGGTCCGTCATCTCCATGGCCAGCGAGAGCTGCATGGCGTGGCCGGGCCGGCCCTCGTGGCAGGTGAGCACCGGGATCTCGTACTTGGGCCGGGTCTCGGGCTTGTAGAGGTTCACCGCCATGAATGCCGCGCGGGTGCCGTCCGCGGCAGGCTGCATGGAGTAGGCGGGATAGGTGTTGGGCGCCTGGTCCATGGGGATCACCGACACGCCCCAGGGCACGCGCGGCTCATGGCCGAACTCCTGGGTCAGCCGCGGATCGATGCGCTTGGCCACGGCTTCGTAGGCTTCCAGCAGGTCGTCGGGGTTCTTGTAGTAGAAGCGCTTGTCGGTGCGCAGGAACTTCAGGAAGTCCTGGAACGAGCCCTTGAAGCCCGTGCTCTTGATGACCTCCTCCATGCGCGCGTGGATCTCCGCCACCTTCTTCAGACCGATCTCGTGCACCTGCTGCGGCGTCTCGTCGGTGGTGGTGAAGTGGCGCACCAGGTAGGCGTAGTAGGCCTCACCGTCCGGGAGAGTGGTGACGGCCAGCGCGGTGCGCGCCTTCGGGAGGTAAGTGCCGTCGAAGAACGTCTGCAACCGCTTGTACGCCGGCATCACGACCTCGGTGATGCTGGTCTTGGCCTCGGCCTGCATGCCGGCGAAGGTCTTGGCATCCAGGAACTTGGGCTGCTTCAGGAACGGCGCGTAGAACGGGCTCTTGGCCACGTCCGTCACGATGTTGTCGGCGATCTGCTGCGGGATGCGCTGGGCCACCACCTTGGGTAGCACCCGCTGCTCGTCCACGCCCTGCTGCAGGAGCGTGATGGTCTGGTCCATGTAGGTGCCGAAGTTCTTGAGCCGCGCCAGCCAGTCCTGGTAGTCCTTCAACTTCTCGAAGCGCAGCGACTGGGTGGTGATGTCGCCCACGGTCTGGATGCCGCCCAGCTGGTTGAGCGGGTAGAGGTACTCATGGAAGCGGTTGGAGTCGAGCGCGTCGGCGTACTGCCACTTGAAGAGGTCGTAGCTCACCTGGTCCGCCGGCGGCAGCGCGGCACGGTCGATCTTCGCGAGGTCCGCCAGGGCCTGCTGGTCGGCGGCATGGGAGCGCTGGATCGCGGCCATGCTCGCGTCCGGCCACTGGTCGTTGAAGCGGTAGTCGCCGAGGTCGGAGGCGGAGAGGGGATTTTCCCGCATGGCGCGGTCCCATTCCCGGTCGAACAGCTTGTGCAGCGCCACCGAGGCGGAATCCGCCGCGAGGGCCGGGATGGTGCCGGCCAGGCCGGCGGCGAGGGTCAGGACGAGGGGCCAGGTCCGCAGTCTCATGGAGCCTCCGATGCGAGCAGGCGCTCCGCCAGCGCGGCGAAGCGTTCCGGGATGTGTTCGACCTCGAGTCGGCTGTATCGTTCCGCGAAGTCACGGGCCGCCGCGGTGAAGGCAGGCTCGGCCAGCAGCCGTTGGAACTTGGCGTGCATGCCTTCCGGTGCCAGCGCCGGGGCCGCGAGACCCGCGCCGGCCTGTTCAACCCGCTGCGCAAGCATGCGCTGTTCCATGTTGAGCGGCAACAGCAGCAACGGTTTGCCCGCCAACAACGCCGAGCTGATCGTCCCGTGGCCCGAGTGGCAGACCAAGAGGTCCGCGTCCGCCGCGGCACGCTTCAGGTCCACGGGCTTGTCGGAGAAGCTCAGGTTCGCGGCGCCGGCGTAGCGCGCGCGCGTCTCGTCCGCGCCCTTGCCGAGGTAGATCAGCGTCGGATGGCCGGACTGCTGGAAGGTATCAAGCAGCGCAGGCAACGTCTTGAAGGGCTTGAGGTAGGCGAACACGCGCCGGCCAGCCGTCGACGGCCAAGCAGGCGCGACACCGCCGTCCTGCCGCGTGGGACCCCAGTAGTCGCCCGCATTTCGATTCGCGTAATGATCCAGTTCCCTGAACGTGAAGAACAGGCTCGCATCCGCCGCGTAGAGGTCCGCGAGCCGCGCGAGCGCCGCTTCGCCCAGGGCGCGCAAGGCCTCGTTCGCAGTCGCGGTGACCCTGTCCTCGATGGCGGCGAGCCCGGTCGCCGAGTCGTCGAAGCCGGGCATGGGATAGACGGCGGGCGGGATGCCGAAGCCCGTGCCCAGCACCACGCGTCTCACCTTGAGCCCGCGCGCCGCCAGCATGGCCGTGGGACTATGGTCGAACACCAAGAGGTCCGGCGCCAGGGCCGCGTACAGGTTGCGCCAGGCGTGCAGCCGGGCGAGCAGGGATCTCAGGTCATGGAAACCCGTGTTGTGCATGACGCCGGGCAGGCTCAAGGTGGGCACGATGGGTGAAGGCACCGCATCGCTCTGATACGGCGCCTGGAACCAGGGCGTGCGCCCGGCGTCCAATAAACGTTCGGCCGATAGGGCCTCGCGCACGATGAAGCTCACCCGGCGGCCGCGCCGCAGCAGCGCTTCCGCCAGCGGCTTCATGCGCGCCACGTGACCGAGGTCCGCGCCGAGTTCCCAGCACATGACCACGTGTGCCACCTTCAGCCTCCCGCGAGGCGCGTGACCAGCGCCTGGAAGTTCTGTACCGGCTTCAGGGAAGCGCCACCCGCATACTGGGCTGCGAGGGTGCGCGCCTTCTCGGCGAAGCCCGCCTCGCCCAGCACCCGTTCGATCTTGCTGAGGATGCCGTCGCGCTTGAGCGCCGGCGCCGCGAGGCCCACGCCCGCCCGCTCCACGCTGTGGGCGATGTGCATCATCTCCAGGTGCCGCGGCAGCACCACCACGGGCTTGCCCGCCAGAAGCATGGCGGCGGTGGTGCCGTGCCCGTTGGTCATCACCGCGCAATCGCAGTCGCGGGTGACCGCGGCCATGTCCTGCAGCGTGTCGGCGAAGTTAAGGTAGGGTCCCGCGAGCTGCTTGAGCTGCGGCGCGAGCCCCGGCACGTAGGCCAGGGTGCGGTGCGGGCCGGTGGACAGCGCCCGCAGCAGCTCCGGCAGGGTGGGGAAAGGCTGGCCATAGAGGAAGATGCGCTTGCCGGAGCCCTCGGGCCAGCACGGCGCGGCGCCGCCGGGGCCGGGCAGCGGACCCCAGTATTCCGCGCCGCGCCGCGAGTCGGCGTAGCTGTCGAGTTCCTTGAGCGTGAACAGCGCCGGCGCCGCAGAGGAGAAAAGCTGCGCCAGGTACTCGAGCTTGGGCAGCCCCAGGCTCCCGGCCACGCCGTTCGCCATGGCGAGCGCCTTGTGCTCGGCAGCCTGCAGCAGCTTGGCATCCACCGGTTGCCAGGGCCGCAGGTCCGGCAGCGGCGCCACATCGGGCGGGACCACGAAGCCGTTGCCGGTGACGATGCAGGGCAGGTCGCGGCCGCGGGCCGCCAGCAGGGCGGTGGGCGCGTGGTCCGCCACCAGCAGGTCCGGCGCGAGCACCGTGTACAGCGACTGCCAGGCACGCACCCGGGCGCGCAGTTCGTCCTCGGCATTGAAGGCCGTGCTGAGCAGGATCTGAGCATAGCTGTGCAGGACACCGCCCCGGGGCTGGAAGTTGGCGGGCGCGGGGTAGTAGGGCATGCCGTCGCCGCCCAGCACCGCCTCGGCGGCGGCTACGTCCCGCACCACGAACGCGACGTGATGGCCGGCCTGCCGGAGCGGCCGGGCGAGGGTCAGGAGCGGGGCGAGATGCCCGTAGCCGGCGCCCAGTTCCCAGGCCATTAGGATCCGAGCCATCCCGCGCTTTTCCCCGGTGAAACGAGGGTTCACTCTACCGGATTGGGGCGCGCGGCGGCATGGAACGGCACCCCCCTTTCCGGTATCATTTTCCGCCTCTGATGTGGGGCGGTTTTTGCCCTCCGGCAGCATCCTTGAGGAACATGTAGCGGGCGGCGGGTCTCCCTCCGCCCCTTTGATTTTCACCACCTGGACGAACCCTAGAGAAGCATGGGCAAGCGCACCTCCCTCTATGACTCCCACGTGGCGGCCGGCGCCCGCATGGTGGACTTCGGCGGCTGGGACATGCCGGTCAACTACGGCTCGCAGATAGACGAGCACCACGCGGTGCGCAGCGACGCCGGCATGTTCGACGTCTCGCACATGACGGTGGTGGACCTGGAAGGCCCCAAGGTGCGCGAGTTCCTGCGCCACCTGCTCGCGAACGACGTGGCCAAGCTCAAGGAGCCCGGCAAGGCGCTCTACAGCTGCATGCTCAACAACCAGGCCGGCATCATCGACGACCTGATCGTGTACTTCATGCGCGAGGGCTGGTTCCGCATGGTGGTGAACGCCGCCACCCACGACAAGGACCTGGCCTGGATCAACCAGCAGATCGAGCCCTTCGGCGTGAAGCTCACCGAGCGCCAGGTGGCCATGATCGCCGTCCAGGGCCCGAATGCGAGAGAGAAGGCGGCCTCGGTGCTGCCCCCCGCGCTGCGCGAGCCGGCGCTGGCGCTCAAGCCCTTCAGCGCCGTGGAGGGCGAGGGCCTGTTCGTGGCCCGCACCGGCTACACCGGCGAGGACGGCTTCGAGATCATGTTCCCCACTGAGCAGGGCGCGGACTACTGGAAGAAGCTCATGGATGCCGGCGTGAAGCCGGCGGGCCTCGGTGCGCGCGACACGCTGCGCCTGGAGGCCGCCATGAACCTCTACGGCTCCGACATGGACGAGGGCGTCACGCCCCTCGAGTCCGGCCTGGCCTGGACCGTCGCCTGGGAGCCCAACGACCGCGACTTCATCGGCCGCAAGGCGCTCACCGCGCAGCGCGACGCCGGCCCGCGCCGCAAGCTCGTGGGCCTCGTGCTGGAGGACAAGGGCGTGCTGCGCGGCCACCAGAAGGTGGTGTCCGACGCGGGCGAGGGCGAGATCACCAGCGGCACCTTCTCCCCGACCCTGGACCGTTCCATCGCGCTGGCGCGCGTCCCCGTCGCCACCGGCGACGAGGTGCAGGTGGACATCCGCGGCAAGCTGTTGAGGGCGCGGGTGGTCAAGCCGCCGTTCGCGCGCAACGGCAAGGCACTCATCAAGATCTGACACGGAGAGCACCATGAGCAAGATCCCGGCCGACCTCAAGTACACCAAGAGCCACGAGTGGGTGAAGCTCGGCGCCGACGGTGTCGCCACCGTGGGCATCACCGACCACGCCCAGGCCGCGCTCGGCGACCTGGTGTTCGTGGAGCCGCCCAAGCCCGGCCGCCCGCTCAAGGCCGGCGAGTCCTGCGCCGTGGTGGAATCCGTGAAGGCCGCCTCCGACGTGTACAGCCCCATCGCCGGCGAAGTGGTGGAGGGCAATGTCAAGCTCAACGACACGCCGGAGATGATCAACCAGGACGCCTACAGCGCCTGGCTCATGAAGCTCAAGCCCGTCAACCCCAAGGACGTGGACGGCCTCATGGACGCCAAGGCCTACGAGAAGTTCCTGGCGGACGAGGCTCACTGACCGGCCGGACCGCCGCCCGCACTCATATATATAGAGGGCCCGTCCGGGCCCTCGTCACCCTAGAGAGACCGAAACACCCGCCATGACCGCCCGCACCCCGCTCAGCGCCCTGGAACAGCACGATGCCTTCAGCGGCCGCCACATCGGCCCGGACACCGACGAACAGAAGGCCATGCTCAAGGAGCTGGGCTTCGCCAGCCGCGCCGCGCTCATGGACGCGATCGTGCCGGCGAACATCCGCCGCAAGGAGACGCTGCCGCTGGGGCCCTTCACCCATCCCCGCTCCGAGCACGAGGCGCTGGCGCATCTGCGCACCCTCGCCGCCAAGAACAGCGTGTTCAAGACCTTCATCGGCCAGGGCTACTACGGCACCTACACGCCGGGCGTGATCCTGCGCAACGTGTTCGAGAACCCGGCCTGGTACACCGCCTACACGCCCTACCAGCCTGAGATATCCCAGGGCCGCCTCGAGGCGCTGCTCAACTTCCAGCAGATGGTGACGGACCTCACCGGCCTCGCCATCGCCAACGCCTCCATGCTGGACGAGGCCACTGCCGCCGCCGAGGCCATGACGCTGGTGAAGCGCATGTCGAACTCCGCCTCGGACGTCTTCTTCGTGGCGGACGACGTGCTGCCCCAGACCCTCGAAGTGGTGCAGACCCGCGCCAAGCCGCTCGGCCTCAAGGTCGTGGTGGGCAAGGCCGAGGACGCGGCCAACACCGACTGCTTCGGCGCGCTCTTCCAGTACCCGGGCGTCGGCGGCGAGGTGCGGGATTACCGCGCCGTGGCCGAGGCCCTGCACAAGAAGGGCGCCGCCGTGGTGGCAGCCGCGGACCTGCTTGCCCTCACGCTGCTCACGCCTCCGGGCGAGTGGGGCGCGGACGTGGCGGTGGGCAACAGCCAGCGCTTCGGCGTGCCCATGGGCTTCGGCGGCCCGCATGCGGCGTACCTCGCCACCAAGGACGACTTCAAGCGCTCCATGCCGGGGCGCCTGGTGGGCGTCACCGTGGACAGCCAGGGCAAGCCCGCACTGCGCCTCGCGCTGCAGACCCGCGAGCAGCACATCCGCCGCGAGAAGGCCACCTCCAACATCTGCACCGCCCAGGCGCTGCTCGCCATCATGGCCAGCATGTACGCC
Source organism: Gammaproteobacteria bacterium (assembly GCA_036383255.1). Taxonomy (NCBI): domain Bacteria; kingdom Pseudomonadati; phylum Pseudomonadota; class Gammaproteobacteria; species Gammaproteobacteria bacterium. Next base: position 89,628 of record DASVOS010000018.1, on the reverse strand, counting down.
GTGTACCACGGCCCCAAGGGCTTGAAGACCATCGCCGAGCGCGTGCACCGCTTGACCCACATCCTCGCCGCGGGCCTGCGCCAGCTCGGCCTCGCGCCCGTCAACACCCACTTCTTCGACACCCTCACGGTGCGCACCGGCGGCAACACCGCCGCCGTGCACCACGCGGCCAACGCCAAGCGCATGAACCTGCGCCGGGTGGACGAGGCCCACGTGGGCATCTCGCTGGACGAGACCATCACCCGCAAGCACGTCGAGGCGCTGTGGTCGCTGCTCGCCACCGCCACCGGCAAGGCCGGCACGCTGCCGGACTTCGACGCGCTGGAGAAAGAGGTCGTCCACGCCTGGCCCGCGTCGCTGGAGCGCAAGAGCGCCTACCTCACCCACAAGATCTTCAACGTGCACCACTCAGAGCACGAGATGCTGCGCTACCTGCGCGAGCTCGCGGACAAGGACCTGGCGCTGGACCGCAGCATGATCCCGCTCGGCTCCTGCACCATGAAGCTGAATGCCGTCTCCGAGATGCTGCCGGTGTCCTGGCCCGAGTTCGCGCACGTGCATCCGTTCGCGCCGGAGAGCCAGACCGTGGGCTACCGCGAGATGATCGCGGAACTGGAGCAGATGCTGGTGGCCTGCACCGGCTACGCCGCGGTCTCGCTGCAGCCCAACGCCGGCTCCCAGGGCGAGTACGCGGGCCTGCTCGTGATCCAGGCCTACCACGCCTCCCGCGGCGAGGCGCACCGCGACGTGTGCCTGATCCCGTCCTCCGCCCACGGCACCAACCCCGCCTCGGCCCACATGGCCGGCATGCGCGTGGTGGTGGTGGCCTGCGACGACAAGGGCAACGTGGACCTCGCCGACCTCAAGGCCAAGGCCGAGGCGCACAAGGACAAGCTCGCCTGCATCATGATCACCTACCCCTCGACCCACGGCGTGTTCGAGGCCAAGGTGCGCGAGATCTGCGAGGTGGTGCACCAGAACGGCGGCCAGGTGTACGTGGACGGCGCCAACATGAACGCCATGGTGGGCCTCGCGGCGCCGGGCCAGTTCGGCGGCGACGTCTCGCACCTCAACCTGCACAAGACCTTCTGCATCCCCCACGGCGGCGGCGGCCCGGGCGTCGGTCCCGTGGCGGTGGGCCCGCACCTCGCGAAGTTCCTGCCCAACACCCGCGCGGTGGGCTACGAGCGCAGCAAGGAAGGCATCGGCTCCATCTCAGCGACGCCCTACGGTTCCGCCTCCATCCTGCCCATCTCCTGGATGTACGTGGCCATGATGGGCGCCGCCGGCCTCACTGCAGCGACCGAGGCCGCGATCCTTAACGCCAACTACCTGGCGAAGAAGCTCAGCCCCCACTTCCCGGTGCTGTACAGCGGTCCCGGCGGCCTGGTGGCCCACGAGTGCATCCTGGACCTGCGGCCCATCAAGGAGACCAGCGGCATCACCGTGGACGACGTGGCCAAGCGCCTCACCGACTATGGCTTCCATGCCCCCACCATGAGCTTCCCGGTGGCGGGCACGCTGATGGTGGAACCCACCGAGTCCGAGTCCAAGCACGAGCTGGACCGGTTCATCGAGGCCATGATCGCCATCCGCGGCGAGATCCGCGCGGTGGAGGAGGGCAAGCTGGACCGGGAGGATAACCCGCTCTGCCACGCGCCCCACACTGCCGAAGTGGTCACGTCCGATTCATGGAACCACAAGTACAGCCGCGAGCAGGCGGCCTATCCGGTGGACTCGCTGCGCCGCCGCAAGTACTGGGCCCCGGTGGGCCGCGCGGACAACGTGTATGGCGACCGCAACCTTTTCTGCAGCTGCCCCCCACTCACGGACTATTGATTCCAGGAGGATAGAGACATGGCGACGATCGCATGGCGCGGTAACCCGGTCCACACCAGCGGCGAACTGCCGAAGGTGGGCAGCAAGGCCCCGGACTTCCAGCTGGTCAGCAAGGACCTCAAGGACACCTCCCTCGCCGACTTCAAGGGCAAGAAGAAGGTGCTGAACATCTATCCCAGCATCGACACGCCGGTGTGCGCCATGTCCACCCGCAAGTTCAACGAGCACGCCAAGGCGCACCCGGACACTGTGATGCTGATGATCTCGGCGGACCTGCCCTTCGCCCAGGGCCGCTTCTGCGGTAACGAGAACCTGGAGAACGTGGTCACGCTCTCCACCATGCGCGGCCGCAAGTTCGGCGACGACTACGGCGTGTGGCTTAAGGACAGCGCGCTCGCCGGCGTCACCGCCCGCGCGGTGGTGGTGCTGGACAAGGACGACAAGGTCATCCACGCCGAGATGGTTCCGGACATCGCCAGCGAGCCGAACTACGAGGCGGCCCTCAAGGCCCTCGGATGAAGGTCGAGGGGCGCAGCACCGACGGGCTCCTGGGGCTGACGCGGCTGCAACGCGCCACCCGCGTGGGCTTCACGGCGCTCACCTGGGCCTTCCTCAACGAGGAGGCGTTCCGGCTGGAGGTGCTGGGCTCGCTGGTGCTGGTGCCGCTCGGCATCTGGCTCGGCCAGGGCGGCGCCGAGAAGGCGCTGCTCGCCGCCGCGGTGATCCAAGTGATGATCGTGGAGATGCTCAACACCGGCATCGAGGTGGTGGTGGACCGCATCAGCACCGAACGCCATGCCCTGTCGGGGCTTGCCAAGGATATCGGCTCGGCGGCGGTCATGATCAGCCTGCTCCTGGCTACTGTCATCTGGGGCTGCATTCTCTTCCCGCGTTTCTTCTGATCAACCCAGGGGTTTCCCATGTCGGCACTCATATGTGGATCGATGGCTTTCGACACCATCATGGTGTTCCCCGAGCCCTTCAAGAACCACATCCTGCCGGACAAGATCCACATCCTGAACGTCTGCTTCCAGGTGCCGCAGCTGCGCCGCGAGTTCGGCGGCACCGCCGGCAACATCGCGTACAACCTGAAGCTCCTGGGTGAGAAGGGCTTGCCCATGGCCACCGTGGGCGGCGACTTCGGCCCCTACGCCGAGTGGATGGACAGGCAGGGCATCTCCCGCACCTATATAAAGGAGATCGCCGGGGCCTACACCGCCCAGGCCTTCATCACCACGGACGTGGACGACAACCAGATCACCGCCTTCCACCCCGGTGCCATGGGCTCGGCCCATGAGCAGCAGGTGCCGAAGGGCGCCGGCATCAAGCTCGGCGCCGTCTCGCCGGACGGGCGCGAGGCCATGCTGCAGCACGCCGAGCAGTTCGCCGCCGCCGGCATCCCCTTCCTGTTCGATCCCGGCCAGGGCATGCCGCTCTTCTCCGGCGAGGAGCTCCTGCATTTCATCGAGCTCGCCAACTGGGTCGCGGTGAACGACTACGAGTCCCAGGTGCTGGAGCACAAGACCGGCCTCACCGCCTACCAGATCGCCGAGCGGGTGGGGGCGCTGATCGTCACCTGGGGTAGCAAGGGCTCGGTGATCTACGCCCAGGGCCGGCGCTTCGACATCGAGTGCGTGAAGGCGGATTCGGTCGTGGACCCGACCGGTTGCGGCGACGCATTCCGTGCCGGGCTGCTGTACGGCCTCATGCACGAGCTGGACTGGCAGACCACGGGGCAGATCGCCTCGCTCATGGGCTCCATCAAGATCGCGAACCGCGGCACCCAGAACCACAGCTTCAGCCGTGCCGAGTTCGCCAAGAGATATGAAGAGTCGTTCGGCACTTCACTCCCCGAACTTTCCTGATCCGCTACACTCGAACCCTCCAGTCCTCCTCATTTTTATTGGACACGCCATGAAACGCCTGCTGCCGCTCCTCGTCCTGTTCTTCGGTCTCGTCGGCGGGCAGGGGGCCTCGGCCGCCGGCAATGAGCAGGCTTGGGACGCGACCCTGGAGCGGGTCTCCCCCTCGGTGGTGTCCATCCGCGTGGACGCGCCGCGTGCCTTCGACACCGAATGGAACCTCACCGGCCAGGCCACCGGCTTCGTGGTGGACGCGGAGCGCGGCATCATCCTCACCAACCGCCACGTGGTGACACCGGGCCCGGTGGTGGCGGAGGCGGTGTTCCAGGACCACGAGGTGGTCACCTTGAAGCCCCTCTACTACGACCCGGTGCACGACTTCGGCCTCTACCAGTACGATCCGGCGGCCTTGAAATACATCCATCCCGTCTCCCTCAAGCTCTCGCCGGAGCACGCGCGGGTGGGGGGCGACATCCGCATCATCGGCAACGACGCGGGCGAGCAGCTCTCCATCCTCTCCGGCACCCTCGCGCGCCTGGACCGCGAAGCGCCCACCTACGGCGCCGGCGGCTACAACGACTTCAACACCTTCTATTTCCAGGCCGTGTCCGGTTCCACCGGTGGCTCCTCCGGATCCCCCGTAATCAACATCGACGGCGAGGTGATCGCCCTCAACGCCGGCGCGCGCAACGACGCCGCCTCCAGCTACTTCCTGCCGCTGGACCGCGTGGTGCCTGCGCTGGCCCTGCTGGAAGCCGGCAAGCCCGTGCCGCGCGGCACGCTGCAGGTGGTGTTTCAGCACGAGTACTACGACGAGCTGGAGCGCCTGGGGCTGCCCGCGAGCCTCGAGGCGGACCTGCGCAAGCAGTACCCGGACGCCACGGGTCTGCTGGTAGTGGACCAGGTGCTCCCCGGCGGCCCGGCGGACGCGCTGCTGCAGCCCGGCGACGCGCTGGTGGCGGTGGATGGCAAGGTGCTCACCACCTTCGCGCCGCTGGACGAGATCATGGACGCCTCCGTGGGCAAGACCCTCAACTTCCGCGTGCTGCGCGGCGGGCACCCCTTGAGCCTGGACATCAAGGTGCAGGATCTCGCTGAACTCAGCCCGCGCTCGTACCTCCAGTTCGGCGGCGCCACCCTCAACGACCTTTCCCTGCAAGTGGCCCGCGGCTTCAACGCAAGGGTGAGCGGCGTGTACGTGGCGAACCCGGGTTACGTGTTCGGCACCGCCGGCATCGCCCGCGCCGCCGTCATCACCGAGCTGGACGGCAAGCCGGTGGCGGACCTGGACGACTTCCAGAAGGTGCTGGAAGGCATGCCGGACGGCGACCACGCCCGCGTGCGCTACTTCAACGTCAGTAACAAGAAGCAGTCCACCCTCGGCATCATCACCGTGGACCGCCGCTGGTTCCCGGCGGAACGCTGCACGCGCGATCCCATCACCGGCAACTGGCCCTGCACGGCGCTGCCTGAGCCGCCGGCCCCGGTGGCGGACACGCCCGCCACGGTGGATTACCCCCGCTATACCGACCCCGTGATGAACAAGCTCGCGCCCTCGCTGGTGTTCATCAAGTTCGACATGCCCTATGCCCTGGACGGCATCGGCGACACCCATTACCTGGGCGCCGGCGTGGTGGTGGACGCCAAGGCGGGCCTGATCGTAGCGGACCGGGACACGGTGCCGGTCTCCATGGGCGACGTGCGCATCACCTTCGCCGGCTCCCTCGAGGTGCCGGGCCGGGTCATCTACGTGAACCCGCTGCATAACCTCGCGGTGATCCACTACGATCCCGCGCTGCTGGGCAAGACCAAGGTGGCCTCGGTCGAATTCGCCACCCGGCCCTCGCGGCCCGGCGACAGCGTGAAGCTCGTGGGCTACCAGCCGGACGGCAGCCTCACGTCCCAGACGAGCCAAGTGGCCTCCCTGGACCCGGCCCTGTTCCCGCTGCCCCGCAGCCTGCGTTTCCGCGACACCAACCTCGAGGTCCTGAGCCTGGTGAACGCGCCGGGCAACGTCACCGGCGTGCTCCTGGACAAGGCCGGCCGCGTCACCACCCTGTGGGTGAGCTTCGTCTATGACGACGCGAACCGCACCCAGGAAGTGCAGCGCGGCATCCCGGTGGACGTGGTGCAGGACACGGTGCGCATCGCGCGCAGCCGCGCCGGCCTGCGCACGCTGGACGTGGAGCTCTACACCACCCGTCTCTCCCAGGCCAGGAAGCTCGGCTTGAGCGACAGCTGGGCCCAGAAGCTCGGCGCCGCCGCGCCGGAGCGGCGCGAGGTGCTGGTGGTCTCGCGCCTCACCGCCGGCACGCCGGCGGAGAAGCTCCTGCAGAACGGCGACCTCCTGCTTGCCATTGACGGCAAGCCCGTCGCCAGCTTCCGCCAGGTGGAGCAGGCGAGCCAGAAGCCGGAGCTGAACTTGACGGTGCTGCGCAACGGCGCGGTGCAGGACATCAAGGTCGCCACCGTCTCGCTGCCGAGCGACGGCACCGAGCGCCTGCTGATGTGGGCCGGCGCCATCCTGCAGCGGCCGCACCATGCGGCGGCCGCGGAGCGCGCGATCCCGGACGAAGGTCTCCTGGTGGGTTCCTATAACTACGGTTCGCCCGCGAGCCGCTACGGGCTCGCCACCGGCTGGCGCATCATCGGCGTCAACGGCGTACCCACGCCGGACATGGACAGCTTCATCCAGGCGGTGCAAGGCCTCAAGGACCGGGACAACGTGCGTCTCGCCGTGAAGAACTGGGACGGCACTGGCCAGGTCATCACCCTCAAGGTGGACCAGCGCTACTGGGCGCCGTACGAGGTGCTGCGCAGCGGCGACGACTGGGTGCGCAAGCCGCTCTGATCTTTAGGTTTCCGCCTTAAGTCCATGTCCAGGCAGGATATCCATCCTGTGGCCTGCGCTGTTCGTCGCGCCTAAGGTCGCAGTCGTCGCAAGGACGATTCCCACGGCTTGGATTTATATCTTCGTGATTACAGATTGACACCTCGATTCCGGATAATGTTAAATCATGGTCGCCGCACGCCCGTGCGGAGGGGTTTAGGGAAATAAATCACACTGGCCAGGGAAGGTCGCTCGCAACTTCCTTCCTGTCTCCCGGTCGCCTGTGGACCTCCAAGACGAACAAAGCCAGTTGATCCACGCCGGCTCATGCCGGCTTTCGAGCCTGACTGTCTGGGGAAAAAACATGGCCTTCATCCGTCGCGCGCACTCGCTTCCGGCGTTCTTCTTCTCGTTGCTGCTGACCTTCAGCACCGCAGGCGCGGTGGACCTGGATGGGTCGCACCTCGCGGTGCCGGGGGATTTCAACGCCGACGGACGGCTGGACGTGCTCCTGCAGCCGCTCACCACGCGCGACCGGGGCAGCCTCGTGCTGCAGGACGGCACCGGCGCCTTGAGTGTCGTGGCCCAGGGCTGGGACCCGGGTTACCTGGGCCTGGACTGGAGCGCGGGCGCGAGCGTGGTGACCACGGCCGACCTCAACGGCGACGGCCAGGACGACGTGCTGGTGCAGCCCGCCAGGACCGGCGGGAACGCCGCCGTGCTCATCACCGATCCCAGCGTGCAGCTACTGCACGTGAGCCAGGTCATCCCCGCGAACTACCTCAGTGTGGACTGGGCCGCTGCGGCCCACGGCATCGTCACCGGCGACTTCGACGGCGACCGGCACCGGGAGCTGTTCCTCCAGGCCATGAAGCGCAAGGGCACCGGGCTCATCGTGCACGCGGACGCTGCCGGCCATCTCGTGGGCGCCACCCAGGCGTTCGTGGACGGCTACCTCGGGCGCTTCTGGAGCGCCGCCGACGAGACCTTCTATGTGGGCGATTTCAACGGCGACGCGCGGGACGACCTGCTGGTCCAGTCCAAGCGCCGCGGTTCCGGCGAGTCCGTGTACGCACTGCTGCTGGCGGACGGCGCCGGCCGCTTCACCCGCCTTTCCCAGACCTGGAACAACCGCGACCTGGGCGCCGACTGGAACCCCGCCACCCACGTGATCCTCATCGAGGACGCGAACGGCGACGGCATCATGGACATCACGCTGCGTTCGAAGAACGGCGGCACGAACAGCCTGTTCGAAGGCAACACCCAAGGCGGCTTCACCCGGGCCACCGTCAAGTGGAACGGCGACAAGTCCGCCACCGAAGCCCTGCGCGACGCCGGCAAGCCGGTGAACGGCGGCATCAGCATCGTCGCGGCTCCCGGCCCCACCGCCAACATCATCACCGCGCCCACGGATCCGGAACAGGACCCGGTGGTCGTGCGTGGCACCCAGGGCACCCAGGGCAGCGGCCAGATCATGACCGTCAACGCCGTCGGCAACATGCAGGGCCAGCCGGGCGTCAGCGGCGGCACCGCCACCTATTCCATCCCGGTCGCGCTGCCGCCGGGCATCTCCGGCATGCAGCCTTCCATCGCCTTGAGCTATTCCAGCCGCGGCGGCAACGGCGAGATGGGCATGGGCTGGTCCGTGTCCGCGGGCTCCCAGGTCCATCGCTGCCCCGCCACCGAGGCGATGGACGGCTACAGCAACGGCGTGACGTACGGGTCCTCCGACCGCCTCTGCCTGGATGGCCAGCATCTCATCCGCGTGTCCGGCAGCGCCTACGGCCACGATGGCGCGGTCTACCGCACCGAGCTGGACAGCTTCGCGCGCATCACCGAGACCGGTGACATGGACACCGACACCTCCTCGTTCAAGGTGGAGGACAAGGACGGCCACGAACGCCGTTACGGCTACGGCAGCAACATCGGCGCCAGCAAGAACACCGTGTTCAGGGCCTACGACACCGCCGCCGGCGCCGTCATGACCAAGCCCCTGGCCTGGGGTCTCGGCATGGAGGTGGATACCTACAACAACAGCATCATCTACTACTACAGCTCGTTCGGCCTGGGCGAGTACCTGCTGACCCGCGTCACCTATACCGGGTCCGGCGCCACTGATGGCAACCGCGAGGTGGATTTCAACTACCTGGCCCGCAGCGATGCCAGCAGCCAGTACCTGGCGGGCGGGCTGACCCAGCAGACCCAGATCCTCTCCAGCGTCAGCACGGTCGAGAACGGCGCCGTGGTGAGCACCTATAACCTCGAATATGCGGACAGCGTCGCCACGCGCCGCAGCCTGCTCACGGGCGTGCAGCAATGCGGCGGCAGCGGTGCTGGGCGCCTGTGCCTGCCCGAGACCACGTTCACTTGGCACGATCCCGCCACCAGCTTCGATTCGCCGGTGAGCATCGACTCGCAGGATGCCTGTGGCCTGTCGTCGGTACGCGTCACGGGATATCAGCCGACCACGTCCAGCGTCGGTGACATCAATGGCGACGGTTTCCGGGACCTCTTGCATTACCGGTCCGGGTGCGATGCCACGATCTACCTCATGGGTCACGGGGGGCAGCTGACAGGCAGCTACGTGGTGACCGATGTCAGCAACCCCAGCAACAGCATCTTCGCCGACGTCCTGCCGAGCACGGAGACCGATATCGACAACGACGGTACCGCCGACCTCATCGGCGAGGCGAAGGACGGCGCCTGGCTCGCTTATTCCAGGTTCACCGGCTCGGGCTTGGGCGCGGCGGTGAAGCTGCGGGACGATGCCAACAACGCGATCCACTACAGCTACCAGGTCCAGGAGCCGGGCGGGGCGCAGACGGTGAACTCCATCGTCGCCATCACCGACGCGAACGGCGATGGCCGGGCGGACATCGTGGCCCTCATGCCGGATCCGGACACCTCCGGAAACTGGATGCTGGGCGTCTACCTGAACGACACGCCGCCCTGCGGCGGGACCTGCACGCCGGAGTTCAACAGCATCCCCCTCCGGATGTACACGGCGCCGAACTACACCGACGGTAACGGCTTCGTCAGGGTCCTGAGCGCGGGCCCCGTCGGCGACATGGATGGGAATGGCCTTCCCGATTTCGGAGTGAGCTACATCAGCGGCGGCGTGTCCAAGTCCTATTGGCTGTTCACGCAGCGCACCCCCGGCATCGGCTTCACCGCGGTGAGCCAGGATGCGGATGGCCGCACCCAGGAAGGCCGCGTCGGCATGCAGCTGGACATCAACGGCGACGGGCTTCCCGACATGGTGTACGACTGCACCTTGCAGAAGGACTGGTGCTATGCCCTGAACACCGGCAAGCCCGGTACGGGCCTGTTCGGCCCCGAGGTGAACACCGGATCGCTGGATGCCCAGGCAGGCAATGACAACGCGAAGGCGGGCATGTTGCAGGCCGATATCGACAACGATGGCCTCGCCGAGCTCATCTATCCGTCCATCCTGAAGTCCGAGTATTGCATCAGGGTCACCCAGGGTTCCGAGCCGGTGGACAAGTGCGCCTACAGCACTGGACAGACTCTCCCGGCCAACGAGGATCTCAGCATCTATCAATATGCCGTCCTGCGTTTTGTCCCGCAGCTGGTGGCGGGAGCTTACGTCTATAAGCCCGTCGGCGGCACCACGGGCATCATCGCCCAGGCCCACCTCGCGGCTCCCATGGACCTGGAAGGCGACGGGTTGTCCGATGTCGTATCGCCCTTCACCAAGTGGTATGCGGACGGCTACTTCATCGACCAGGGCACTTACACGCGCCCGATCGGTCCCCACATGTCCTCCAACACCGCCAGCTCCACCAGCAGTCTGAACGCCGCGCCGGATCTGATGACCGACGCGACCGACGGGTTCGGCGTCACCGCCAGCTGGAACTACTACCCCTTGTCGTCCAGCAAGACCTATGGCGGCGTGCCGCTGTATGCCTCTCCCGCCACAGGCAGCGGCGGCGCCTATGCGGGCGATGGGTATTTCTATTTCTCCTCGTCCATGTACGTGGTGGGTGACTACAGCGTCAGCGATGGCATCGGCGGCACCAACGTCCACGACTTCCACTACGGCCAGGCCATCTACAGCGGCCAGGGTAGGGGATTCCAGGGCTTCCGTACCGTGGTGGAGGACAACGTCGAGGTCGGTTCCCGCACCGTGCAGGTCTACCACCAGCGCTTCCCCCTGAGCGGCACTTTGGAGGAGAGCTGGACCATGCCGGTGGCCGAGGGCGTGGACCTCGTGGCCCCCGTGCCGCCCGCGAACCACCACTATGTGGACCATGTGGCTAACACCTGGGGCTGCCTGAAGAAGAATGAGACCGCCGGGCTCACCGTGGACGGCATCACCTGCAGCAAGCTGCTGGATGCCGGCACCTTCGTGCCCGTCCTGACTCGCAGCATCGAGACCCGCTACGATGTCGGGAGCTACGCCCTGCTCTCGACCACCGACACCCAGTATTGCCCTGTCAGCGGCGGCGCCTGCGCCGGCGGGCTGGGCTACGACATGTACGCGAACCCGCTGGGCTCCGTGAGCACCACCACGGATGCCGGCGGCACCTACGTGAGCAGCGTGTCAAATACCTATGCGAGCGACACCACCAGCTGGTGGCTGGATAAGCTCACCAGCAGCACCAAGACCGTGGACGCGGGCTACACGGCCAATGATCCGGCGGCGGTGTCCCGCACCACCACCTACACCTACGACGGCGGCCGCAGCCTGAACGTGGTGGACGCGCTGGGAGACGGCGCGGCGACCGAGATCACCACCGATTACGACCATGATGCCCGCGGCAACGTCAGCAAGGTCACCGTGAGCGGCGGTTCCGGCGCCACGGCGGTGGGCCCCCGCATCACCACCACCACCTATACCACCGGTGCCGATGCGTTCTATTTCGTGAAGACCGTCACCAACCCCATGGGCCACGTGACCACCATCACCCCCGACCCGCGCTTCGGCTCGCCGAGCCTGGTCACAGACCCCAACGGCGTCAAGACCGCCTACGGCTACGACGTGTTCGGCCGCAAGGTCTCGACCCAGGTCACGGACCCGATCTCGCTGCCGGAACAGGTCATCCAGTACCTGCCGGGGAACGACGGCTCCTGCGACGGCGCGGCAGTACCTGCCGCGTACTACGTGCTGGTGAACCAGGAGGGCGCGCCCAGCCACTACAGCTGCTATGACAAGCTGGGCCGCGTGATCCGCGAGGTGACCGAGAGCTTCTCCAGCAACGGCGACAACATCGCCCAGCGCACCGACTACGACGCGCTCGGGCGCGTGACGCGGGTCAACGAGCCCCATTTCGGCGCCGAAGCCATCCGCTGGAATACCCGCGCCTACGCGACCGACATCCTGGGCAGGCTCACGGACATGACCACCCGGGGCGTGCACACTCACTATGACTACGACGGCTTCAGCACCACCGTCACCACCTCGGCCAGCGGCGTGGCAGACCGGGTGGACGTGGAGACCCGCAACGCCATCGGCAAGATGCTGAGCGTGACCAATGCCTCCGGCACCACTGACGCGGCCGCCACGAGCTACCAGTACGACTCCGATGGCAACCCGGTGAAGATCATCGCGGCTGACGCGACGCATATCGACGCGGTCTATAACATCCTGGGCCAGAAGGTCGAGGTCACCGACCCGGACCAGGGCCATTCGGTGTACGTCTACGACGCGCTGGGCGACCTCAAGCAGCAGACCGACGGCAACAACCAGACCATCGTGATGGCCTACGACAACCTGGGCCGCATGGTCTCCAAGACCGCGCCCGAGGGCATCAGCACCTGGTGCTACGACAGCCAAGCCTGTGACGGCTCCAACACCGCGCCCTACATCGGCAAGCTGCGCATCGCCGCGAGTCCCGGCGGCTACCAGCAGAACTACATGTATGACGGCAACGGCCGCCTGAACCATGTGCGCGATGTCATAGACGGTGCCAGCTACGACACCGACACCACCTTCGACGCGGATGGCCGCATCGACACCGTGACCTACCCGGCCAGCGTGGCCAATGCGGTGCCCACGGCGAGCGCCGGCAGCAACCAGTACGTGCCCCCGGGCGCTACGGTCACCCTGCACGGCTCCGCCACGGACGCGGATGCGGCCCCGAACCCTGTGCTGTACCGCTGGACCCAGAGCGCCGGCCCTGCGGCGGACTTGAGCGACGGCACAGCCACCACGCCCACGTTCACCGCCACCAGCACGCTGGGCACCACTTACAGCTTCCAGCTCACGGCGGACGACGGCCTCTCGGCCGGCTCCGACACGGTGAACGTGACGGTACCGAGTGCGCCCACCACGCCGAATGGCATGAACGCCGGCGCGGATCCGGACCGGGACGGAGACTATACGGTTTCCTGGAATGCGGTCGCCGTCACCGGTACCACCATGAAGTATCACCTGGAGGAGGCGGGCACGGACACCAGCAGTGCGCCGCCGGCCTCGGCCTATACCGAGATTGCCCTGGTCACCGGTACCTCCAGGGTCGTGAGCCACCCCGGCAACGGCCACTATTACTATTGGTACCGCGTCAAGGCCGAGAACTTCATCGGCTCCAGCCCCGTCGGCACCAGCGGCTATAGCGGCGCGGACAGCATCCACCTGGTGGTGGCGCCCGGCACGCCCTCCAGCATCTCGCCCACGGCGGCCAGTTCCACTACCGGCAGCTACTCCGTCTCCTGGGGCGCCTATACCGGCGCGCTGCCATCCTCCAAGGTGTTCTACGAGCTGCAGGAGGACACCGCCACCGGCTGGCCCTCGCCCACGCTCGTGTACACCGGCACCAGCCGGTCGAAGAGCTTCAGCGGCAAGGGCTTGGGGGAGTACTACTACCGGGTGCGGGCCTGCAACCAGGACGGCGCCCTCAAGGCCTGCAGCGACTACCTGGGCCGCGCGTTCATCGAAGTGACCGGCAGCGGCGGCTGTCCCAACTGCAACCCGCAGATCGTCGCTCCGGGTGACGGCAGCATCGCCGCCGCAGTGCCGGCCAGCCCTGACTTGCTGGCTGCTGCTCGTCATTCCGGCGAAAGCCGGAATCCAGCTTTGTCTCAATTGGCTTCGACCGAACCTCTAACGTCTGTCGATCCCATTCAGCTTTCGGATCCGACGCGTGTGGCCTTGGCTACCGTCCAGGCTCCAAGGAAGCAACCCAATTTGTCTGCTCGTCCTGAGTTCGCTCCGCCGCTCTACAAGGCCTGGGCGGGCGCGCACCTGGAGAGCGCCACCACCACCTATCCCGTGGCGCGGCTCTCGGTGAAGTACGCCTACACCGCCAACGGCTACCTGTGGAAGCTCACCTCCGGCGTGGACCCCAACCGGGTCTACTGGCAGGTGAACTCGTTCGCGGGAGGCACCGGTTCCACCGACGCTGCCGGCAACTTCTACGAGCACGGCATGGATGCCCACGGCAACGTGGTGGTGGCGGATTCCGGCGCTAACCTGAGCACCCATTATTCCTACGACCCCTTGACCCGCTATATGGTGGAGACCAGCACCAGCCTGAGCGGCAGCGGCACGGTGCAGGACATGACGTTCCAGTGGACCCCCACCGGCAACCTCACCCAGCGCAGCGACGTGCTCACCGGTGCCAGCGAGGCGTTCCACTACGACCTGCACAACAGGTTGCTAGATTCCACGGTGACCAATGCCGGCGGTACCCAGCCCATGGTGAGCTATAGCTACAACAGCGTGGGTAACATCACCCAGAAGGTGGAAGGGACCAACACCACCACCTACGCCTATGGGTTCGGTACTGACCACCCCCATGCCGTCGCCACCCTGAGCGGCGCCGCCACCGCGTCCTACAACTACGACGCGGACGGCAACATGAGCTGCCGTGACTCGGCGGGCTTAAGCTGCACCGGCACTCCCACCGGCAACGTAGTGTGGGATTCTGACAACCAGCCCACCAACATCACCGAGGGAAGCAACTACAGCAACTTCTCCTACGCTTCCGACAAGCACAAGTACAAGGAAGTTGCGATGGCGTCTGGCACCCAGACCACGACCCTGTATATCGGCGGCCTGGAGATCGAGACCACCGGCACCACCGTGGAGTACCACCACAACATGACGGCCTATGGCCGCCCCGTGCTGCTGGACAAGTTCGTCACTGATACAGCCACCGGCAACCCGGCGGAGACCCAGGACTACCTGCTAACCGACCATTTGGGCAGCGTCACCACCACCGTGGAAGGCGCCAGCAACATCGTGGGTCATAGGAACTATGATTCGTTCGGCCGAAAGCGTGACCCCGGCACTTGGACCGGTACGGGGAGCGGTTCCTCCGCCACCAAGACCCATGGTTATACAGACCATGAGGACTTGGACCACCTGAACCTGGTGCACATGCAGGGCCGGGTCTACGATCCGAAGCTTGGCAGGTTCATGTCAGTGGATCCGGTGTTCCAGGCGCCGACCAATACTCAGTCGGTCAACCCGTATAGCTATGTGATGAATAATCCGTTGAGCTTGGTGGATCCGAGTGGGTACATGTCAGTAGCTTGCCCTGGTGGTGCCTACGAATCTGGGTGTGCTGGTGGTGGTTTGCACTGCGACCTGTGGTGCGATCCGCCGGGACAAATCCGGCCCCGAAACGATGAGAAGAAGGCTAAAGACCGTGATGCTCACGCAGGTTCGCACATTCCCGGTCGCGCCGATGCCTTTGCATCCTGTTCGGGTCGGTGCGAAATCACTGAAGAGAACGTAGGGAACGGAGCACACCTGAAGCAAGCTATCGCTGACATGCAGCACTTGCCCAAGGGTGCCTCTGACATAGATAGGGCGACAGCGCTAGCAAACGTTACAGGGTTAGGATTTTTCCGCGATGACAATGGGGATTATCACTTTGAGGATATTCCTACGGCTTTAACGCCGGCTGATATCGAAGCTTTGACTTCGCCTGACACAGTAAAACTAGCGACTAACTTGGCTGGTGTTGTGAACCACGAGACTCTAGGAATGCATGACAGTCCTCTAGAGAATGAACGACTGTCTGAGGCAAAAGACAAGATTGTTCATCAACGACTTAACGCTGTACGAGCATTCGGTGATAAGGTAGATGAGAGATCTGGAATGATGCCTCCACTTATGAGCGGAGCGGGTTACAGAGAGGCATTCTCCATTACTGTAAGAGCGATGGTTGAAGATCGTGCTGGCATTGACCCCACCAACGGGGCCGTGCATTACAACATGCGTACTCCGGATCAAGACTTCGCTGGACGGCCATTCAGATATGGTGGAGCCGTCCACACACAGTCGGGACCCTATATATCCCCGACGCCATATACATATATTGAAACCTACGGACCATAGCAATGAAAAAAATACTTCTGCTAGCGTTGGTTATGAGTACGTCTGCCTGCTTTGCACAGTCAGGCCAGCAACAAATCTCGAAAGAGAGGGTTGGTAACGTTTTAAGTTGCCTAATAACCAAGCTTGGCCCGAAAGACTTTGGGCCTCAGCAGAGCGCTTCCGGAATTTATAAGGTTAGATATTTTTACGGGATATTGACGCCGGACTATGAGAAGGACAACGAACTTCAGCTTTTTGTATTCCATGCTGATGGAGCAGAAGCAGATTTTTATCGTGTCTACTTCGACAAAGAGAAAGGCGGTCAGGATAGTATCTACATAGGAGATGGTGGATCGATAAAGAAAGAGAAAGGTCATTGGGTTCCTGACGAAATTTCCGGGGGACTCGCTAGCTACGATGAGATGGTGAAAGTTACTAAGCAAATAGAAAAACAACCGGATTTGATCATTGAACAAAAGGATGTAGTTTCGGGTAACTACGTCTGCGTTTTTGATCAATAAAGATGGAATGGGGTCAGGTCTTGACTTAATACATTAATCGGGCGCCACCGCCGCCGCCGGCAACTTCTACGAGCACGCATGGACGCCCACGGCAACGTGGTGGTGGCGGATTCCGGCGCGAACCTGAGCACCCATTATTCCTACGACCCGGCGACCCGCTACATGATCCTATTTGTCTTTGAGAGTGCTCTGAAAGCTACTTGACCAAATCTCGCTAACGGTCCAATCGCAGCCCGCGGTATGCCGCTTAGCCGCAATTTCCCACATGACGCCATATCCAGTGACGGACTTCGCGGACGAGATGCCCTGTACAAGGCATCGTTGAAGCACCAAACAGCTAAGGAGAGGCCGTGCGGCGGTCGCTCAAGATCTGCTCCCATACGGTGCTCATCGTCGTCGCCGTGTCGGTCCTCACTTTCATCGCGCTCGCAGCTTACGCCAGGACCGACAGCTTCCGGCATCTGATGCAGGGGGTCGTGAGCCGCGGCCTCGGCATGCAGGTGGAGCTGGCGGGCCCCATGCGCATCGGGCTCATCCCGTCGCCCCACGTCACCCTGCATGACGTAAGGATCGCCAACCGAGGCGTGAACGCGGGCACCATCGGAGAGACTTATATCCGGTTTCGCTGGTGGCCCTTGTTGCGCGGGGACCCGGAACCGGTCGTCATCACGGTCAAGGATCCGCACATCCTCATCAAGAAGGGCACGGACGGCACCCTGGACCTGATCGGCGACGCACCGCCAGCGAAGCACAAGCGCGCCCATGGACCCATAGAGGTGACCGTGACCGGCGCGAACATCCGGTACGAAGATCCCAAGGGCCGCAATCCGATCGAGGGCGATGGCTGCGACTTGACCGTCCACGGCATCCAGTCGGCCATGCCGGATGGGCGCCGCCTGCTCATACTGCTGACGTTCTCGGGAGCGGACCTGAGCTGCACCACCCTCAAGGCCGGCAAGTTCACCGGCACGGACCTGAGGCTCCATGCCGAGGAGAAGGTGGGCGGCGCACTCGACCTGCAGCCCATGACCTTGAATGCCTTCGGCACCAAGGCCGGCGGCGCCTTCCGCATACGGCTGGCCGGCGACGATGAGAGCTATGCCTTGGCGCTGGACGTGCCGGATGTGCAGGTGGGTCAGCTCCTCCAGGACCAGGGGTTCAAGAGGTTCGCGGATGGCAAGGTGGGGCTCTCCGGCAACCTGGCCTACCAGGGCCGTTCCCACAAGGACCTATTGAAGAGCATCACCGGCGACATCCTGTTCCGCGGGGACTCGGTGACGGTGTACGGGTATGACCTGGACAAGCTTCTCAGGAAGTTCGAGCGGACGCAGAAGTTTGACGTGGCAGACCTCCTGGGACTGTTCGTCGGCAACGGCGCCGGTGTCGTCGCCACCAAGGGTTCCGACTACGCCCAGCTCCTGCAATACCGCGGCGGTGTGAGCCATGTCCATGTGCTGGTCGCCAAGGTGAAGGTCGCTCAAGGCATAGTTAGCGCCGAAGATGTGGCGGCTTCCACTGACACCCACAGGATCGCCGCGAAGGGTGCCGTCAACCTGCTCACCGACAACTTCGAGCATGTGACCATCGCGCTTGTGGATGCGAAGGGCTGCTCCCTCGCCCAGGACAACATGGAAGGGCCGATCCGCAAGCCCAAGATGCAGAAGCCCAACGTCTTCAAGGTGGTGGCGGGCCCGGTGCGGCACCTCGTGCACAAGGCGGACGAGCTCTTCACCAAGGAAGGCTGTCCCGTCTTCTACGACGGGCAGGTCAAGCCGTTCTGATCCGGCGTTCACCTTCCTCGGCACATCGCTTTCCCTGAAGCCGGGCTCGCTTCGCCACGGGGAGGGGCTGCTCATCACATCTAATCTGTGCTAAGCGCCGGCTCGCTGTCACAAAATTGTCATCATCCTGGGGGTAGGGGAGGGGCTGGCAATCGGTCTGGCACCCGCTCAGCATTGCGGTCCGATTCGCATGGAGCGGTCATTGACGTTGGTGAACGGGTACCCCGGCTATGCCAAGGATTCCTTCGCTGGTTCAGGCGCTGACCAGTGTCTCCGCCTGCGGCGACTGCCGCGCCGGCACCATGTTGCGCAGGAATTCCTCGGCGGCGGCCTTCCAGCTGAATTTCACGGCGTAGTCGCGGCACTGCTTGCCGTCCAGCTCCAGGCAGGCGAGGGCGGCCTTCCTGAGGTCCGTGTCGCAGAAGCCGGTGACGCCCTGCTGCACCACGTCTACGGGGCCCGTGACGGGGTAGGCGGCCACCGGCACGCCGCAGGCCATGGCTTCCAGGAGCACCAGGCCGAAGGTATCGGTGCGGCTCGGGAACACGAACACATCCGCTGCCGCCAGGGTCTTGGCCAGTTCCTCGCCGCGCCGGAATCCCGTGAACTTCACCTTGGGATGCCTCTTCTTCAGCATCTCCAGGTCCGGACCATCGCCTACCACGTACTGGGTGCCGGGCAGGTCCAGCTCCAGGAACGCCTCGATGTTCTTCTCCACCGCGACCCGTCCCAGGTACATGAACACCGGGCGGTTCTCGTCCAGGAAGTGCTTGTCCCGCGGGCGGAAGAGCTCGGTATCCACGCCCTTGCCCCAGTGCACCAGGTTCCTGAAGCCCCGTCCCTTGAGCTCCTGCATGAGCGAGGGCGTCGAGACCATGAGCCGGCTCGCCGGGTTGTGGAAGCCTCGGATCCAGGCGTAGCCCATGCTCAGGGGGATGGGCGCCCTGGCGCGGATGTATTCCGGAAACTTGGTGTGGTAGCAGGTGGTGAAGTGCAGGCCGCGCTTGATGCAGTAGCGCCGCGCGGCGCCGCCCAGGGGGCCTTCCGTGGAGATGTGGATCGCGTCTGGTTGCAGCGCGTCCAGCCATTTGTTGACCTTGCCCTGCGGGAAGAGGGCGAGGCGGATGCTGCTGTAGCCCGGCATGGGGACCGTGGTGAAGCCCTGGGCGTGGGAGAGCACGTGGGGCTCGTGGCCGGCCTTCTCCAGCTCCTGCACGATCTTGTGCATGGTGGTGACGACGCCGTTCACCTCCGGCAGCCAGGTGTCGATGACGATGCCGATCTTCATGCGTGGGCCACCTTGGCGCCTGTCCGGCGCGGGGCTGCAGGCTTGGGGTTGCGGGCGGCGATATGCTCTGCCCAGTTGAGGATCTCGAGCGTGCCGTCATGCCGCTCGATCAGCGCGGTGCAGGACTCGACCCAGTCGCCGTCGTTGCAGTACAGCACGCCGCCGCGCATGGCGATCTCGGCGTGGTGGATGTGGCCGCAGACCACGCCATCGGCGCCGCGCTTCAGGGTCTCGCGCGCCACCGCGTCCTCGTAGTCGCCGATGAACTGCACGGCGCTCTTGGCCTTGTGCTTGAGGTAGGCCGCCAGGGACCAGTAGGGGAAGCCCATCTTGCGACGGAACACGTTGAGCCAGCGGTTGCAGTAGAGCAGCCAGTCGTAGATGCGGCTGCCGAGCTTCGCCAGCCACTTGCTGATCCGCACCACGCTGTCGAATTCGTCGCCGTGCAGCACCAGGAGGCGCTTGCCCTCGGCGGTGACGTGGATGGCATCCTGCTGGATGGAGACGTTGCCGAACTCCATGCCCACGTACTCGCGGAACACCTCGTCATGGTTGCCGGGGATGAAGATCACCTTGGTGTCGTGCTTGGCCTTGCCCAGGATCGTGCGCACCACGTTGTTGTGCTCCTGGGGCCAGAACATGCGGTTCTTCATCTCCCAGACGTCGATGATGTCGCCCACCAGATAGAGGTAGTCGCATTCGGTATGGCGGAGGAAGTCGAGGAGGAAGTCGGCGCGGCAGCCACGGAAACCCAGATGCACGTCGGAGATGAAGATACTGCGGTATCGCAGCGGCTTCATGTGATGGACGCTCATGTTGTCTTCCTCCTTCTGCACGTTGCGTGGCATTCTGAAGGTAGAGGGTTAAGAGCGTGTGAAAGTAGGGTTACATCTGCGTGAAACGATCCCCTTGCATGGCGCGGAGTGTCTTTGAACTGCAACCTGGACTTAACGTGGTTTTAACGCGTGGGAGCTAGAGTGCGCCCATGCTTGCGAAAGTCCTGCAGCCCTTCGTATTCGAGCGCAGCCTGCGCTGGGAGCGCCGCCGCCGTGCCTCCCCTTTACCGGTTAGCCGGCTAAAGCCGACGAAGCCGCAGCCTATGGACTGGCTCGCGGCTTACCCCCTGCACCCGCATGCATGGTGCAGCTTTCGAAGCAGAGTTCTATGGAGATCAAGACAGGGAGTGACGGCGCCAGGATGAAGCCGATGACAGGGACGTTACTTTCCACAACTTGTTGACGTTATCCACATGGCGGCGTCAACAGGACAGTTTTAGGCTAGCGATCTCAGTTGCCTGAGGTTGAGGTGCCAGAGGATCTGCGCCTCGCCCGGCACGGCGGGCTCCGGCATCTCCAGGCAGCAGACGGCGCCTTTCTTCATCTGCACCAGGCTCCTGGGCTCTCCGCTCACCATGTAGCCGATCCATTGGCTCAGGTCCGGCTCATGGGCTACCAGCGCCACTGTGCCCTTGTGGTTCGATACCCACTGCAGCAGCGCGCTGGGATAGACGCCCGGAGCGAGGCCGGTGTGCTGCAGGCGCTGCGCTTGGGGGAAGGCTTCGGCTACAAGGTCCGCGGTCTGCACCGCACGTACCAGCGGGCTCGAGACCAGGAGGTCCAGCTTCTCCACCAGCGTCGCGAGGCCGCGGGCACCTTCGCCCATCTTGCGCCGGCCTTCGGCCGTGAGCGCGCGCAGCCGGTCGTCGCGGCCGTCCTCGGCCTCGGCGTGGCGGATCACGAGCACGCAACGGTTCATTCGTTCAGGGTCCGCGCCAGGCTCTCGACACTGGTGAGAGGCAGGGAGCAAGTGGTGCCGCGGCACACGTAGGCGCAGGCAGGACCGCGCGGTGTGCAACGGGCCAAGAGCCCCACGAGGTTGCGGGCCTGATCCGGGATGGTGAGCACGAGGCGGCGTGGGTCGTACTGGCTCGCTAGCTCCTCGCGCCACTCGGCGAGCGCCTCCGGCTCGCCCCGCAGCACCACGAGTGTCGGCGGTTCCAGCATGTCCTCCAGCGCCAGCAGCATGGCGGCGTGGGATTCCGGATACTGCCGCATGTGGGCCTGGGCCGCCTTCAGGGTGCGCTCACCCGCATCTATATAGGTGGGGTCGGCACAGAGGTGGCCGAGCTGGATCAGCGCACGGGCCGCCACCGCGTTGCCGGAGGCCATGGACTCGTCGCTAAAGCCCTTGGGCCGGTGCAGCGGCGTCGGTTGGTCCCCGGCGGTGAACCAGAATCCGCCGCGCTCCACGTCCTCGAAATGGACGAGCAGGGCATCGGCGATCTCCCGCGCCCAGGCGAGCCAGCTGCTGTCCCAGCGGGCTTGCAGGAGTTCCAGCAGGCCCGCCAGCAGGAAAGCGTGGTCGTCCAGGTAACCCAGGATCTTCGTCTCGCCGCGCCAGCTCGCCCACAGGCGGCCGTCACGCCACAGGTGCTTGTGGATGAAACCCACAGCGCGCTCGGCGGAATCCACGTAGTCGGGGTGGGCGAGCAAGCGGCCGGCGGCGGCCATGCCGCGGATCATGAGGCCGTTCCAGGCGGTGAGCACCTTGTCGTCCAGCCCCGGACGCACGCGCTTCTCGCGGGCGGCCAGAAGCTTGGTCCGGGCCGATGCCAGGAGTTCCAGCGTAGCCGCATCAGGTCTAGGCGGCGGCACCAGCCGCGCCTGCTCCAGGGTCACCCTGAGGTGCCAGCGTTCCTCGAAGTTCGGCGGGTCGTTGAGTCCGTAGTGGGCGGCGAAGGCGATGAACTCCTCCTCCGTGAGGAGCTCCCGCAATTGATCGCGGGTCCATACGTAGAACGTGCCTTCATGGCCTTCCGAGTCCGCATCCAGGCTCGAGAAGTAACCGCCGTGCTCGCCCTGCATCTCCCGCATCACCCAGCCCGCCGTCTGTTCGGCGGTCTCGCGGAACAGGCCCTCGCCCGTGAGTTGCCAGACCTGGGCGTAGAGCAGGAGCAGGGGGCCATTGTCGTAGAGCATCTTCTCGAAGTGGGGGATGCTCCAGGCGTTGTCCACGGAGTAGCGGCAGAAGCCGCCGCCCAGGTGGTCGTAGATGCCGCCGGTGGCCATGCGCCGCAGCGTGAGGGTCGCCATGTGGCGGCAGGTGCGGCGCGTCTCCGGATCCGAATCCTGAGCCGCGGTGATATGCAGCAGGAGTTCCAGGTCCGCAGTGTGGGGGAACTTCGGGGCGCGGCCGAAGCCGCCGTCCCGCGGATCGAAGTTCTTGAGCAGCACGCCCAGGGCCGAGCCGATGGGCTCTGCATCCAGCTCCTCTTCCACAGGTTCATGCTCGCTGCCGACCCGCTGGAACACGCCCACGAGCTCGGCGCTCTGCTGCTCCAGGGCCGGCTTGTTCTCCCGGTAGAACTCCGCCGCCTTCTCCAGCACCTCCCGGAACGCAGGCATGCCGTAGCGCGGCTCCCGGGGGAAATAGGTGCCCGCGAAGAAGGGCGCGAGGTCGCCGGGGGCGAGGAACAGCGTGAGCGGCCAGCCGCCGCCTCGCTGGGCGATGAGCTGGTGGGCGAGCTGGTAGATGCGGTCCAGGTCCGGCCGCTCCTCCCGGTCCACCTTGATGTTCACGTACAGCCGGTTCATGAGCTCGGCGGTGGCCGGGTCCTCGAAGGACTCGTGAGCCATCACGTGGCACCAGTGGCAGGCGGCGTAGCCGATGGAGAGCAGTATGGGCTTGTCCGCCTCGCGCGCGGAGGCGAGCGCGGCCTCGTCCCAGGGCTGCCAGTGCACCGGATTGTCCGCATGCTGCAGGAGATAAGGACTGGTCTCGCGGCTCAAACGGTTCTCGGCGTGGTCGCCCATTCGGAGCCTCGCTGCTAGAATGCGCCTACTATACGTTCCTGAACCTTGCTCCGCAGCACGGAATTCCCATGTCCCTGCCCCCGCTCATCCTGAGGAAGAACGAGGACCGCCGCCTGCGCGCGGGACACCTGTGGGTGTTCAGCAACGAGGTGGACATCGGTCGCACGCCCCTCAAGGCTTTCCAGCCCGGAGACCTGGTCGAGATCCAGTCCGCCGGCGGCCATGTCATTGGCACCGGTTATGTGAACCCGAACTCACTCATCGCGGCGCGTATCCTCTCGCGCGACCCGCATCACTTGCCGGACCGCTCGCTGCTGGTGCATAGGCTCAACGTGGCCCTCTCGCTCAGGGAGCGGCTCTATCCCACGCCTCATTACCGCCTGGCTTTCGGTGAATCCGATGGCCTGCCGGGCCTGGTGGTGGACCGCTATGGCGACGTGCTGGTGGCGCAGATCACCACCGCCGGCATGGAGCGAATGAAGGCCGACATCGTGGCGGCGCTGGAGAAAGTGGTGAAGCCTTCCGCCATCGTGTTCCGCAACGATGTGGGCATCCGCGAGCTGGAGGGACTGCCGCTCTACACCGAGACCGCGCTCGGCACGCCGCCAGCGGTACTGGACGTGGTGGAGCACGGCCTCAAGTTCCAGGCGCCCCTGGAGGGCGGCCAGAAGACCGGCTGGTTCTTCGACCAGCACGACAACCGGGCGCGCCTGTTCCGCTACGTGAAGGGCCAGGCTGTGCTGGATGTGTGCAGCTACGTGGGTGCCTGGGGCATCCAGGCGGCCGCCCATGGGGCCAGCGAGGTTACCTGCGTGGACAGCTCAGCCTCCGCGCTGGAGTGGGTGCAGAAGAACGCAGCCGCCAATGGCCTCAAGGTCGCCACCCTCCAGGAGGACGCCTTCGATGCCCTCAAGGCCCTCAAGGATGAGGGACGCCGCTTCGGCGTAGTGGTGCTGGACCCGCCGGCCTTCGTGAAGCGGCGCAAGGACCTGGCGGCGGGACGCGATGCCTACCGGCGTCTCAACCAGCTCGCCATGCAGGTGCTGGAGCGGGACGGGATGCTCATTTCCTGCTCATGTTCCCACCACATGAGCGCCGAGGACCTCCTGGGGGCGATCCAGACCGCCGCGCGCCACCTGGACCGGGACGCGCAGGTGCTGGAGCAGGGCATGCAGGCGCCGGACCATCCGGTGCACCCGGCCATCCCCGAGACCTCCTATCTCAAGGCGTTCTACGTCCGCGTGGTGGCCTGAGCCAGGGCTGGGCGTCGTTTAGAATAGGCGCCCTATGATCTATCCCCATATCGACCCCATCGCCCTGCCCCTGGGCACCTGGCACCTGTTCGGCCGCGTCTTCCAGCCCGCCGTCCATTGGTACGGCATCACCTACCTGGTGGGCTTCCTGGGCGGTTACTGGTGCATGCACCTGCGCAGCAAGCGCCCGGCCAGCGGCTGGACCTCGCTGCAACTGCAGGACCTCCTGTTCTACGTGGCCCTGGGCGTGGTGCTGGGCGGCCGCGCCGGCTACATGCTGTTCTATGACTGGGATACCTTCAGCCACCATCCCGAGACCTTCTTCTTCGTGTGGAACGGTGGCATGTCCTTCCACGGCGGCCTCATGGGCGTGATGCTGGCCATGTGGATCTATGGCCGCCAGCAGGGCCGGCGTTTCTTCGACCTCATGGACTTCATCGCCCCGGTGGTGCCCATCGGTCTCGGCGCCGGGCGCCTGGGCAACTTCATCAACGGCGAGCTGTGGGGCAAGGTCACGGACCTGCCCTGGGGCATGCGCCTGGACTGCGCCGACCCGCGCTTCAGCTACTACTGCGGCGCGCAGAACGCGGGTTATAGCCTGCCGCACCATCCCTCCCAGCTCTATGAGTTCCTGCTGGAGGGCGTGACGATGTTCATAGTGCTGTGGCTCTACTCCAGCAAGAAACGGCCGCGCATGGCGGTCTCGGGCCTGTTCGCGATCCTGTACGGCTCGTTCCGCTTCCTCGTCGAGTTCGTGCGCATGCCGGACCAGCAGCTCGGCTACCTGGCCTTGGGCTGGCTCACCATGGGGCAGATCCTGTCGCTGCCGCTGATCGCCGCGGGCATTGCGTTGATGGTATGGGCGTACCGTTCTGAACGGAGGCGGGAGCGCGCGTGAAGCAGTACCTCGACCTCATGCGCCGGGTGCGGGACACGGGCGCCGTCAAGGCCGACCGCACCGGCACCGGCACCCGCTCGGTGTTCGGCCACCAGATGCGCTTCGACCTCGCCCAGGGATTCCCGGCAGTCACCACCAAGAAACTGCATTTCCGCTCCATCATCCACGAGCTGCTGTGGTTCCTGAAGGGTGAGACCAACATCCGGTATCTCAAGGAGAACGGTGTCAGCATCTGGGACGAGTGGGCGGATGAGAAGGGCGAGCTGGGGCCGGTCTACGGTTACCAGTGGCGTTCCTGGCCGGCGCCGGATGGGCGCCACATCGACCAGATCGCCAAGGTGATGGAACAGATCAGGACCACACCGGACTCGCGCCGCATCATCGTGAGCGCCTGGAACGTGGCGGACCTAGACGAGATGGCGCTGCAGCCCTGCCACGCGTTCTTCCAGTTCTACGTGGCGGAAGGCAAGCTCTCCTGCCAGATGTACCAGCGTAGCGCCGACATCTTCCTGGGCGTGCCCTTCAACATCGCCTCCTACGCGTTGCTCACCCACATGGTGGCGCAGCAGGCTGACCTCGAACCCGGCGACTTCATCTGGACCGGTGGCGATTGCCATCTCTACAGCAACCACATGGAGCAGGTGGAAGAGCAGCTCAAGCGCGAGCCCAAGCCCTTGCCCAAGCTACTCATCAAGCGCAAGCCTGCCTCGATCTTCGACTACAAGTACGAGGACTTCGAGGTCGCGGGCTACGAGTCGCATCCGGCGATAAAAGCGCCGGTGGCGGTATGAACGAGATCAGCTGGGGCGATTTCGAGAAGGTGGAGCTTCGGGTCGGCACCGTGGTGGAAGCGGAGCCCTTCCCGGAGGCGCGCAGGCCCGCCTACAAGCTCACAGTGGATTTCGGTCCCGAGATCGGCCTCAAGCGCTCCTCGGTGCAGATCACCGCGCACTACGCGCTGGCGGAGCTGAAAGGCCGCCAGGTGGTGGGAGTGGTGAATTTCCCAGCCAAGCGTATCGGCCCCTTCATGTCCGAGTGCCTCGTCACCGGCTTCTACCGGGAGGACGGCAGCGTGGTCCTGGCGGTGCCGGACAAGCCCGTCCCTAACGGCGCCAAGCTCGGATGATCGTATCCCTCATCGTCGCGGTGGGGCGCCGTGGTGAGATCGGCATGGCGGGCAAGATGCCCTGGCACCTGCCGGCGGACCTGAAGCATTTCAAGGCCAACACCCTCGGCAAGCCCGTGCTCATGGGGCGCAAGACCCTGGAGGCCATCGGCCGGCCACTGCCGGAACGGCGCAACCTGGTTCTGACCCGCGATGCGTCGTTCCGCTCCGAGGGCTGCGAGACGGTCACGAGCCTGGAGCAGGCACTGCGGCTCACGACTGATGCGCCGGAGCTCATGGTGATCGGCGGAGGCGAGGTCTACCGGCTGGCCTGGTTGCGGGCCGACCGGATCTACCTCACCCGCATCGAGGCGGACGTGGAAGGGGCGGACACCTTCTTCCCGGACGTGGACGACCAAGAGTGGAGGCTCACGGAGCGGGTCGACCATAAGGCCGACGCCAAGAATGCCTACGATTATTCCTTCCTGACCTACGAACGGCGCTGAGCCCGCCTCAAAGCTGCTGCGCTCGGCATAACTTCGTTGCGCGTCGGGTCGGAATCCTCATGTACATAAGAGTACACTCCGGTTCCTTGCCGCCGCGCGCCTCGTTCTGCCTTCGCTCGCTACGCTTTGAGTCGGTCTCAAGCTTCCCGCAAGCAAGGGATGAGAGGTTCGAGCGAAGAGATTTCCCGGCACAGCTTCTCAGCGAACTTGAGGCCCGCCTCCAGTTCGGCAGCGTTGCGCTTGCGGCTCTCTTCCAGCTCCTTGCGGCGGGCGGCAGCATCGAAGGGCTGGCCGGTGTTCTTGGCGTAGCTTTGCATGAGCGGCCCGCCGGTGATCTCCGCCGCACGCGCCGTCTCAAGTCCGAAGAACCCACCCAGGTCCCGCAGGCCTGAGGCGGGGTCCGCCAGGAAGGCCTCGAAGTCGCACAGCCGGTTGCGCTCCGGTGATGCTTCCAGTGCCCGCTGGAAGTGCAGCATGCCCGTCAGCCAGTTGAGGGCGAACTGCTCCGCTTCCGAGAGCACGGTGAGGCGCAGGTCGCTACGGCCGGTGAGGCTGCGGAAGTCCGTGAGCCAGGCGGGCGCGTAGAAGCGGCCGTTCTCCCGCACCTGTTCGTCCCTGAGCATGGTGGCAAGCCAGCGTTCCAGGTCCACATACAGGAGCAATGCCCTGGATGCCGGCGCGCGCTCCTGCAGCGGCATGAGCAGGTTCGCGGCGGCGCTGGTGGCTTTGATGATCACCCGCTGTTCGGGCCCATAGCTGCGTGAGAGCAGGCGCAGGGCAAGGTCGAACCACTTGTCCCACTCGGCCGGTCCCAGGCGCGAGGTGGGCAGGTCCAGCTCGCGACGCTGCACCGCGAGAGCCAGCAGGGCCACGGGCTCCCTGAGCGGCAGGCAGCCCGGCAGTTCTCCCAGGAGCCGTGACACCAGGGTGGAACCGCAATGGCTCACGTGGAAGATGGCGTGAGGCGGCGTGGGATGGATGCTTGCGGCCTGCTCGGCGATCATCGGCAGGGGGAACCAGGCGCCGGCGGTGCCGGGCGTGAGGGCGCGCTGGTCAAGGAACGGGGCGCGGCGCAACGCCGCCTGGTCCTGCTGCACCAGGAGGCCGCGGCGGTTGACGAAATCCAGGTCTTGCAGGAAGGTGTCCGGGCCGCGGGACAAGCTCGCGAGCAGTTCTCCGGCGTTCACTTCACCCGCTCCAGCCCGCCGAGCTCGGCCCGCACCAGGCTGTCGGCGCGGGCAAGATCCACCTGCCCGACATCGGTGACGCTTTCGGTGAGCGTGTCGAGGATGCGCTGCTGGATGGCGCCGCGGGCGCGGGCGTCGGCGTAAGGCAGGTGATGGAACATGACCATGGAGTAGCGCGGCACGAACATGCCGGGGTTGCGCTCCTCCAGCAGGAAACCGAGCTTCTTCTGCAGCATGAACTTGGGGTCACGCACCGCGTCGCGCATCTCCACGTAGTTCTCCAGCGCCATGGCGGCTATGGCCTCGGCGTTGGGGCGGCGCAGGGCCTCGAACTCACTGAAGACTTCGCCCCAGTCCCCGCCGTGGCGGGACAGGCACTCGTCCAGCACCAGGCAGTCCTCGAAGGCGCAGTTCATGCCCTGGCCGTGGAACGGCACGATGGCATGGGCGGCGTCACCCAGCAGCAACGCACGACCACCCACGTGCCAGTGCTCCGTGTGCACGGTGCCCATGAGTCCCGTCGGGTGGCTGCGGAAGTCCTGCTCAAGGTCCGGGATCAGGGCCAGGGCGTCCGGGAACTCCTCGGCGAAGAAGCGCTTGAGTTCGCCCGGCTTCTCGAGCTGGGCGAAACTGGGTTCGCCGTCCCGTGCCAGGAATAGGGTGACCGTGAAGCTCCCGTCCAGGTTCGGCAGCGCGATGAGCATGTAGCCTCCGCGCGGCCAGATGTGCAGGGCGTGCTTCTCCATGCGGTGGCTGCCGTCCGCCGCCGCCGGGATGGTGAGCTCCTTGTAGGCATGAGGCAGGACATCCTCCACCACCTTCACGTCACGCCGGCGGATCATGGCCTGGCGAACCGCGGAGCCCCCGCCGTCGGTGGCGATGAGCGTAGCGGCCTCGACGGCATGCTTGCCGCCGGTCCCGTCCACCAGGGTCACGCGGCCCGTGTCGAAGTCCACGTCCTCGACCCGGCGGCCGAAGTGGAAACGGGCGCCGGCCTTCTCGGCGGCGTCCATGAGCAGCATGTTGAGGCCGGGACGGGAGACCGAGTGGATCACCTCGGTAGGCGTGCGGCCATAGGGCGTGAGACTGGTGGCGCCGGCCTTGTCATGCAGCATGCGGCCGCGCATGGGGATGAGGAGCTTCTGCACCTCGGGCATGAGGCCGACCGCTTCCAGCGGGCGGATGCCGCGGTGGGCGAGGGCGAGGTTGATGGAGCGGCCCGCCGGGATCGCATGCCGGCGCATGTCCGGCAGGCGCTCGTATACCGTGACTGCATGGCCGCGGCGGGCCAGGAACACCGCCAGCAGGCTGCCGGCGAGGCCGGCGCCGATGAGCGTGATGGGGGCGCGGGCGGCCATCAGGCTTGCACCAGCCGGCCGAGGATCTCTACGAAGCGGTATACATCGTCGAAGCTGTTGTAGAGCGGTACCGGTGCCACCCGGATCACGTCCGGCTCGCGCCAGTCGCCGGTGACGCCTGCTTCCTCCAGTTCCTCGAACACGCGGCGCGCCGCGTCGCGGCCTTTGTGCAGGCGCAGCGACAGCTGGCAGCCGCGCTGGGCCGGATCGGCGGTGGTAAGCACGTCGATGTGTTCCGCGAGCTTCTCCTTGAGCAGGAACTCCAGGTAACCGGTGAGCTTGAGGGACTTCTCCCGCAGTGCCGGCATGCCGGCCTCATCGAAGATATCCAGCGAGGCATGCAGGGGCGCCAGGCCCAGCACCGGCGGGTTGCTGAGTTGCCAGCCCTCGGCGCCGGCCATGGGCACGAACTCCGGGCCCATGCGGAAGCGGGAGGACTTGTCGTGGCCCCACCAGCCCGCGAGGCGTGGCAGGTCGAAGGCCCTGGAGTGGCGCTCGTGCACGAAACAGCCGGCCACGGCTCCGGGACCGGAGTTCATGTACTTGTAGTTGCACCACACGGCGAAGTCGGGGCCTGAGTCGTGGAGCGCGAGCGGCACGTTGCCGACGGCGTGGGCGAGGTCGAAGCCAACCTTGCAACCAGCCTTGTGGGCAGCGGCGCTGATGCGCGTCAGGTCGAAGGCCTGGCCGCTGTAGTACTGCACGCCCGGCAGCATGACCAGGGCGATCTTCCCGCCCTCGGCCTCCAGCAACGCCTCGATCTCCTCCACCGGGATGTAAGGCTCGCCGCTGCGGGAGGCGAGCTCGATCAGGCTCTCGTCCGGGTCGAAACCGTGCAGCCGCACCTGGGCTTCCACCGCATAGCGGTCCGAGGGGAAGGCGCCGCGCTCGATGAGGAGTTTGTGCCGCGCCTGGGTGGGGCGGTAGAAGCTCGTCATCATGAGGTGCAGGTTCACGGTCAAGGAGTTCATGTTGACCACTTCCACGGGCTTGGCGCCGACCAGGCGCGCGGTGCGCTCCGTGAAGATCTCGTGGTAGGGCATCCAGGGGCGGCGGCCGCCGAAGTGGCCTTTCACGCCCAGGCGCTGCCAGTCTTCCAGCTCCTCCTGCACGTAGCGCTCGGTGTTGCGGGGCTGCAGCCCCAGGGAGTTGCCGCAGAGATAGATCTCGTCCTTGCCCTCGTGCTGCGGGATGTGGAAGCGCTCGCGATAGGAGGCCAGCGTGTCGGCGCGGTCCAGCTCGGCGGCCTGGGTCGGGTCGGGTCGGAATCGCATGCTCATCCCACGGGGTAGATGACGGGCCGGCTGGGGGCCGCGTCGGTCATGAAGGCGGGTATCTGCAGGTCCAGAAGGTAGTAGCCGTCCGCCACCGCCTCCGGCACATAGATGAGTTCGGTCACGGTGCCGCCGGGGCGGCGCGCATCGGCCAGCCGGTGGCCCGTGGCAGGCATGCCCCAGAACACCCGGTGCGCGGCCATGCGGCCTTCGTCCTGCGCCGGGTCCAGCGAGGGGAAATCCACCAACAGGTGCTCGACCCCTGCCTGCACCAGCATCGCCATGGCCTGCACCGTGAGGTAAGGCGCCGGCAGCGGGCCTTCGTAGCGGCGCGTGAGCTTGTCCTCGCCGTTGGGCAGGGTGCGCAGGATCAGGGCCTTGCGGAAGGCGGCTTCCGGATAGCGCCCGAGCGCCGCCTGCATCAGCTTGTCGTCGATCACTTTGTCGCGGGGCGCCACGCTCACCAGGGTGGCGGGCAGGAGCCCGGGCCGCACGGCCTCATGCACCTGCGGGCCATCGTCCACCAGGTGGGCGATGGACTCGGTATGGGTGCCGTTGCAGTGAGGCACGATGCGGTAGCTCTTCACGTTGCAGCTCCCGCCGCGCCGGGTGTCACCGACCCACTCGCCGCTCTCCAGGACCTGCTCCTCGGCCGGAGGCGCGCCGAAGAAGGCGGGCTGGAGAGCGCCGAAGACCAGGGGGATGGCGAGGGAGATGCCGCGCGCCATATCCGCCACATACTTGCGTCCGGCGATCTCGAGGGAGAGCAGCATCAGGCGAACCTCGTCTTGGGTAGCGCCAGCCACTCCAGCGCAGTTCCGTGCAGGAGACGCGCCTTGGCGGTCTCTTCCAGACGCAGCGAATCGATGATCTCGCCCGGGCGATCCTCCCCCAGCGGGAAGGGATAGTCGCTGCCTAGCGCGATGCGCTCCGGACCCATGAGCTCCAGCATGTAGCGCAGCATGGCCGGATGGTGCACCAGCGAATCCACGTAGATGCGCTTGAGGTAGGCCAGCGGGTCCACCTTGTTGTCCACGGCGCAGAGGTCGGGACGGGCGTGGAAACCGTGGGAGATGCGCCCGACGGTGGCAGGGAAGCTGCCGCCGCCATGGGCGAAGGCCACGCGCAGCTTGGGCAGCCTCTCCAGGACGCCGCCGAAGATCATGCTGGTGATGGCGAGGCAGGTCTCGGCGGGCATGCCCACCAGCCAGGGCGCCCAGTACTTGTCCATGCGTTCCTTGCCCAGCATCTCCCAGGGATGCACGAACACAGCGGCGCCGAGGTCGCTGGCCGCCTGGAACACGGGAAACAGGGAGGGATCATCCAGGTTCCGGCCGTTCACGTTGGAGCCGACCTGCACGCCGGCTAACCTAAGCTCCTTCACGCAGCGCTCCAGCTCCTTCACGGCGAGGTCCGGCGCTTGCAGGGGCAGGGTACCGAGGCCGATGAAGCGCTTCGGATCGCCCGCCACCACGGAGGCGAGATGGTCGTTGAGCAGGCGCGCGAGGTCGGCGCCGTCCCGGTCCTTGGCCCAGTAGCTGAACATCACCGGCACCGTGGACAGTACCTGCACCTGCACGCCGTGGGCGTCGCATTCCTTGAGCCGCGTGGGACCATCCCAGCAGTTGGCCTGGATCTCCCGGAAGAAGGTGCCGTCGTCCTTCAGCATGCGGGCGCAGCCGGGGCCGTGGTGCTCCAAATGGATGAAGCCACCGTAGCCGTAGCGCTCCTTCAGGCTAGGCCATTCCTTGGGAAGGATATGGGTGTGGATGTCGATCTTAAGCACGTTCTATTTCTTCTTCTGGGGTGCTTCCATGACCGTGCCGCAGTGCTTGCAGGTCCGCTTCTCGAGGCTGCCGAAGTAGCGGTCGAACACCGGCGGGAACTGGGTCTCGATGTTGGTGAGCTCGAAGTACTCCCGGTAGAGCTCGGCGTGGCAGTTCTCGCAGAACCACAGTAGGCCGTCCTGCTCACCCGGGTTGCGCGGCCGCTCGATAACGAGGCCCACGGTGTCCGCGAAACGCTGGGGCGAATGCAGGAGGTGGGGCGGTATCAGCAGGATCTCGCCCTCGCGGATGGGGATATCCTTCGGCTTGCCGTCCTGCATGGTCTTCAGCAGCATGTCGCCTTCGATCTGGTAGAAGAATTCCTCGCCCGGGTCGTCATGGAAGTCCTTGCGGGAGTTGGGGCCGCCCACCACCTGCACCACGAAACCGCTGTCGGTGTAGATGCGCTTGTTGCCCACCGGAGGTTTCAGGAGGTCGCGGTTCTCCTCGACCCAGCGCTTGAAGTTGATTGGACTCAGATCCCACATAAAGAGACTCCAGTTGAGCCTATGCGATGATGCTGGATTGGGCTGCCGCCGCACGTTTGCGCATGATGCGGGATTTTGCCCATGCACGAGGCGGAATCTCAATGAACCTATAAGTTAAGCTGGAGACCAATAAAACCGTACCCACGAAAATCACCGTTACGATATCCATCTTCCAAGCAGACATCACATGATGAAGGTTTGGTTTGTGGAAAGTCATTTTGAGGATGCCCGCGAATATGATCAGAATGACGAAATGGGTCAAATAGATTGAATACGACCACTGCCCGAGTTTATGGAATACGCCACTTTCGAGGATTTTGGTGGCCCATCCGCGGCTTAGTGAAAAAACCAGCACCAGAACTGCAAAAGACAATAAGGTTATGAACTGCATCCTATCTTTGTTGAAGCGGCACATCGAAAAAATGACAAAGGCGATGCTCGCTGCTTCAACAAGGTGGGACCGCCAGTTGTCCATGGCTTCTCTGGCCCGGATATGTATGACTTGCCAGATGAATTGAAGCAGCACACCGATGAAGAACCCAGTGACACACCTCAACATGCCTGGGCTGACTAGCCATGCGTCGTCGTTATTCACCACTATCAAACCGCCGCGCTGCCAAAGGTGCATACCGGCAATACCGACGATGGCCAGAGCGATAGTTATCATCAAATATCGCCTGGCGGCTGTCACAAGTGCTGTCAAGGCAAACAGGAAATACGTGTAGTACTCCGTACTGATGCTCCAACTTGGACGATTGAATGTGAAATCATCGTGCTGGAGTATCCCATGCAACAATGTCAGGTTGAGCAGGAAATCTTGCAGGGTTCCTTGCAGCCGCGAGTCATTGTCGATGTAGGAGAATACCTGCCATTGGGATCCGAGCCACTGGGTCATGACGAGGATCACGGCTATCACGACCAGCGTAAACAGGTGCAACGGATAGAGCCGCATGGTGCGAAGCAGTAAGAATTTACCTAGGTCGCCGGAGTCCCGGAGCCGGGTAGCATAGATGTGGCAAATGACAAATCCGGAAATGATGAAGAAGAAATCCACGAACAGCGCACCGTGGTGGATTAGGCTGTTGTAGCGGAGATGCCATCCCCAGAAGACGTGATAAAGCACCACGCCGATGGCGGCGATGCCACGCATCCCTTCAAGGGATGCGAAGAATTCCGTGCCTTTGTGGTCTGGGTTTGTATGTGTGGTGGTCATATGTATGACATCAGCGGACGACTGTCGCGATGCACTTGAGTTCGATGGCGATGGGCGTGGGCAGCGCCGTCACCTGGACGGTGGTGCGGCAGGGCTGGTTGTCCTTGAAGTACTCAGCGTAGAGCCTGTTGTAGGCCTGGAAGTCCCGCTGCATGTCCGTCAGGAACACCGTCACGTCCACCAGCCTATCCCAGCCGGACCCCGCGTCCTCCAGGATCCAGCGCACGTTGTCGAACACCGAGCGGCACTGTACCTCGATGTCATAGGCGACCACCTTGCCCTGCGCATCCAGGGTCACGCCCGGGATATCCTTGCTGCCGCGCTTGCGCGGGCCGACGCCGGAGAGGAACAAGAGATCGCCCACGCGCCGCGCATGGGGATAGAGACCCACCGGTTCCGGCGCCTTTGAGGAATGGATCTTCTCGCTCATCCCCGCTCCTCAGTACTTGACCGTGACGTTGCGCGGTTCGGTGAAGAAGCGCATGGCCTCGAAACCGCCCTCGCGGCCGACGCCGGACTGCTTCACGCCACCCATGGGAACCCGCAAGTCCCTCAGCATCCAGCAGTTGATCCAGATGAGGCCGGCTTCGAGCTTCGACGCCAGCCGATGGCAGCGGCCCACGTCGGAACTCAGCAGCGTGGCGGTGAGGCCGTAAGGCGTGCCATTGGCGAGCGTGAGCGCCTCCGCCTCGGTGTCGAAGGGCGAGAGGGTGACCACGGGGCCGAAGATCTCCTCCTGGTTCACACGGCAACCGGGTCCCAAGCCCTCGATGACCGTGGGTTCCAGGAACCAGCCCCCGACGCAGCGGCCGGAGAACTCGGCGCGCTTGCCGCCGCAGAGGACCTTGCCGCCTTCCTGCTTCGCGAGCTCGACGTAGCCCAGCACTTTCTGCAGATGAGCCTCCGAGACCAGCGCGCCCTGTTGCACGCCCGCTTCCAGGGGGTCACCCTGGCGCAAGGCTTTTGCACGCTCCACGAAGGCGTCGCGGAACTTGGGATACAGGCTGCGCTCGATGTAGATGCGCGAGCCGCAGAAGCAGATCTCGCCCTGGTTGGCGAAGGCGGCCCGCAGGGATTCCCTGAGCGCCAGCTCGAAGTCGCAGTCGGCGAACACCAGCACCGGGTTCTTGCCGCCGAGCTCCAGCGACAGCTTCTTGAACTTGGGGGCCGCACGGGCTGCGATGTCGGCTCCGGTCTTGGTGCCGCCGGTGAAGGACACGGCCTTCACGCCCGGGTGGTCCACGATGGCGCTGCCGGCCTTGGTGCCCAGGCCATGCACCACGTTGAGCACGCCCGGCGGCAGGCCCGCCTCGGCGCAGAGTTCGCTGAACAGGTACGCCGTCATGGGCGTCACCTCGGAAGGCTTGCCCACCACGCAGTTGCCGGCGGCCAGCGCCGGCGCGATCTTCCAGGTGAACAGGTACAGCGGCAGGTTCCAGGGGGAGATGCAGCCCACCACGCCGAGCGGTGAGCGCAAGGTGTAGTTGATGGCGCCTTCCTCCATGGCATGGGACTCGCTGCCGAACTGACTGGCGGCGGCGGCGAAGAAGCGCAGGTTGGAGACGGCGCGGGGGATGTCCAGGCTGCGGGCCAGGTCCACCGGCTTGCCGTTGTCCACGCTCTCGGCGCGCGCCAGTTTCTCCAGGTCTCTTTCGATCAGCTCTGCGAGCTTCAGGAGCCAGCGGCTGCGCTCGGCGGCGGGCATGCCGGACCAGGCGGGGAAAGCGGCAGCTGCGGCGGCCACTGCAGCATCCACATCCTTCGCGTCTGAGTCGGGGATGTGCGCGTATACCTTCGCCGTGGCGGGCTCATGGCAGTCGAGCCAGCCGCCGGAGTGGGCCGGCTGCAGTCTGCCGCCGATGTAGTTCTTGAGCTCCACCATGCTAGAGGCTCTGGATGCGCCCGCCGTCCACCGGCAGGC
Source organism: Gammaproteobacteria bacterium (assembly GCA_036383255.1). Classification (NCBI taxonomy): domain Bacteria; kingdom Pseudomonadati; phylum Pseudomonadota; class Gammaproteobacteria; species Gammaproteobacteria bacterium. Next base: position 53,380 of record DASVOS010000018.1, on the reverse strand, counting down.
TAACGCCCGTTATATAGGACGCGGCGGGAGAGGCCAGGAAGGCGATGGCGGCGGCCACTTCCTCGGGGTCGGCGATGCGCCCCAGCGGGATGAGCGCGCGGGCCTCCGCTTCGACCTCCGCCACGCTGCGCTGCTCCTTCTCGGCGCGGGACTGGAACAGGCTCTGCATGCGGCCTGTGCGGGTGAACCCCGGCAGCACGTTGTTGACCGTGATGCCGTCCTTGCCGAGCTCGCCGGCCAGGGTCTTGGCCCAGCTCGCCACCGCGCCGCGTACGGTGTTGGAGACACCCAGCCCCTTGATGGGCTCCTTCACGGAGGTGGAGATGACATTGATGATGCGGCCGTACCCGGCGGCGCGCATGGCCGGCAGCAGCGCCTGCACCAGGGTCTGTCCGCCGATGAGGTGGCGGTTGAACGCGGCCAGGAATTCCTCGGGCTTGGCGGACTGGATCGGGCCGCCCGGCGGTCCACCGGTGTTGTTGACCAGGATGTGCACCTTGGGGGTGCGCTTGAGCCAGGCCTCGAGGGCGGCCTTGAGGCCGGCGGGGTCGTCGAAGTCGGCGGTGAAATAGCCATGGCGCTGGGTGCCGGTGGCCGGGAGCTGCTGGAAGCTCTCCTTGAGGCTCTCCTCGGTGCGCGCTACCAGGGTCACATCGGCGCCGAGCTCGGCCAGGGCCCGCGCCGCGGCGGCGCCTATCCCCTTGCTGGCACCGCACACCAGGGCCCATTTGCCGTCCAATCGGAGGCTATCGAGGGTCTTATTGGTGGTCATAGACCGCCAATGATATCAGTCGGACCCCGGTTCCTGAGCTTTCTGGCAGTCCACGCAGTACCAGCCGCCGCTGCCGTCACCGTCCAGCCTGAGGGCGGTGAGCTGGCCACCCCAGACGCAGCCCGTGTCGAGGCCGAGGGCGTTGTGGGCATCCTGGACCTCGCCCACGGTTGACCAATGGCCGAACAGGAGGTGCAGGCCGGAGCTCGCGCGGCCTGGCGCCTCGTACCAGGCCTGGAACCCATGGGGATGGGTCCCGGGGGCGCCCTTGGTCTTGAGCTCCAACTCCCCCTCGGGTCCGATGAAGCGCAGGCGCGTGAAGCAGTTGACGATGAAGCGCAGCCGGTCCATGCCAGCCAGCTCCGCGGACCAGCGGTCCGGCCGGTCGCCGTACATGTGGCGTAAGAACTCCAGGCAGCCGGGCCCTTGCAGCACCATCTCCAATTCCCGTGCGCAGGCCTGGGCCTGGGCCAGGTCCCACTGTGGCGGGAGGCCGGCATGGAGCAGCGTGTAGCCCAGTTCAGGATCGTGATGCAGCAGCGGCCTGTGGCGCAGCCAGTCCAGGAGTTCCTCCCGGTCAGGCGCGGCCAGCACCGCATCCAGGGTGTCGCTCTTGCGTTTGGGCGCGGTGCCGGCGGCCACCGCCAGGAGGTGCAGGTCATGGTTGCCCAGCACGGTGACCGCGTGGCGGCCCAGGCTCTTCACGAAGCGCAGGGTCTCGAGGGACTGGGGACCGCGGTTGACCAGGTCGCCGGTGAACCACAGCTGGTCCTCGGCGGGATCGAAGTTGATGCGCTCCAGCAGCCGCTGGAGCTCGTCGTGGCAACCCTGGATGTCACCGATGGCGAAGGTCGCCATCAGTGCAGCATGCCCGGCACCGCCAGCCGGAAGGGAGCGATGGGCGCGTCGAAGGTCTCGCCCTGGTCGTTGATCATCTGGTAGGCACCCTGCATGGAACCGACCGGCGTCTCCAGGGCCGCGCCGCTGGAGTAGCGGTAGCCCTCGCCGGGCTTGATATGGGGCTGCTCGCCCACCACGCCTTCGCCGTGCACTTCCTGCACCTTGCCGTTGGAGTCGGTGATCACCCAGTGGCGGGTCAGCAGCTTGGCGGGCACCGAGCCCTGGTTGCGGATGGTGATGGTGTAGGAGAACACGAAGCGGTTCTGCTCCGGGTCCGATTGGGCGGCCACGTAGGCGGTCTCCACGTCCACGCGGATGTCGTTCGGGAGGGGGACGGCTGTCATGCGCTTATTTTACGTGAATGTACCGGCTCATTCACCGCAGGCGCACAGTCAAAACATCACACGGGGCCTTGTGCATGATGGCTTTTTCGGTGGAGCCCAGGAGCAGCGCGAGGCCGTGGCGTTCGTGGCTGCCGAGCACGATGAGGTCCGCCTCGAGTTCGGTCGCGGCCTTCAGGATCTCGAGCTTGATGATGCCCACCTCGAGGCGGCGCGGCAGGTCCGCGAGCCCGAGTCTGGTGCAGAGTTCGTCCAGGCGGCGGCGCGCACCGCCTATCATCTCGCCTTCAAGGTCAACGGGGGGCGGCAAGAGCGCCTCGCCGGCGGGGTCCACGGGGATGAACTCCACCACATGCAGGAGGCTGGCCTTTGCCCCACAGCGGCGGGCGATCTCCATGCCGCGCTGCACCACCCTGGCGCTGTCTTCGCTCAGATCCACGGCGATCAGGACCTGGTTGTAGGCATCCATCGGCTTGCTCCCCGGCTGGCCTGCACCAAGTATAGAGCGCTTTAGAGCCTGCTAAGGCGCGCGTAATCTGCCGCTGACAGGGTCTCCGGGCGCGCCTTTGCGTCGATGCCGGCGGAACTGATCGCCGCCTCGTCCAGCAGCCCCGCGAGCGCGTTCTTCAGGGTCTTGCGCCTGTGGCTGAAGGCCTGGGTCACGAGCCTGGCGAAGCGCGCCGGATCCGGGAGCGGGAAGGGCGGCTCGGCATAGGGCACGAGCCGGACGAAGGCGGAGTCCACCTTGGGTGGCGGACGGAACGCGCCCGGGCCGATGCTGAACAAGGGCTCTACCCTGCAGCGCGCCGCCAGCATCACCGTGAGGCGGCCATACTCCTTGCCGCCGGGTTTCGCCGCCATGCGCTGCACCACTTCCTTCTGCAGCATGAAGTGCATGTCCTTCACGCAATCCGCCTGTTCCAGGAAGCGGAACAGCAGCGGGGTGGAGACGTTGTAGGGCAGGTTGCCCACGAGGCGCAGCTTCGCGCCGGCCGGCGCCAGCGTGGCCAGGTCCACTTCCAGCGCGTCTCCCTGCACGATGGTGAGCTTGCCTTTGCTGCGGGCCGCGGCCTCGAGGTGCGGGATCACATCCCGGTCCAGTTCCACGGCGGTGAGCGCACCGGTCCGCTCCAGCAGCGGCAGGGTGATGGCGCCGAGGCCGGGCCCGATCTCCACCAGCGGCTCGCCGGGTTGGGGCGCGATGGCGGCGAGGATCTTCCCGATGATGCGTGGGTCGTGGAGGAAGTGCTGGCCGAAGCGCTTGCGCGGGATATGGTGCATCAGCCGTGCCGCACCATGGCGGCGGCGGTCTCCAGCGCCGCCTCCAGGCTCGCGTGCTCGGCGAGGCCGGTTCCGGCGAGCTCCAGGGCGGTGCCATGGTCCACGGAGGTGCGCACGATGGGCAGCCCGAGGGTGATGTTCACCGCGTGGCCGAAGCCGGCATATTTCAGCACCGGCAGGCCCTGGTCGTGGTACATGGCCAGCACCACGTCGATGCCGCCCATCCGTGCCGGGTTGAACGCGGTGTCGGCCGAGACCGGTCCGGTGATGCGCATGCCCTGTGTCCTGAGCGCCTCGCAGACGGGTTGGATCACTTCCAGTTCCTCGCGGCCGAGGTGGCCGCCCTCGCCGGCGTGGGGGTTCAGCCCCAGCACCAGCACGTGCGGTTCGTCCAGGCCGAAGCGGGCCTTGAGGCCTGCGCGCAGGGTGGCGAGGGTCGCAGTGAGGCCCTCGCGGGTGATGGCATCGGGCACTTTCCGCAGCGGCAGGTGGGTGGTGGAGAGCGCGACACGCAGGGCGCCGGCAGCCAGCACCATCACCACGTGCGGCGCATGGCAGCGCGCCGCCAGGAACTCGGTGTGCCCGGTGAAGGGGATGCCGGCATCGTTGATCGTGCTCTTCTGCACCGGTGCCGTGACCAGCGCGTCGAAACCGCCCTGCAGGCAGGCATCGGTGCCGCGCTCCAGCATCTCGATGACGTAGGGAGCATTGATGGGGTCGGGCTTGCCGGCGGTGCAACGGGCACGCAGCTTCACCGGCAGCACGCGCATGCGGCCCGCCTGCTGGGGCGAGGGCGCGCGCGGGGCGGCGATCTCGATGTCGAGGGGAAGCCCTAAGGCCGCGGCGCGGGCCTTCATGAGGTCCGGGTCGCCGAGCACGGTGATGTCCGCAGCATGAGCCTGCTGCGCGGAGCGGATGCAGATGTCTGGCCCGATCCCCGCGGGTTCACCGCTGGTGAGTGCGATGCGGGGGAGGGCGCTGTCCATGGAGCCTCACTGGCCCAGGTGGTACTCGATGAAGGCGGTGTCCTTGATCTCGCTCAGCCACTGCTGGATCACTTCCTCGGACTTGCGCGCGAAGATCGCCTCGTAGGCGCGGTTACGGCGGCTCGCGTCGGTCTGGTCCGCCTCGCGCCGGCCCAGCACCTCCACCACGTGCCAGCCGAACTGCGACTGGAACGGAGGGCTGAGCTCGCCGGGCTGCAGCTTGTCCATGGCGGCCTGGAACGGCGGCACGGTCGCGCCCGGATCCAGCCAACCCAGGTCGCCGCCCTGCTTGCCCGAGCCCGGGTCGTCGGAGTTGGCGGCGGCGAGCTTGGCGAAGTCGGCGCCGGCCTTGAGCTGCTGGTAGAGGTTCTCGATCTTCGCCTTGGCTTGCTCCTCGTTCAGGATCGCGCTGGTGCGCACCAGGATGTGGCGGGCATGGGTCTGGGTCACCATCACCTTCTGGTCCGAGCTCTTCACCTCGAGCAGCTTCACGATGTGGAAGCCGCTCGCGCTCTGCACCGGCTCGGAGAAGTCGCCGGGTTTCATCTGCTTGACCAGGGGTGCGAACAGGGTGGGCAGTTCCGAGGCCTTGCGCCAGCCGATGTCGCCGCCATCGAGCGCCTTCTGGCCCTCGGAGTAGGCGACCGCGGCGGCCGCGAAGTCGGTGCCGCTCTTGAGCTTCTGGTACACCACGTCGATCTTCTTGCGGGCCGCGGCCACGTCGTCGGAGGTGGGGTTGAACGGCGTCGCCACCAGGATCTGCGCCACGTGATACTGGGTCTCGGTGTCGCCGCTGCCCTGGTCCAGGCGCATTTGGTCGTCGATGTCCTGCTGGGTGATGCGCAGCTGGTCGCTCAGAATCTGCTGCTCGAGGTTCTGGATCACGATCTGGTCGCGCAGGTCCTTGCGGAACTGGTCGTACTGCAGGCCTTGCTTGCTGAGCTCGTCCGGCAGCTTGTCGAGGGTGACGCCGGCGCGGGCCGCGATGCGGCTCAAGGCCTGGTTCACCGAGTCATCACTCACGGTGACGCCGCGTGTGGCCGCCTGCTGCAGCTCGATGCGGGTGACGACCATCTGGTCCAGCACCTGCTTCTGCAGCACATCGTGCGCCGGCAGCGGGGTATTGTGAGCCAGGATCTGCTTCTCGGCCTGGGCCACCTGTACGTCCAGCTCGCTCTTCAGGATCACGTCCTCGTTCACCACCGCGGCCACGCCGTCCAGCAGCGTGCCCGGGGCTTGCGCGCTCGGCACCGCGGGGGCGTCGTGCACAGGGACAGACACGGCGGCAGGCGGAGGCGGCGGCTCGCTGGCACAGCCCGCCAGCGCGAGCATGAGGATGGCGGACAGGGAAATCGTGGCGCGCGGCGCGCGGCGGTGCGTCGTGGGGTTCATTGAGTGCCTGGCAGCTCTTCCGGCTGGAGCGGTTGATCGAAGTCGTTGTCCGAGTACCCTAGGATACCACGCCGCAGCAGCGCATCGAGATGCCGGCCGGCAGTGCCGAGGCCCTTGAGCTGGAGCTGGAAGAAGAACACGTTGTCATAGGACTGGTTCGGCATCAGGAAGTGCCGGTGCACGACCTGGAAGTTCCAGCAGCAGTTGTCGTACTCGAAGCCCCACAACTCCTCCAGGTTGACGTGGTTGACCACGTCATAGGTCCAGCGTCCCACCCAGCTCCAGGCGCCGGCCAGCGGCCAGGCGAATGAGAAGTCGGTCTGCTTGAGGTTGGGGCGGCGGAACTGGTAGCCGATGTTGATCACCTGGTGGTAGCCGGGGTGGTACTGCAGCAGTACCGCCGCGAGGTCGGTCTGGCGAGTGGCCGGGTTCCACAGCTGGTTGTAGCTCGCGCTCCACATCTCGTTGAAGTCGTAGAGTACGTCGCCCACCACGTCCGAGAACAGGGCGGTGGCGGGCGGGGTGCCGGGACCCAGCTGAACGCGCCGGTCGCTGAAATAGCGGATCTGGCCCACGTCCGCCTGGAGCACCTGCGCGCCGGTGAGCGAATCCAGGAAGCGGGTGGTGAGTGCGTAGCTCACCTGGTTCGCGTCGCCTTGGCGGTCGGCGCCGTAGAAGCGGTTGTCGCTGAACAGCTGCAGGTAGCTGAACTCCGGCTGCAGCGCGTCGAACACCGGGATCTGGCTCTGGTCCCGGTACGGCACGCGCAGGTAATAGAGGCGCGGCTCCAGGGTCTGGGTGTAGCTCTCGCCCTCCCGGTCGAAGAACAGGCCGGTGTCGATGTCGAAGATCGGCAGCGAGCGCGACAAGTGCCGGTCGCCGACCGTGATGGTCGGCTGGTGGAACGGCGTGAAAGTGTCGCTGGTGAGGTCGTAGTCCGTGACGCGCCAGGCCAAGGTGGGCGTGAAATAAGCGGCGGCACCGCTGATGGGCAGACTCATGGAGGGCTTGAGGTCAGTGCGCCAGGTGCCGATGCGTTGATCGCGCTGGAAGCGCACCGCCTCGCCGTACAGGCGGTACTGCGGGCCGCTGATGTCCTGGTTGTTGCCCCAGTCGAACACCACCTGCGGCAGGCGCCGGTAGGTGTAGCGCTCGGGCGGCAGGTGCGGATTGAGCACCTGGAAGTCCTCGAACTGGCTCATGAACAGCCAGTCCGCTTCGTCGTCGTAGGTGTAGCGCAGGTGCCGCGGAAGGGTCACGGTGGAGTTGGTGGAGAGCTGGCTGCCGAGCTCGTGGAAGTACTTGTAGTCGGACACCCAGTTGTAGAGGGCGTTGACGTTGTTGAACTCGTCGATGTCGGTGTCGTTCTTGAACGCCAGCTGGCTGCGCTCGCGGTCCGCCACCTGGTCGTGGGGAAGGTAGTCGCCGTAGATCATGCCCCGGTTGTACTGGGTGAGCCAGCGCGCTTCGGCGCCCATGTCCAAGCCGCGCTTGGTGATGATGCGGGGGAACAGTGTCACGTCGTAGTTGTCCGCCAGGTTCAGGTAGTACGGCGCGTTCAGCTCCACGCCGTTGATGACGTCGAAGCTGAAGTTGCCGCCGAGGAACCCCGACTTGCGGTCGTCGGTGAGCGGGAAGTTCAGGTACGGCGTCCAGAAGATCGGCATGCCCAGGAAGCGGATGGTGACGTCGTAGGCTTCGCCAGTATTGGTGCTGGTGTCGAAGTTCATGCCCGGCGCGCTCAGCATCCAGTCGACGTTGCCGGCCGGGCAGGTGGTGTAGGTCGCGCCTACCAGCTGGCTGTGCGCGTCATCGATGGAATTGAACAGCGCGGCGGTACCGTGGCCGTTGCGTTGCGGCATCAGGAAGTCCGCGTCCTTGAAGCTGCCGTTGCCCTTGCCGGTGTCGTACACGCCCGAGGGACTGGTGAGCATCATGCGCGGGCTGGCGTAGCCCACGCCCTCGTTCACCAGCGCGATGCCGGTATCGCTGTCATAGGTCATCTTCTGGGACGTCACCCGCCGGTCGCCCTGGTCCAGCTGCACGTTGCCGCTGATGAGCGAAGCGCCGTTCTCGGCGGCCTCGATCTGGTCGCCGACGATGAAAGAAGGCTGCTGGTTCGGCGGCAGCGCATGGTCGAGCTGCAGCACCGGCGCCGGCGGGAACGCGGGGCAACGCCCCCACTTGTCCCGGGCGAACGGCGAGAGCATGCAGTTGGGCTGGTCCCGGAGCGCGGGCATCAGCACTGGATCCATGCCGGGGGACTGGCTCTCGCAGCTCTGGGGCTTGGGGCGGAAGGCGCGGGCCATGAGCACCGCGGCGGAGGTGGATGAGGGCGGTGCCAGGGTCGTGGCCGCGGGGGGCGCCGGAGTGGCGCTCGCCGCCGGCACGGGGTCGGCGGAAGCGGAGGCGGCCATGAGCAGCGCGGCGAAGAAGAGGGGCGCTCGAGCTGCCTTCACCCGCGGGCTCCTGATACCGTGCCGTGACGCGGCGTACAATCGCACACTTTGACGGTGCCCTCAAACCAGTGGAGTAGGGGTTTGCAGCCGGATCGCCAGCAACAACTCACGGCCTGGGTCGCCGCCGCCCTGGGGGTGCCGGACCCGGTCCTGGAACCGGCCTCGGCGGACGCCAGCTTCCGGCGCTATTTTCGCACGTCCACCGGCGGCCGTTCATACATCGTGATGGACGCGCCGCCGCCCCAGGAGGATTGCCGGCCGTTCGTACGCATCGCGGCCCTGTTCAGGGACGCCGGCGTGCACGCGCCCCAGGTGCTGGCACAGGACCTGCAGCGGGGCTTCCTGCTGCTGGACGACCTTGGCCGGCAGACCTACCTCGATGTGTTCAACGCCGGGGATGCCGACGCGGATGCCCTGTTCGACGATGCCCTCACGGCCCTGGTCCGCTGGCAGCAGGCCAGCCATCCCGGGCTGTTGCCGCCTTATGACAGGGCGCTCTTGCACCGTGAGCTCATGCTTTACCCCGACTGGTATGTGACGCGCCACCTGCGGCTGGAGTTGACCTCCATGGAGCAGATGACGCTGATGGATGCCTTCAGGCTGCTGGAGGACTCGGCGCTGGCCCAGCCGCAGGTCTACGTGCACCGGGACTACATGCCGCGCAACCTCATGCTGAGCACGCCCAACCCAGGGGTGCTCGATTTCCAGGATGCGGTGTACGGGCCCCTCACCTACGACGTGGTGTCGCTGTTCAAGGATGCTTTCCTGTCCTGGCCGGAAGAACGGGTACAAGGCTGGCGCCGGCGCTACCGGGAGAAGGCTCTCGCGGCTGGCCTGCCGGTGCCGGAGCAGGCTGAGTTCGAGCGCGCCTGCGACTGGATGGGCATGCAACGCCACCTCAAGGTGGTGGGCATCTTCGCCCGCATCCGCTACCGGGACGGCAAGCCTCACTACCTGAAGGACATCCCGCGCTTCCTGGGCTACCTTCGCCAGACGGGAAGCCTATATAAGGAGTTCACGCCCTTGCTGCGGCTCCTGGATCACCTGGAGAAGAAGGCGGAAGAGGTGGTAGAGCTTTGAAGGGCAAGCCGTGCATTTGCGCGAAGCATCGCTTCGCGCCGGCGAGCGACCCGACATGGGCTTGCCGCATCGCGGCAAGCGGGCAGGCAGGACGCCTGCCCTGGTTCGCGCGCGGCGCAGGAAGCGCAGCGCGGCGAGCGGGGCTGGAAGGCGCACCAGGGATGGTTAGCACATGAAAGCCATGATCCTCGCTGCCGGAAGGGGCGAACGTCTCCGCCCTCTCACAGACACCACGCCCAAGCCCCTGTTGGAAGTTCAGGGGAAGCCGCTCATCGTGCATCACCTGGAACGGCTGCGGGATGCGGGCTACACCCATATCCACATCAACATCTCCTGGCTGGCGGACAAGGTCCAGGCGGCGCTGGGAGACGGCGGCCGTTACGGCGTGCACATCCACTACGCCTACGAGGGGCCTGAACCCCTTGAGACCGGCGGCGGCATCTTCAACATGCTGCCGCAGCTCGGCCGTGAGCCCTTCCTGCTGGTGAACGGCGACGTCTTCACGGATTTCCCCTTCGAGAACCTGAAGCACCGTCTCAAGCCGGATTTTCTCGCGCACCTCGTGATGGTGCCAAACCCCAACCACCATCCGGCGGGGGACTTCCACCTCTCGCCCGCGGGGCACCTGCGGCTCGAGGGCGAACCCAGGCTCACCTACAGCGGCATCGGCGTGTACAAGGCGGAGTTCTTCAAGGACTGCCGCGCCGGCAAGTTCCCGCTGCTGCCGCTCTTCAAGGAAGCTATGCGCATGGAAGCCCTGGGCGGTGAAGCTTACACCGGTGTTTGGTCGGATATAGGCAGGCCAGAGGAACTGGACCGGTACAAATGAAAAGCGGCCCGCAGGCCGCTTTCAACACCTGGAGGTTGGTCGGTCTATGAGGCCTGCTCGTGCAGCACTTCCTCCGCCTGTTTGTCGGCGTGGTAGGAGGAGCGCACCAGCGCGCCGCTGGCCACGTGGTCGAAGCCCATCTCGAGTCCGCGCCGCTCGATCTCCTTGAACTCGTCCGGCGCCACGTAGCGCACCACCGGGTGATGGAACTTGCTGGGCTGCAGGTACTGGCCCACGGTGAGCATGTTCACGTTGTGCTCGCGCAGGTGCTGCATCGTCTCGAACACCTCGTCCATCTCTTCGCCCAGGCCCAGCATGATGCCGGACTTGCTGGGCACGCCCGGATGGGCTTCTTTGAACCGCTTCAGTAGCATCAGGGAGTGGGCGTAGTCGGAACCCGGGCGCACCTCGCGGTACAGGCGCGGCACGGTCTCGAGGTTGTGGTTGAACACGTCGGGCGGCGCCTCGTGCATGAGCGCCAGTGCCACGTCCATGCGGCCGCGGAAGTCAGGCACCAGCACCTCGATGCGGGTCTCGGGGGAGCGGGCGCGGATCTCGCGGATGCAGGACACGAAGTGGCCGGCACCGCCGTCGCGCAGGTCGTCCCGGTCCACGGAGGTCACCACCACGTATTTGAGACCCATGGCCTTGATGGTGTTGGCGAGGTTGACGGGCTCCTCCGTATCCAGGGGCTTGGGGCGGCCGTGACCCACGTCGCAGAAGGTGCAGCGGCGCGTGCAGACGTCGCCCATGATCATGAAGGTGGCGGTGCCCTTGCCGAAGCACTCGCCGATGTTTGGGCAGGAAGCCTCCTCGCACACGGTGTGCAGGCGGTTGTCCCGCAGGATCTTCTTGAGGCGCGCCACCTCGGGCGTCGCCCAGCTCTGCACGCGGATCCAGGAAGGCTTGCGCAGCGGCGTGACCGTGGGCTCGATCTTCACAGGGATGCGCGCCATCTTCTCCTGGGCGCTCAGCTTCACGCCGGGCTCGAGGCCGGGCTTCGGTTTGGCGGAGGAATCTGACATGGAGGCCTTGGGTTCAGGCGCCCGCGCGGGCGGCCAGGGGGACGCCATTATATCTCAGGCGCTCCAGCAGGGCTGGGGCGAGGTCCTCTGCGACGCGTCGCACGCTGTCAGGGCCGCCCAGCGCGCTCACCTGGGTCATCTCCAGCCCCACGTAACCGCAGGGATTGATGCGCCGGAACGGTTCCAGATCCATCGCGATGTTGAAGGCGATGCCGTGGTAGCTGCAGCCGCGGCGCACGCGGATGCCGATGGAGCAGACCTTGCGGGCATCCACGTACACGCCGGGTGCGTCGCGCCGGCCGCGGGCCTGGATGCCGTAGCCTTCCAGCGTGTCGATCACGCTGTTCTCCAGCGCCTCCACCAGCGCACGCACTCCGAGCTTCATACGCTTCAGGTCCAGCAGCGGATAGACCACGAGCTGCCCCGGGCCGTGGTAGGTGACCTGGCCGCCGCGGTCGATGTGCACCACCGGGATGTCGCCGGGGGTGAGCACGTGCTCCATCTTGCCGGCGAGTCCCAGGGTGAACACCGGCGGGTGCTCCAGGAACCAGATCTCGTCGGGTGTGTCCGGGCCGCGGGCGAGGGTGAACTCCTCCATGGCGCGCCAGGTGGGCACATAGTCCACTTGGCCCAGGTGCCTGATGACGGGCGGCCTCATAGGGCCATCAGCACCAGATGGTGCGCCGAGAGGTCCCGGTAGAGGGCGTCCAGCTGTTCACGGCTCTGGGCCTCGATGGTGACAGTGAGGGATACGAAGCGGCCTTCCTTGCTGGGCTGCTTCTTCACCGGTAGCTCGCTCAGGGGCGCCACATGGCGCGCCAGGATCTCGGCCACGGCGTCGTGGAAGCCGGGCTCGTCCTTGCCCATGATCTTCACCGGGAAGGTGACGGGGAACTTGAGTGGCGATCCCTGCTCCATCAGCCGCGCCGCTCGCTCTTGTGCTCCTGGAACAGCGCGTACATGCGCTGCCAGTAGACGCCGGGCTGGCCGCCGCCGGCGGGCTTGCCGTCGATCTCGGTGACCGGATAGACCTCCCGCATGGAGCTCACGAACCAGACTTCCTCTGCGCGGTGCAGGGCAGCCTCCGGGATGGGTCCACGCCGCACCGGCATGTGGATCCGTTCGGCCAGCATCAGCACCACGTCGCGAGTGATGCTGGGCAGGAGCTCGGGACCGTCCGGCGGCGTCACCAGCACGCCGTCCTCGACGATGAGCAGGCCGCTGGAGGTACCCTCGGTGGCATGGCCATCCCGCAGCAGGATGCCCTCGTGGCAGCCGCGTTCGGTTGCCTGCTGGCGCAGGAGCACGTTGCCGAGCAGCGATGTGCACTTGATGTCGCAGCGCTGCCAGCGGATGTCAGGCAGCGTGACGGCGCGGGCACCCCGGGTCTTGAGCTCCTCGGAGAGCGGCGCCAGCGGGGAGCACATGGCGAACACCGTGGCGGGGATCACACCGGGGAAGCTGTGGTCGCGCCCCGCATCTGCGCCGCGGGAGACCTGCAGGTACACGGCGATATCGCCGCCGCCGTTACGCGCCACCAGCTCCTCCAGCAGCGTGGTCCAGCGGGCATCATCGTGGGGGTTCTCGAGGCGGATGCCGTCCAGGCTGTACTGCAGGCGCTTCAGGTGTGCCGGCAGGTGGAACAGGCGGCCGGCGTAGGCGGGGATCACCTCGTACACGCCGTCGCCGAACAGGAAGCCCCGGTCCAGCGGCGAGATGTGCGCTTCGTGCAGGGGCAGCAGTCGTCCGTTCAGGTGGACGGTGGGCAGCGGTGCCGCCATGTCACTTCTTCTTGGCGAACCAGAGGCGCACGCTGTCCCACAGGCGGCGGAAGATATTGCCCTCCGGCACCGCCTTGAGGGTGTAGACCGGCACCTGGGTGAGCAGCCGGCCGTCCACGGTCACGTTCAGCATGCCCACCTGGGCATGGTCCGCCACCGGGGCGACGAGCCCGGCGCTGGACTGCACCGTAGCCTGCATGGCGCCATAGGCCCCCTTGGGCAGGGTCACGTACATGTCGCGCGCGAGGCCCGTGCTCACCTCCGGCTCCGCGCCCTTCCATACCTTCACGGTGGAGACGGGCGTGCCGGCGGCGTAGAGCTTGCGGGTCTCGAAGAAGTTGGAGCCGTAGTTGAGCAGCGTCTCGGCGTAGCGGGCGCGTTCGGGACGGGTCTTGGTGCCCATCACCACCGAGATCAGGCGCAGGTCGCCGCGGGTGGCGGTGGCGATCAAGCAGTAGCCGGCGTCGTCGGTGTCGCCGGTCTTGAGGCCGTCCACGGAAGGGTCGGTGTAGAGCAGGTCGTTGCGGTTGCCCTGGCTGATCTTGTTCCAGAGGAAGGTCTTCTGGGAGAAGTAGTGCAGGTACTCCGGGAACTCGGTGATGACGGCGCGCGAGAGCAGCGCCAGGTCGCGGGCGGTGCTGTAGTGGTCCTTGTCGTCGGTGAGGCCGGAGGCGTCGATGAAGTGGGTGTCGCGCATGCCGAGCTTCTCGGCGTACTGGTTCATGATCTGCACGAACGCGTCCTCGGTGCCGCCCACGCGCTCCGCCAGCGCCACGGTGGCGTCGTTGCCGGACTGCACGATCATGCCCTGCAGGAGGTCGTCGATGCTGACTTGGCTGCCGAGCTTGGCGAACATGCGTGAGCCTCCCATCTTCCAGGCGCGCTCGCTCACGGCGGCGGTGTCGTCGAGGTGCAGCACGCCATCGCGCAGCGCATGGAACACCACGTAGGAGGTCATGAGCTTGGTGAGGCTCGCCGGCTCGCGGTGTTCGTCGGCATTGGACGCGGCAATCACCTGCCCGCTATGCGCATCCATGAGCAGGTAGCTCTTGGCGGGGAACTGCGGCGGCGCCGGGATAGGCAGCGCGGCGGCGGAGAAGCTGATGCAGGCGAGGAGGCAAGCGAGCAGGAACTTGGATCTCAACGGACACCTCGGTGGCGCGGCAGGCGGTGTGACATATGCTGCACCGCGATTACGGCGCACGGCGACAGATTTTACCCGTTTGCCAGGGGGCCTGCAGTGTGATGCCCGTCAGGGGATGACGATCTGCGCGTTGGGGAAACCCAGGCCGGCGAGCTTGGACGTCAGCGCATCCACCGCCGCCACGTCCGCCAGGGGTCCGACGCGGACCTTGTAGAGGGTGCGGGCGCCGTCGCTGACGGGGAGGATGAAGGCATGGTCCACACCGCCGGTGCCGAGCTTGGCCACCGCGGCATCGGCATTGGCGCGCTCGCCGAAAGCACCCACCTGCAGGTACATCTGCGGCGCCCCGGCAGCCGGGGCCGGAGCGGTGGAGACGGCGGGCGGCAGCGCGGTCACGTCCACCGCCGGGGTCGCCGGCGCGGTGACGGAGGGCGGCGGCAGGTCGCCGGATCCGATGGCCTGCACGTCCACCATGGCGGTGCCGGCGCCCAGCATGTCGAGCTTGGACGCGGCGGCGTAGGAGAGATCGATGAGCCGGTTCTCCACGAACGGGCCGCGGTCGTTGATCTTCACGATCACGCTCTTGCCGTTCTTGAGGTTGGTGACACGGGCATAACAGGGGATGGGTACCACCTTGTTGGCGGCGGTCATGGCGTACATGTCGTAGGTCTCGCCATCCGAGGTGCGTCCGCCGTGGAACTGCATGCCGTACCAGGAGGCGATGCCGCGGTCGTGGTAGCCCTTGCAGGCGGGCACGAGCGTGTAGGTCTTGCCGAGCACGGTGTAGGTGGATGGGTTGCCGTAGCGGCTGGGCGTGTCGTCGCCCGGCACCGCGTCCGGTACCTTGGAGACGTCCACCGGGTGGTCGGGGCCATAGTCGCCGCTCGGCTTGGCCGGCACGGCATCGGGTGCGTTGGGTGCTCCCCAGGGGCGCGTGTCCCGCGGTTGCTCCGGGAACTGCGCGCACGCGAAGACCGTCAGCAGGAGGAGGAAGCCTCCTATGTCACGGCGGCGCATCGTGGCCCTCGATGGCGCGGCGCTCGGACACGGCGTTCGCGAGCTGGATCACCGCCATGGCGTAGAGCGGGCTCTTGTTGTACTGGGTGATGACGCGGAAGTTGTGCAGGCCCACCCAGTAGCGCACCTCGTCCTGCTCCTGCAGCGCCACCAGCACCGCCTCGGCGTCGTCCGGGATGCCCTCGCTCAGGATGAGGCCGGCCTTGCGCAGCGCCCCGACGGTGGTGGCGACCGAGGACTCCGGCGCCGGCACGTCCTTGGGCAGGGCGGCGGGCACCACCGTGAGCTCGTTCTCGCGCCAGCCGTGCTGCTGGAAGTAGTAGGAGACGCTGCCGATGATGTCCGCCCAGTTGTCCCAGATGTCGCGCTGGCCGTCACCGTCGAAGTCCACCGCGAAGCGGCGGAAGCTGTCGGGCATGAACTGGGGCGCGCCCATGGCGCCGGCGTAGGAGCCCATGGGTTTGAGCGGGTCGAAGTGCTGCTCGCGGCACATCACCAGGAACTGCTCCAGCTCGCCCTGGAAGAAGGGGCTGCGCTGCGGGTAGTCGAAGGACAGGTTGGTGAGGGAATCCATCACCGGATAGCCGCCGTGCTGGCGGCCATAGAAGCTCTCCACGCCGACGATGGCGACCACGATGTCGGAAGCCACGCCGTAGAGGTCCTCGGCCTTGCGCAGGGTCTGGGCATGCTGGTCCCAGAACGCGGCACCGCCGTCGATGCGGGCGTCCGTCACGAAGATGGACTGGTACTGCCACCACGGTTTGGCCTCGGCGGGGCGCGTGATGGCGGCGATGATGGTCTGGCGCGGCTGCACGCCTGCGAAGGCGCGCTCCACCCAGGCCCGGTCGAAGCCATCCTTCTGCACCACTTGGTCCACGAAGGCTTTCACTTCCGGGCGCGCGAGGTAGCTGCCGGCGGCGGGGGCCGGGGGAGGGGCGGCGGGGGTGACGGGGCCGTGGGCGCAGGCTGAGAGCAGCAGGAGGGCGGACAGGAGCGGGAGCCGGAGCTGCTTCATCAGGATGACACCAGCTTGCGGTGCGAGTGGATGCTCATGAGGATACCGAATCCGGCCATCAGGGTCACGGTCGAGGTGCCGCCGTAGCTGATGAGCGGCAGCGGCACGCCCACCACCGGCACGATGCCGGAGACCATGCCGCTGTTGATGAAGACGTAGGTGAAGAACGCCATGGTGAGGCTGCCGGCGGTGAGCCGCGAGAAGGTGTCCTGGGCGCGCATGGCGATCACCAGCGAGCGGCCGACGATGAACGCGTAAAGGGCGATGAGCCCGAGCGCGCCCATGAACCCGAACTCCTCGCCCAGCACCGCGAAGATGAAGTCGGTGGAGCTCTCCGGTAGGAAGTCGAGCTGGGACTGGGTGCCGTGCAGCCAGCCCTTGCCGAACACGCCGCCCGAGCCGATCGCGATCTCCGACTGGATGATGTGGTAGCCCGCGCCCAGCGGGTCGCGCTGCGGGTTCAGGAAGGTCAGCACCCGCTCGCGCTGGTAGGCGTGCATGAAGTGCCAGAGGATGGGCGCAGCCACCGCCAGCATCAGGAACATGATCAGGATCACGCGCCAGCGCAGCCCGGACAGGAAGATGCCGAAGGCGCCGGCGCTCATGATGAGCAGCGCGGTGCCGAGGTCCGGTTGCACCGCGATCAGCCCCATGGGGACCGCCACGATCAGACCGAGTATCGGCAGCTGCCGCCAGTCGGGGGGCAGCGGCTTGTCGTGCAGGTACCAGCCCACCATCATCGGCACCGCGATCTTCATGACCTCGGATGGCTGGAAGCGCACCACGCCGAGGCTGAGCCAGCGCTGCGCGCCGCGGCCGATATGGCCGGAGTGCAGGGTCCAGGCCAGCAGGATGAGCCCCAGCGCGAACAGCCAGGGCGTCCAGATGCGCAGGAACTGCGGTGACATCTGCGCCACCAGCAGCATCACGCCGAAGGACAGCGCGAAGCGCTCGGCCTGCCGGTAGACCACGTCGATGTCCTGGCCGCTGGCGCCATAGAGGATGGCGAGACCGGCGCCGCAGACCATGAGGATCGCCGTCAGCAGCGGCCCGTCGAGGTTGAGCCGGCGCAGCAGCTGCTCGCCGAGGCTGAGTTCCCCGGTGGACTGGTATCCCGACGATGACGGAAGGTCGCGGCTCATGGCTTGGGCGGGGCCTCGGTGCCCTGGTTCAGAAGATACGCGTCCATCACCTGGCGCGCCACCGGTGCGGCCACCGCGCCGCCGCCGCCACCGTGCTCCACCAGCACCGCCACCGCGATGCGCGGCTGCTGCGCCGGCGCGAACGCGATGAACAGCGCATGGTCACGCAGTTCCTTGGGCACGCCTGACTGGTCCTCCTCGCCGAACACGCCGAGGCGCTTGGCGTGCACCTGTGCGGTGCCGGTCTTGCCGGCGATGGGGTACTTGGCGCCATAGCTGATGCGCACCGCGGTGCCGTAGCTCACCACCTGGGTCATGGCCTTGATGATGAGGTCCCAGGCGCCGGGCGTGTTCACCACCACCGGGGGCAGCGCCTGCGGCGCGGTGTCGCTGATCACGCCGGAGAGGGGGTCGCCCACCGAGTGCAGGACGTGCGGCGCGAAGCGCTGGCCGTGCACGGATAGGGCGGCGGTGGCCTCGGCGAGCTGCAGCGGCGTCGCCAGCATGTAGCCTTGGCCGATGCCGATGTTGACCGTGTCGCCCTGGTACCAGGGCTGGCGCGTGGCGCGGCGCTTCCACTCCGGCGAGGGGATCAGTCCCGGCAGCGCGCCTCCGAGGTCCACGCCCGGCGACTGGCCGAGGCCGAAACCGGTCAGGAAGTCGTGCACGCGGTCCACGCCGAGCTTCAGAGATACCGTATAGAAGTACACGTCGCAGGATTCGGCGATGGCCTTGGTGAGGTTGGTCTCGCCGTGGCCGCCCTTGCGCCAGTCGCGGTAGGGGTTCGGGTTGCTGGGCAGATAGAAGTAGCCCGGGCACATGAGGTTGGCGAACGGGTTGACTACGTTGTAGTTGAGCGCGGCGAGCCCCAGGAACGGCTTGATGGTGGAGCCCGGCGGGTACTGGCCGCGCAGCGCGCGGTTGAACAGCGGCTGCGAGGGGTCTTTCTGCAGCAGGTCGTACTCGTCGTTCTCGATGCCGCCGATGAACAGGTTGGGGTCGTACTCCGGCTTGCTCACCAGCGCCAGGATCTCGCCGGTGTTGGGGTCGATCGCCACCACCGCGCCATTGTTGTCGCCGAGAGCATGTTCCGCCACCGCCTGCAGCTTCACGTCGATGGAGAGGTAGAGGTCGCTGCCCGGCACCGGCGGCGTGTAGGGCCCTTTGTTGACGGGCCGGCCCTCGGCGGTGACTTCCATCTGACGTATGCCCACCGAGCCGTGCAGCTGCTTCTCGTAGGCGTACTCCACGCCGATCTTGCCCACCTCGGAGGTGCTGATGTACTGCTCCGGGTCGAGGTGCTGCAGCTCATCGGGGCTCACGAGGCCCACGTAGCCCACCACGTGCGCCGTGAGCTCGCCCTGGGGGTAGAAGCGCGAGAGCGTGGCCTTGATGTCGACGCCGGGGAAATCCTGGCGCTGGGAGGCGAAGCGGCCGATCTCCTCGTCCGTGAGCTCGGTGCGCAGCGGCAGCGGCTGGAACGGGTGCTTGCTCTTCAGCAGTACGTTGAAGCGCTTGAGGTCACCGGGCCTGAGTTCCACCACCTTGCCGAGCGCGTCCAGTGTGGCCTTCAGGTCCGGCACCTGCTCGGTCACCACATCCAGCTCGTAGCTGGGCCGGTTCTCCGCCAGCGGCACGCCGTTGCGGTCGAAGATGAGGCCGCGCGGCGGCGTCACCGGTTCCGCGCGCAGGCGGTTGCCTTCCGACAGGGTGACGAAGTGGCTGTAGTTGACCATCTGCAGGTAGACCAGCCGGCCCAGCACCACCATGAACAGCAGCAGCGCGATGAGGCCGACCACGAGGGCGCGCACCCGGAACAGGTGCTGCTCCAGCCATTCGTTGCGTATGCGGATGCGGGGCATGGGCTGCTGGTCATCCCACCTGGTAGCGCTGGTGCAGGCGCGCCATCACCTGCAGGATCCAGGGCCAGAACACCGCGCTCACCAGCACCGGCATCCAGCGCAGCCCGGCGCCCTGGGTATAGCCCAGCATGCCGTCCACCCAGAACAGCGCGAGGCCGTTCAGGACCAGGATCGCCGCCACCACCACGCACTGCTGCCACCATGGATAAACGCGCACCTGCAGGTGCAGCCAGAGCGCGGCCCAGGCCACCAGCACCAGCGCCAGCGCATGCTCGCCGAGCAGCGTGCCTGAGAGCGCATCCACCAGCAGGCCCGCCATGAACGCGGTGATCACGCCCACTCGTTCCGGCAGCCACAGGCACCAGTAGATGGTGACCATCGGCACCCAGAGAGGACGGAACATCTCGGCCCAGTCGGGCAGCGGCCACACCGTGAGCACCAGGGCCGCGAGGTAGCTCGCGGCGATGAACCAAAGGCCGCGGGGCGAGGAGAACTCCCTCACGCTCCCCTCCGTCCGGGCTTGGGCGGCGTCTTCGCCGCAGGCGCCGGCTTAGGCGGTAGTTCTGACGGCGGCGGCTGTTGCGAGGGCCAGTACAGCAGCACCTCGTGGCCGTGGCTCAGGTCCGCCGCTGTGCGGGCCGTGACGTCCGCGAAGGGCTCGGCCGGGATGCGCTCGAAGTGGCTGATGACGCCGACCGGGTAGCCTGGCGGGTAGCGCCCGCCCAGTCCCGAGCTCACCACCAGGTCGCCTTCCTTCACGTCGGCGCTGTTGGTGATGAAGGGGAGCGTGAGCTGGGTGAGGTCGGCGCTGCCCCGGGCGAGCGTGCGCAGGCCGGTGCGGTTCACCTCCACCTGGATCGCCTGGCCGGGATCGCTGACGAGCGTCACCTCCGAGGCCAGGGGATCGGCGCGCGTCACCTGGCCGACGATGCCGTAGGCGTCGAGCACCGTCTGGCCCTCGAACACGCCGTCATGGGTGCCCTTGTCTATCACCACCCGGTGGCGGAAGGGGTCAAGCGCCGCGGACAGGACCACCGCCACGCTGATGCGTCCGCTCACGCGTGTGGTGGCCTGCATCAGGCTGCGCAGGCGCTCGTTATCCTGCTGCAACGCGGCGAACCGCTGCAGCGCCACGCTGGCCTGGGTGAGCTGGCTCTTGAGCGCGGCGTTCTCGTTGACGAGCGCGGTGTGCGTGGCGAGTTTCTCGCCGGCCCAGCGCAGCAGCGAGTTGGGCGCATCCACGATCACCTGCACCGGCCAGACGAGGGTGGAGAGCGCGGCATGCATCTGCTTGAGGCGCCCGGTCTGGTGGTCGTAGGCCATCAGCACGATGGCGGCCACGATGCAGAACAGGGTGCGTAGCGCGCTGGCGGGGCGGCTGGAGAAGAGCTGGGGTGCGCGCTGGCGGCGGAAGACGGCCACCTCAGCGCGCTCCCGGGAGCGGCTGGTGGCAGAGGGCGTTCAGCGGGCAGGGGATGGGCACCGGGACCTCAGGAACCGCCGCATATATTGGTATGCGCTAGTTTGCGGCCCGGGGGGCTTGCCCGCAACAGGGGCGGGCATCCGGAGCGGGGTTTATTCGACGGCGAAGGTCTCGGCGCCGTGCTCGTCGATGAGCTCCAGCACCTTGCCGCCGCCGCGGGCCACGCAGGTCAGCGGATCGTCCGCGATCAGGACCGGCAGGCCGGTCTCCTCACGCAGCAGGCGGTCGATGTCGCGCAGCAGGGCGCCGCCGCCGGTGAGCACGATGCCGTTGGTGGCCACGTCCGAGCCCAGTTCCGGCGGGGTCTGCTCCAGGGCGTGCTTGACCGCCCCGACGATGCCGGCCAGCGGCTCCTGCAGCGCCTCCAGCACCTCGTTGCTGTTCAGGGTGAAGCTGCGCGGCACGCCCTCGGAGAGGTTGCGGCCCTTGATGTCCATCTCCAGCAGTTCCTTGCCCGGATAGGCGCAGCCGATCTCGTGCTTGACGCGCTCGGCGGTCGCCTCGCCGATCAGGATGCCGTAGTTGCGGCGGATGTAGTTGATGATGGCCTCGTCGAAGCGGTCGCCGCCGATGCGGGCGGAGGCGGCGTAGACGATGCCGTTCAGGGAGATCACGGCGACCTCGGAGGTGCCGCCGCCGATGTCCAGCACCATGGAACCCTTCGCATCATGCACCGGCAGGCCGGCGCCGATGGCGGCGGCCATGGGCTCCTCGATGAGGTGGACCTTGCGCGCGCCGGCGGCCTGCGCGGATTCCTTGATGGCACGGCGCTCCACCTGGGTCGCGCCGTAGGGCACGCACACCAGCACGCGCGGGGTGGGGCGGAAGTAGCGGTTGCCGTGCGCCTTCTTGATGAAGTGCTTCAACATCTGTTCGGTGACGGTGAAGTCGGCGATCACGCCGTCCTTCATCGGGCGGATCGCCACGATGTTGCCGGGCGTGCGGCCGAGCATGCGCTTGGCGTCCGCACCGTAGGCTTCGATGACCTTGTTGCCGCGGCCCGGCTCCTCACGGATCGCCACCACCGAGGGCTCGCTCAGGATGATGCCCTTGCCACGCATGTAGATGAGCGTGTTGGCCGTGCCTAAGTCGATGGACAGGTCGGTGGAGAAGAATCCGCGCAGGCTCTTGAACATGATTTTTCTTCGGGGATTTCCGGGCAGGTCAGGCGCGTTACTTTAGCAACTGGGGGGCTCCGGCGGCAAGCAGCTTTGTGCGATAATTCACTGTTTCCGCAAGTTTTTCCCCGGAGCGCCCATGTCCCTGACCCCGGACGACGTGAAGGCCATCGCCCGTCTCGCGCGGCTCGCCATAGCCGAGCAGGACATCCCGGCCTACGCCAAGAACCTGTCCAGCATCCTGGAGTTCGTGGCCCAGCTCGAGAAGGCCGATACCGCCTCGGTCCAGCCCATGGCCCACCCCCTGGTCGGCCTGACCCAACCCATGCGGGAGGATGCCGCCGTCGCCCAGGTGGACCGGGACCGTTACCAGCAGAACGCCCCCCAGGTGGAGGCCGGGCTGTACCTCGTCCCGAAAGTCGTCGAATGAGCCCTTCCAAAAGCTACTGCGCTCGGCATGGCGTCGTTGCGCTTCGGCTCGCAATCCTCACGTACACCAAGAGTACGCTCCGGTTGCTCGCCTCGCGCGCTTAGTCCTGCCTTCGCTCGTAACGCTTTTGGGAAGGGCTCATGAACATTATGTGAATTTTGGGTAGATCAAAAAATGGCTATTCACAAAAAATCATTGGCTGAACTGGCGCGCGACCTCAAGGCCAAGAAGGTCTCGAGCGAAGAGCTGACTCGCGCGTTCCTGGAGCGCATCGAGCGCTTCAACCCCAAGCTCAACGCCTTCATCAGCGTGCTCAAGGACTCGGCCCTGGCCGAGGCGCGCGCCTCCGACAAGCGCATCGCCGCGGGCCAGGGTGGCCCGCTGGAAGGCCTGCCCATCGTGCACAAGGACATCTTCTGCACCGAGGGGGTGCGCACCACCTGCGGCTCGAAGATGCTGGATAACTTCGTCTCGCCCTACGACGCGACCGTGGTGGAGCGGCTCAAGAAGGCCGGCACGGTGCTGCTAGGCAAGGCCAACATGGACGAGTTCGCCATGGGCTCCTCCAACGAGACCAGCTTCTACGGTCCGGTGAAGAATCCCTGGGATGAGACGCGCGTGCCCGGCGGCTCCTCCGGCGGCTCCGCAGCCATCGTGGCGGCGCGCCTCGCGCCGGCTGCCACCGCCACCGACACCGGCGGGTCCATCCGCCAGCCGGCGGCGCTCGTCGGCGCCACCGGCATCAAGCCCACCTACGGACGCGTGTCGCGCTACGGCATCGTGGCCTTCGCCTCGAGCCTGGACCAGGCCGGCATCATCACCTACTCGGCGGAAGACGCCGCCATGATCATGCGGGTGATGGCGGGCCATGACGAGCGCGACTCCACCAGCGTCGACAAGCCGGTGCCGGACTACGTGGCCGGACTCGGAGAGTCCGTGAAGGGCCTGCGCATCGGCGTGCCCAAGGAGTTCTTCGACAAGGGCTTGGATGCCAAGGTCGCGGCGGCGGTACAGGACGCCATCGGCGTGTACAAGAAGCTCGGCGCCACGGTGCAGGAAGCGAGCCTGCCGAACTTCTGGCTCTCGGTGCCCACCTATTACGTCGTGGCGCCGGCGGAATGCTCCTCGAACCTGGCTCGCTTCGACGGCGTGCGCTATGGCCACCGCTGCACCGATCCGATGGACCTCACCGACCTCTACATGCGCAGCCGCGGCGAGGGCTTCGGTGCCGAGGTGAAGCGCCGCATCATGACCGGCACCTACGTGCTCTCAGCCGGCTACTACGACGCCTACTACCTCAAGGCCCAGAAGACCCGCAGCCTGATCCGCCAGGATTTCCTGGAAGCCTTCAAGCAGGTGGACGTGATCATGGGGCCGACCGCTCCTGGCACCGCCTTCAAGCTCGGCGAGAAGACCGATGACCCGATCACCATGTACCTGAACGACATCTACGCCAACGGCGTGAACCTGGCGGGCCTGCCTGGCCTGTCCATCCCCGCCGGCTTCGTGGACGGCCTGCCCGTCGGCCTGCAGATCATCGGCAACTACTTCGACGAGGGCCGCATGCTCGCGGCCGCGCACCAGTACCAGCGGGAGACCGACTGGCACCTGCGTCTGCCTAAGAATTACGAGAACTGAACATGGAATGGGAAACAGTAATCGGCCTTGAGGTCCACACCCAGCTGCTCACTAAGAGCAAGCTGTTCTCCGCCGCTTCCACCGAGTTCGGCGCGCTGCCCAACAGCCAGGCCAACCTCGTGGACCTCGCCTACCCTGGTGTGCTGCCGGTGCTGAACAAGGAGGCGGTACGCATGGCGGTCAAGCTCGGCCTCGCCATCGGCGCCACCGTGGCCGAGCATTCGGTGTTCGCCCGCAAGAACTACTTCTACCCGGACCTGCCCAAGGGCTACCAGATCAGCCAGTACGAGCTGCCGGTGGTGGCGAAGGGCCACCTCGACATCGAGCTGGATGACGGCACGGTGAAGCGCATCGGCATCACCCGCGCGCACCTGGAGGAGGACGCCGGCAAGTCCCTGCACGAGGGCTTCGGCGCCGCCACCGCGGTGGACCTGAACCGCGCCGGTACGCCGCTCCTCGAGATCGTCTCGGAACCGGATCTGCGTTCCGCCAGGGAGGCGGTGGCCTACCTCAAGAAGCTGCACAGCCTGGTGCGCTACCTCGAGATCTGCGACGGCAACATGCAGGAAGGCTCGTTCCGCTGCGATGCCAACGTCTCGGTGCGCCCGAAGGGCTCGCCCAAGTTCGGCACCCGTGCCGAGCTCAAGAACATCAATTCCTTCCGCTTCGTGGAGAAGGCGATCCTGCACGAGGTGCAGCGCCAGATCGAGGTGATCGAGGGCGGCGGCAAGGTGGTGCAGGAGACCCGCCTGTACGACTCGGACCGGGACGAGACCCGCTCCATGCGCGCCAAGGAAGAGGCGAACGACTACCGGTATTTCCCCGACCCGGACCTGTTGCCGCTCGATATCCCGCCCGCGTTCATCGCCGAGGTGAGGGGCACGCTGCCGGAGCTGCCGGACGCCAAGAAGCAGCGCTTCATGGGGTCCTACGGCCTCTCCGCCTACGACGCGGGCCTGCTCACCGCCAGCCGCGAGCTCGCGGCCTACTACGAGGACGTGGTGAAGGCGAACGGCGAGGGCAAGCTCGCCGCCAACTGGGTGATGGGCGAGTTCTCCGCCGCCCTCAACAAGGATGGCAAGGAGATCGCGGACAGCCCGGTGAGCGCCGCCATGCTGGCGGGGATGCTGAAGCGCATCCACGACAACACCATCTCCGGCAAGATCGCCAAGGAGGTGTTCGAGGCGATGTGGGCCGGCGAGGGCGACGCGGATGCGATCATCGCCAAGAAGGGCCTGAAGCAGATCACCGACAGCGGCGCCATCGAGAAGGTCATCGACGAGGTGATGGCCGCGAATCCGGGCCAGCTCGCCGAGTACCGTTCCGGCAAGGACAAGCTGTTCGCCTTCTTCGTCGGCCAGGTCATGAAGGCCACCAAGGGCAAGGGCAATCCGGCCCAGGTCAACGAGCTACTGTTGAAGAAACTCAAGGGCTGAGACCGAGCAAGAGACGGCCTCTTGAACGAGGCCGCCCCTGCCCATACATCGGGATGTTCCCCGCTTCCCGAGACTACGGATGGACATGAGCGAGCACGACACCCTGAGACGCTTCATCTTCGAGACGCTGCCGGTGCAGGGCCGGCACGTGCACCTGGATGCGAGCTGGCGCGCGGCGCTGGAGCGCCAGGACTATCCCGCGCCGGTGCGCGGCCTGCTGGGCGAGGCCATGGCCGCCGCGGTGCTGCTCTCCGCCACCCTCAAGTTCGACGGCAACATCACCCTGCAGATCCAGGGCGCGGGTCCGGTGCACCTCCTCGTGGTGCAGTGCACCAGTGACCTCAACCTGCGCGGCCTCGCCCGCTGGGGCGGTGAGCTCGCCTCCTTGAGTTTCCGAGAGCTGGTGGGGGACGGGCGCCTGGTGATGACCATCGAGCAACGGGGCAAGGCCGAGCGCTACCAGAGCATCGTGCCCCTGGAGGGGACCTCCCTCTCCAGTTCCCTGGAGAGCTACTTCGCGCGCTCCGAGCAGCTCGCCACGCGCCTGTGGCTGACCGCCGGCGACGGCAGCGCCTCGGGCCTGCTGCTGCAGATGATGCCGGACCGCCAGGGCGAGTCCGATGCCTGGCAGCACGTCACAGTTTTGAGCGACACCCTCAAGCAAGATGAGCTGGAAGGGCTGTCGGCCCAGGAGATACTGCACCGCCTCTACAACGAGGATGACGTGCGCCTGTTCGAGGGCGCGCCGGTGGCGTTCCGCTGCCAGTGCTCCCGCGGGCGCATCGAGGACACCCTGCGGGGCCTCGGCCACGACGAGGTGCTGTCCATCCTCAAGGAGCAGGGCAGCGTGGATGTGGATTGCGAATTCTGCGGGCGGCGCTACAGTTTCGACGTGGTGGACGTGGAGTCCCTGTTCAGCGGCCCCTTCCATCCACCGGGCGGCAGCGCGAAACACTGACAAGAAAAGTACCAGGAGACGGCCATGAGAAGCGTCCACGCGGGTCTGGTTCTGATGCTCCTCTCGCTCGCGGCACTGTACGCGCCGCCGGCCGCCGCACTGGATCCCAGCCTCGACTGGCGCACCCTCGAGAGCCAGCGCTTCATCCTGGTCTACCACACCGGCGAGGAGAAGCTGGCAGCCCACATGCTAGACGTGGCGGAGCAGACCGCCACGCTCCTGGATCCCCGGTTCGGCTGGCAGCCGCGCGAGCGGGTGCAGCTCGTGCTCACCGACCATGTGGACCTGCCGAACGGCCTCACCACCTCGTTCCCCCGCGACCACGTGGAACTCTATGTGACGCCGCCTGACGACCTCGATTCCCTCGAGGATTTCGACGACTGGTTCCGGCTGCTCATCACCCACGAATACACCCACGTGCTGCAGCTCGACAAGGCTGAGGGCGCACCTGCGTTCATGCGCCACCACATCTTCGGCCGCAACGAGCTGCTGTTCCCCGGCGCGTTCCAGCCACTGATGCTGCTGGAGGGCCTGGCGGTATACGACGAGACCGATGCCGCGGCCGGTGTCGGGCGCGGGCAGAGCAGCCTCTACTCCATGTACATGCGCGCCGAGGTGCAGCAGGGTGTGCGTCCCTGGTCCCAGGTGACCATGGCTGGCGTCACCGAGTGGCCGGGCGGCACGCTGCCCTATCTCTACGGCGTGGACTTCTACCAGTTCCTGGATCAGGCCTACGGCAAGCAATCCATCCCGGCATTGGTGGAGAACTACAGCGATCACCTCATCCCGTTCCGGGTCGGCAGCAACTTCGAGGAGACGCTTAACGACGATGACGTGCCGGACGTGTGGCCGAAGTTCAGCCGTTACCTCGAGGAGCGCTACGGCGCGCCGCCGTACCCGAAAGGCGCGCCGCTAGTGGAGGGGGAGCGCCTCACCGAGCATGGCTTCGGTACCGCCTCGCCACGGGCGGCAGACGACGGCCGCGTGTTCTACGTGCGGGACGACTGGCACCGCCAGCCTGCCATCATGGTGTGGACGCCGGGGCAGGGTAGCCGCGAGCTGGCGGATACCTTCGCGCCGGCACGGCTCGACTGGAGCGCGAAAGCGGGCCTCCTGGTGGCGCGTCCCGAGTTCTGCCACGAGTACTACGTGAACTTCGACCTCTACCGCGTGGACCCGGACTCCGGCGACGTGAAGCGCCTCACCCGCTGCGGCCGCTACCACTACGGCGCCTGGGCGCCGGATGGAGCGCGCATCGCCGCGGTCCACGTGGAACTCGGGAAGAGCAGCCTGGTGCTGCTGGACGCACAGGGCCAAAACCCCGAGACGGTATGGACCGGCGAAGCTGGCGAGATCCTGGGAGGCATCGACTGGTCGCCGGACGGCGAGCATCTGGCGGCGGCGGTCTGGCGTCCGGGCCGGCGCTGGGACCTGGAGGAGTTCTCCTTCGCCACGCATCAGTGGCAGGTGCTGGCGGAAGGCGTGGGCAACGCGGCCGATCCGCGCTACACGCCGGACGGCAGCGCGGTGCTGTTCACCTCCGATGCGGACGGCGTCTACAACCTGCGCCGCGTGCAGCGTGCCGGCGGCGCCATCGCCACGCTGACGCGCGTGGACACCGGCGCCTTCGAGCCCAGCATGGGCAAGGACGGGGAGATCTACTACCTGGGCTACACCGCTGCAGGCTACGACCTCTACCGCCTGCCGGCGGACAATGCCTTCGCCGCGCCGCTCGCGCCGGAGCCGCGCCACTATGCGGCGCTGCCGGCGGCACCCCACGTGGAGGCGGAACAGGGTGATTACTCGCCGTGGTCCAGCCTGCTGCCGGCCTACTGGATGCCGGAGCTGACCGTCGGCCCGGACATGACGACGGTCGGCGCCCTCACCAGCGGCCAGGACGCCCTGGGCGTGCACTTCTACGCGGCGGACCTCAACTACGAGGTGCAGCACGGCTCCCCCGGCGGCAGCTTCCTATATGCCTATGCCGACCGGCTGCAGTTCCTGGCGGCGCGGCTCTACAGCGTGGACACCTCCGACAACAACAGCACCCTGGTGCGCATCCGCCGCCAGGACCGGCTGCAGGCCCTGTGGCAGAAACCCTGGCCGAGCCTGGAGCGTGACATCACCTTCAGCGTCGGCGCCGCCAGCGACTCCGAGGAGGACCGCTACGACCTCGGCGCGCCGCTGCTGCCGGCGCGCGACTCCGCCGCGGGCGTGGCCCTGCGCTGGAACAGCACCAAGAACTGGCCCATCTCCATCAGCCCCGATGACGGTCGCGACGTGACTTTTGTGGCCGAGAGCAGCGATGTCTTCCCCAGCGATTTCACCGGCCGCGCTTACCGCCTGGACTGGAACGAGTTCATCCGCGCGGGAGACGAGGCGGTGGTGACGCTGCGTTACCTCGAAGGCTACGGGACCGAGGGCATCCAGCCCTTCAACCTGGGCGGCACCCTCGACCCCGGCTTCGGAACGCCCGCGGCGCAACTGCTGTTCGACCGGCGCGACTTCGCGTTCCCCGGCTACCCCACCGACCTCGGCGGGCTCACCGGGCGGCGCATGCGGCTCGCCAGCGTCGGCCTGCGCATCCCCATCATGCGCCCCGAGGCGGGCCTGCGCCTGCCGCCGGTGGGCGTGCACGATTTCTCGCTGCGGGTGTACTTCGACGCCGGAGGCACCTGGAACCAGGGCAGCCGTCCCCTGCGCTATTCGCGCAGCGCCGGTACCGAGTGGGTCTCGGACCTCAGCATCTTCTACATCCTGAACGTGCGGCTGGTGGTGGGCGCGGCCCACGGCTTCGATGCGGGCGGCGAGAACCAGCTCTACGGGACCCTCGAAGTTCCGTTCTAGACGCTGTCCCGGTAGACAGCGAAGCTCCCGAGGTAGCGCGCCGCCACCGCGCCGTCCTGGCGCACTTCCGCGGCGAGCTCGATGCGCGACTTGCCGCGACGCGCCAGGAGCTGCCGGAACTTCTCCAGTGCCGCCGCGTCCGGCGGCGGGCAGAGCGCGTCCAGCGTGCCGTTCACAGGCTTGAGGTAGCTGACCTTGGCCTCGTTCACCACGATGTGCAGCGGCATCTCCCCCCGCAGCGACAACCACAGGTAACCCCAGCAGGCGAGCGTCATGAGGCTCGCCAGGCTGCCGCCGAAGGCGGTGCGCTCGTGGTTGATGTTGGGGGCGAGCGGGGCGGTGAGGCGCAGCCCCCCAGCATCGAAACCCGCGACTTTCACCTGCATCTGCGCCACCAGCGGGATATGCGCATGCATGTAGCGCTCGAGCTCGGCTGCTTCGTTCATCGGCGGCTGCAGACCGGGCATGCGGGGTCGCGCTTCAGGATGGCGTGGCGGATCCCGGCGTCCAGGGCGTCGTAGCGCAGCAGCCGGCCCGTGAGCGGCCGGCCCACGCCGGCGAGGAGCTTCACCGCTTCCACCGCCATCAGGCTGCCAATGATGCCGGTGAGGGGGGCGAGCACGCCGTTCTGCCGGCAGTTCTCAAGCTCCTCGCCGCCTTCCGGGTACAGGCAGGCGTAGCAGGGACTGGCGGGATCGCGCGGGTCGAACACCGTGATCTGGCCCTCGTAGCGGATCGCCGCCCCCGACACCAGCGGCTTGCCGGCCCTGAAGCAGGCGGCGTTCACCGCGAAGCGGGTGCCGAAGTTGTCGCTGCCGTCCAGCACCAGGTCCGCCCGGCTGGCCGCCCCGGCCAGCGCCGTCTCGTCCAGCCGGCCTTCCAGCATCTCGATGCGGCAGCCGGGATGGCTGTCCGAGAGGGCGGCGGCGGCGGCGTGGGTCTTGGGATGGCCGACGTCGGATTCCTTATAGAGGATCTGGCGCTGCAGGTTGCTCAAGTCCACCTTGTCGAAGTCGTTGAGCAGCAGCCGGCCGACACCCGCCGCCGCGAGGTAGAGCGCGGCGGGGGAACCCAGCCCCCCCAGGCCCACCAGCAGCACGCTCGCGTCCGCGAGCTTCTGCTGCGCCGGCGCGCCGAACTCCGGCAGCGCCAGGTGGCGGCTGTAGCGCAGCTTCCAGTCGGCATCGTCCATGGGCGGATTGTACCGCGCGCGGCCGGCCGGCTATTGAACGGCCCGTGCCGAACCCTCAAGATGGGGCCACAAGAAAAGGGTGGATGGCATGGCGGCGGCCTGGGTCGAATACCTCAAGTTCTTCGCGGGGCTGGTCGCGATCCTCAACCCCATCGGCGTCATCCCGATCTTCATCAACCTGACCTATAACCAGACCGCCGTGGAGCGCAACCGCACCGCGTTCATGGCGGCGGTGACCGTGGGCGTGGTGCTGGGCGTGGCGCTGCTCTGCGGCGAGCGCATCCTGGATTTCTTCGGCATCAGCGTGGCCTCGTTCCAGGTGGCCGGCGGCATCCTGATCCTCTACAACTCACTGTCCATGCTGCAGGCGAAGATGAACGCCACGCGCCAGACCGAGGAGGAGGCGCAGGAGACCGTGGAGCGCGAGGACGTGGCGGTGGTGCCCATCGGCATCCCGCTCACCGCCGGTCCCGGCGCCATCAGTACCGTGATCCTCTACGGCCACAAGCCGGCGCTGTTCGGCCAATACGTGATCCTGTTCGGCGGCATCATGGTCACCGCCGGCATCGTGTGGGCGGCGTTCCGCCTCTCGCCGCTGATCTCGCGGCTCCTGAGCCGCACCGGCATCAACATCGTGACCCGAATCATGGGCCTCATCATGGCCGCCATCGGCATCGAGTTCATCTTCGCCGGCCTCAAGGCCTTCTTCCCCGCCCTGGTCTCATAAAAGACGAAGCCGGCTTGCGCCGGCTCCATCGTGATCGGGCACAAGCCTCGTTCAGGTCTTGCGCACCTTGGTGATGACCACGGGTGTCACCGGCACGTCCCGGTGGCCGCCCTTGCTGCCGGTCTGCACTTCCGCGATCTTGTCCACCACGTCCTGCCCCTGGGTCACGCGGCCGAACACCGCGTAGCCGAAGTCGCGCTTGCCATGGTCCAGGAACACGTTGTCCGCGAGGTTGATGAAGAACTGGCTGGTGGCGCTGTTGATGTCCGAGGTGCGCGCCATGGCGATGGTATAGGGTTCGTTGGAGAGGCCGTTGTCCGCCTCGTTCTTGATGGGCGGGTTGGTGGGCTTCTGCATCATGTCCTGGGTGAAGCCGCCGCACTGCACCATGAAGTCCGGTATCACCCGGTGGAAGATGGTGCCGTCATAGAAGCCCGCGTCCACGTAGGCGAGGAAGTTCTTCACCGTCACCGGCGCCTTGGCCGCGTCCAGCTCGAGGGTGATGTCGCCGAGGTTGGTGGAGAGGACGATCATGGAAGGCTCCCGTTTGAAGATGGCGGATTCTAGCCCGTCGCCGCGGGATTTGCCCAATCTCCGCCGCTGACACGGTCGCGGCCGGCCAGATCCTGGAACGTCCTCGTGTGCGTGAAACCCGCCGCTTCCAGCAGGCCGCGTACCGCCGTACCTTGGTCGAGGCCATGCTCCAGCAGCAGCACGCCGCCCGCGTGCAGATGTGCGGGTGCCGCGGCGACGATATGCCGGATGTCCTTGAGGCCGTCTTCGCCGGAGCTCAGGGCCGTCACGGGCTCGAAGCGCAGGTCGCCTTCATCCAGGTGCGGGTCGCCTTCCGCGACGTAGGGTGGGTTCGAGACCACCACGTGGAAGCGCCGGCCCGCCACCGGAACGAACCAGGCGCCCTGCAGGAACTCCAGGTCCGTGAGCCCGAGCCGCACAGCGCTGCCGGCGGCGACACGCAAGGCTTCGGCGCTGAAGTCCGTGGCGGTGACTCGGCAGCGCGGACGCTCCTTGGCGACGGCGATCGCGATGGCGCCGCTGCCGGTGCCGAGGTCGAGCATGTCCAGCGCGACGCCGGGCGGGATGCGCGCCAGCGCCTGTTCCACCAGGAGTTCGGTCTCGGGACGGGGGATCAGGGTCGCCGGCGTGACATCGAGCTCCAGTGACCAGAACTCACGCTTGCCTGTGAGGTAGGCGATGGGCTCGCCGCGCGCACGCGCGGCGAGGAGCTGCCCGAACACCCGCGCCTGTTCCGCGCTCGGCAGCGCTTCGGGATACGCGCGCAGGTGGCTGCGGCCGCGGCCCAGCGCATGGGCGAGGAGGAGTTCCGCATCCAGGCGCGGCGTGTCGCTCGCATCCTCGAGACGCGCCGCGGCCTCGTTGAGCAGGTCGGCGAGGGTGTGCATGTGTGGGCTTATTGTAGTCACTCCCGTAAAATGGCGCTTCCTCCGCCAGGTCCCCGGAGACCGCATGCGCGTCTATTCCAACGTGCTCGAGATGGTCGGCAAGACGCCGATGCTGGAGCTCACCCACCTCGACACCGGGCCCTGCCGCCTGTTCCTGAAGCTCGAGCTCATGAACCCGGGCGGCTCGGTCAAGGACCGCATAGGCCGCAGCATGATCGAGGAGGCGGAGAAGAGCGGCGCGCTCAAGCCCGGCATGACCATCGTCGAGGCCACTGCCGGCAACACCGGGCTCGGACTCGCGCTGGTGGCGGCGCAGAAGGGCTACCCGCTCATCCTGGTGATCCCCGACAAGATGAGCCAGGAGAAGATCTTCAACCTGCGCGCCATGGGCGCCCAGGTGGTGCTGACCCGCTCCGACGTGGCCAAGGGCCACCCGGAGTATTACCAGGACATGGCCAAGCGCATCGCCGAGGAACAGGGTGCGTTCTTCGTGAACCAGTTCGGCAACCCCGACAACCCCAAGGCCCACGAGGAGACCACCGGCCCCGAGATCTGGGAGCAGATGGGCCACGAGCTGGACGCGGTGGTGGTGGGCGTCGGCTCCAGCGGTACCCTGACCGGCATCGGCCACTACCTGAAGAAGGTGGCGCCCCACGTGGAGATGGTGCTGGCGGATCCCAAGGGTTCGGTGCTGGCGGACTACCTCAAGACCGGCGTGCTGGGTGAGAAGGGCGGCTGGCTGGTGGAGGGCATCGGCGAGGATTTCATCCCCGACATCTGCGACCTCTCGGTGGTGAAGCGCGCCTACACCATCCCCGACGCCGAGGCCTTCAGCGTGGCCCGTGAGGTGCTGCGCAAGGAGGGGCTGCTCCTGGGTTCATCCTCCGGCGTGCTGATCGGCGCCGCGCTGCGTTACTGCCGCGAGCAGAAGACGCCTAAGCGCGTGGTCACCATCGGGGCCGACACCGGCAACAAGTACCTGTCCAAGCTCTATAACGACTTCTGGATGATCGAGCAGGGCTTCATGGAGCGCCCCAAGCGCGGCGACCTGGGCGACTACGTGGGCCGCCCCTACTGGGAGCGGGCCACGGTGTACGTGGGTCCCGGCGACACGCTCGCCACTGCCCATACCCGCATGCGCAACAACGGCATCTCCCAGCTGCCTGTGCTCGACGGCAAGCAGTTCCTGGGCGCGGTGACCGAGAGCGGCCTCATCGATGCGGTGCAGAGGGACGGGCGCCGCTTCACCCAGGAGGTGCGTGGCGCCGTGAACACCGGTTTCCCGCGCATCTCCGCTGGTGAGAAGCCGGCTGCGCTCTTCGCGCTGCTGCAGAAGGAGACCGCCGTGGCCGTCATGGACGGCGACACCTTCCTCGGCCTCGTCACCCGCAGCGACCTCTTGAACCGACTGCGCCTCCAATAAGAGAGGCGGTCTCCCTTCCCCGGAGTGAACATGAAGACCAAAGACACGCGCCACGGTTTCTCCACCCGCACCATCCACGCCGGCCAGGCGCCGGACCCCACCACCGGTGCGGTGATGCAGCCCATCTACGCCACCTCCACCTATGCGCAGGAGAGCCCGGGCAAGCACAAGGGCTATGAGTACTCGCGCACCCAGAACCCCACGCGCATGGCCTATGAGCGCTGCGTGGCGGACCTGGAGAATGGCACGCGCGGCTATGCCTTCGCCTCGGGCCTCGCTTCCACCGCCACGGTGCTGGACCTCTTGGACTCGGGCAGCCACGTGGTCGCCATGGACGACCTCTACGGCGGCACCTATCGCCTCTTCGAACGGGTGCGCAAGCGCTCGGCGGGGCTCAAGTTCAGCTTCGCTGACATGCGCGATCCCAAGGCACTGGAGGCGGCGATCCGCCCCGAGACCAAGCTCATCTGGGTCGAGACGCCCACCAATCCGCTGCTCAAGCTGGTGGACCTCGCGGCGGTGGCGGCGATCGCGCGCAAGCACGGCATCCTCACGGTCTGCGACAATACCTTCGCCTCCCCGGCGGTGCAGCGTCCGCTGGACCACGGCTTCGACGTAGTGATGCATTCCGCCACTAAGTTCCTGAACGGCCACTCGGACATGGTGGGCGGCATGCTGGTGGTGGGCGGCAACGGCGAGCTCGCCGAGCAGCTCGCGTTCCTGCACAACTCAGTGGGCGCCGTGGCCGGGCCTTTCGACAGCTTCCTGGCCCTGCGTGGCCTCAAGACCCTGGCGCTGCGCATGCAGCGGCACTGCGAGAACGCCCAGGAGCTGGCGGGCTGGCTGGAGAAGCATCCCAAGGTGGAGCGTGTCTCCTACCCGGGACTGCCGAGCCATCCGCAGCATGCGCTGGCCAAGCGGCAGATGCAGGGCGGCGGCGGCATCGTCACCATCTTCCTCAAGGGCGGTGAGCCAGAGGCGCGGCGCTTCCTGGAGAGCTGCCACCTCTTCACTCTGGCAGAGAGCTTAGGGGGCGTCGAGAGCCTGGTGGATCATCCCGGCATCATGACCCACGCCTCGGTGCCGGCGGAGACGCGCAAGCAGCTCGGCATCAGCGACTCGCTGGTGCGCCTGTCGGTAGGTGTGGAAGATGTCAGCGATCTGCGCGCAGATTTGGAAAATGCTTTAGCCGCAATTTGATTTCGCGGCTTTTCCAAAAGCGTTACGAGCGCAGGCAGAGCGAGGCGCGCTAGGTGAGCAGAGGGAGCGTACTCTTGGTGTACGCGACCGATTGCGAGCCGACGCGCAACAACGCCCTGCCGAGCGCAGCAGCTTCTGGTGGAATAAAAAAAGGCGAACTCGTTAGAGTTCGCCTTTTTTCGGTCTCCGAATCCTTCGTTTAAGAAGGATCCTCTACGCACCTTGCGGCGCGTAGCCGCGATTACTTAGTGGGTGCTCGCAGCGGGAGCAGCAGTGCCAGCCGGGGCGGCCATGGCAGTGCCGGCGGCCGGGGCCGGGGCGGCAGTGCTGGCAGCCGGAGTGGCAGGAGCTTCGCTCTTGCCGCAAGCGGACAGCGACAGGGCCAGAGCGGCAGCGGTCAGGACAACGGCGTACTTCTTCATGTTCGTTCACCACCAGTGCAGAAAATGGATGTAAATTTATGATACTACTCGCCGATTTTTATAAAAACCCGGCGATCGGCGCCAAATTCTAGAGATTTCCTGCGATACGGGAAGAGGCCTCGCCACACTTTTTGGTATGTGCATAGGAATCAATGGCTTACATGCTCTCTAATACGTCGCTTGAGCCCCACTGCAATGCTAACTGCCTGATTCTCCGCGTATTCATTCGACAATAAGTGCCGATGCCCATGCTTCACGCCCAGAGCTTTCGCGCTGATGAAGTCGGCGGCACCGCCGCCGCCATCACACGGCTGGCGGCCGGCTTCGTTACCCACGACTGGATGTGTTGCCTGGGCTTCCTGTCACCCGCACGCGCCGCGTCGCTACGCCAGGAAGCAGAGAGCCTGCGCGCGGCGGGAGGCTTCCACCCTGCCGGCATCGGCAAGGGAGGCGAGCGGCGCACCGGGATCCGCGGCGACGAGGTGATGTGGGTGGATGCCGGCACCGCGCCCCTGGCGGAGGCGCTGCAGCGCGAAGAACTCACCGCGTTGCGCGAGGCGATCAATGCCGCCACCTATCTCGGCCTGCGAGATTTCGAGGGGCACTACGCCGTCTATCCCGCCGGTGCGGCCTATGCACGCCATGTAGACCGGTTCCGCGACGACGACCGGCGCGTGGTGTCTCTGGTGCTCTATCTCAATGATGCGTGGGAGGCCGGGGACGGTGGCGAGCTCTGCCTCTATGCTGCCGCCGGTGATGCGGCGCCCGCGGCGAAGCTGTTGCCCGCGGCTGGCACGCTGGCGTGTTTCCTCAGCGAGCGCGTACCCCACGAGGTGCTGCCGGCGCGGCGTACGCGCCTCAGCTTCACCGGCTGGTTCCGCCGGGCTTGAGGGCGCGGCGACGCTTCAGGCACACTGGCCCATCGCCATCGGAGTCTCCCATGTTCGAACTCGCCAGCCTGCCGCAGGACATGGGCCAGATCGTGGTGCAGGGCATCGCCCTCGGCCGCCTGGCGTTCCGCCGCCTGTTCATGCTTAGCACCTGCCTGGCTTTCCTCAGCCTCCTGCCCACTGCGGTCATGGTATGGGGTGCCAGCGATGAGACTTCCTTCAACCTGATGGATCCCAGTGTTTTCATCGGCAGGCTTCAAGGCCCATACGGCTGGACGGCGCTAGCCATGACATTGGCGGGTTTCTTTCCACTGGCGGTGCTGTTGCAGCGCCTCGCCATCGCGGCAAGTGGCCAGCAGGGCGTGGTGAAAGACGAATGGAACCGGGCGCTGAAGCTTTGGCCGTGGATGGTACTGGCGTTCTTCATATACGTGTCTGCACTCTGCCTTGGGATGATATTGCTGTTCATACCGGCGCTCATCCTGTTATTCAGCCTGATGTTCGTCGAATACGTGGTGGTGCTGGAAGGAAAACGCCCGATGGAGGCATTGAACATCAGTCACCATCTGGTCTGGGGACATTGGTGGCGTACCGTGGGGATGGTGCTGCTGATATATCTCCCACTGTTCATAGCGGAGAGCGTGCTTGGGGCTATGTTGGGCATCGGTTCCGGCACCCACGATGCGGTACATGGGCGGGACATCTTTGCGCAGGAGGTGCTCAACATGGTGTTCTTGGCCGTATGCGGCCCTTTCATCTACTCGATCCTGTTCCTCTACTACCACGACCTGAAGCTGCGCAAGCAGCAGCGCTGAGCATCGTGATGGGCCACCGCATGCGCGAGGTGCTGGCGGAGGGCGGAAGGCTATTCCTTGCCGGATTGCCCACGGTATTCCCTTGGGTGCTGGCGGCGGAGCTGGTGCAGGCCCTGCCTCTCGCCAGTACCGGCGGCAACCTGCTCACCATGGACCTCTCGCTCCTCGGCCGCCCGGACTACCTGGCACGGAGCCTGCTGGTGGGCGCCGCCCAGGCGGCGCTCTATTCGGTGGCGGTGGTCCGCCTCGCGGCGCTGGCCGGCGAGCCTATGGTGGGCAAGCCCGGCTGGAATGCCGCACGTGCGATGCTGTCGGTGCTCATCGGCTACATCGTCTATGAACTGGTGGTGGCCATCGGTCTGGTGCTGACCTTCGCCGTGTTCATGATCGGCCTGTTCGTCGGTGGGCCGCTGTTTGGGCTGGTGCTCTGCGTGCTGCCGCTGGCGCCCACGGCGGCGGTTAGCACGGCGCTGGCGCTCTTCATCTTCCCGGCAGTGCTGGAGCGGCGCGGACCCTTCGCTTCCCTCGGGGAGAGTTCGCGCCTCGCCAAGACCCATTGGGGCAAGGTGACGCTGGTGATCTCCGTGCCGGCGCTGGCGTTGCTGGCGGCCTGGTGCGTGCAGAATGGTCCAGAGATAGCGCGCGCGGCCCATTCCTATCTCGGCCTGCTATCGCAGCATGCGGAAGAAGGCCTGAGCGTCGGGGACCTGGAGAGCCTGCAGGGAACGCTGGAGAGCCAGGCTGGCGTGGCGCATACCGATGGCTGGCGGCTGGGAGGGATGGCGCTGGGAGCCTTCGCCTGGTGGTACACGCTGGCGGTCTGCTACGCCCAGTACCGGGACTTGAAGCGCCCTGCCTAGCCTCAGTTCGCGGCCATGGCCGCGAGCTCTTCCGCCTGATACTCGTTCATGAGCGGCAGGATCACCTCGTCCAGGTGGCCCTGCATCACGTCGTCCAGCTTGTAGAGCGTGAGCTCGATGCGGTGGTCCGTGACGCGCCCCTGGGGGAAGTTATAGGTGCGGATGCGCTCCGAGCGGTCGCCGCTGCCCACCTGCAGCTTGCGGGACTGGGCCTGGGCCGCCTGCTGCTTCTCCCGCTCGGCGGAGAGGAGGCGCGCCTTCAGCAGCGACATGGCTCGGGCCCGGTTCTTGTGCTGGGAGCGCTCGTCCTGGCATTCCACCACTATGCCGGAGGGCAGGTGGGTGATGCGGATGGCCGAGTCGGTCTTGTTCACGTGCTGGCCGCCGGCGCCGGAGGCACGGAAGGTGTCCACCTTGAGCTCGGCGGGATTGATGTCGATATCTTCCACTTCCTCCACCTCCGGCAGGATGGCGACCGTGACCGCCGAGGTGTGGATGCGGCCCTGGGACTCGGTCTCGGGCACCCGCTGCACCCGATGGGTGCCTGACTCGAACTTGAAGCGGGAGTAGGCGCCCTGGCCTACCACCCGGGTGATGACTTCCTTGTAGCCGCCGTGTTCGCCGGGGCTCTCGCTCAGGATCTCCACCTTCCACCCCTGTTCCTCGGCGTAGCGGCTGTACATGCGCAGGAGGTCGCCGGCGAAGATGGCGGCTTCGTCGCCGCCGGTGCCGGCGCGGATCTCCAGGAAGATGTTGCTCTCGTCGTGGGGATCCTTGGGCAGCAGCAGCTTGAGCAGTTCCGGCTCCAGCGCTTCCAGGCGGAGCATGGCGGCCTTGCGCTCGTCCTCGGCCAGGGAACGCATGCCGGGGTCATCGTCCCTGCCCATCTCGTCCGCGGCGATGACGTCCGCCTCTGCCTTGAGGAAGGCGCGGAACTTCTGCGCCAGGGGCTCGAGGCGGGCATATTCCTGGGACAGCTCCCGGAAACGGTTGGAATCGTTGGCGGCGGCGGGCTGGGACAGCAGCGCGGCCACTTCCTCGTGGCGGGTGGCCAGGCGTTCCAGCTTGTGGCGGATGGAGTCTTTCACGGCGCGATTATATAGGTGTGGCGCCGCCGCTCAGGCGTCGCCGTCCTTGCGGTCCAGGCCGAACAGCGAGTGGATGTCGCGGATGAGCTGCTCGCGCCCCTCGTGGGCGGCCTGGCGCAGTTGCGCGGTGGGTGCGTGCATCAGGCGGTTGCTGAGGGTATCCGCCAGGAAGCGCAACACCTCTTCCGGCGGCTCGCCGTGGGCGAGGCGCTGGCGTGCCTGTTCCAGGGTCTGGTCGCGGATGTCCGCGGCGTGCTCACGCAGGGCCCGGATCGCCGGCACCGCATCCAGGCCGCGCAGCTGTTCGTTGAAGCGCGCCACCTGGGACTGCACGATCAGTTCCGCCTCCTGGGCCGCCACGCGCCGCGACTTCAGGTTCTCCTCCACCACCTTGTGCAGGTCGTCGATGGTGAAGAGGTACACGTCCTCCATGCCGGCCACGTCCGAGGCCACGTCGCGCGGTACCGCGATGTCCACGATCAGCAGCGGCCGGTGCTTGCGGCCGCGGAAGGCGGCTTGCACGTCGCGCTTGTGCAGGATCGGCTCGGGGCTGCCGGTGGAGGCGATCACGATGTCTGCCTCTCCCAGGTGCGCCGTGATCTCGTCCAGGCCGATGGCATAGGCGTTGAACTGGGCGGCCAGCTCGTGGGCGCGGCTCACGGTGCGGTTCGCGATCACCATGCGCCGTACCCCCTGTTCGTGCAGGTGGCGGGCGGCGAGCTCGATGGTCTCGCCGGCGCCGATCAGCAGCACGGTGAGAGACTCGAAGCGGGAGAACACCTGGCGCGCCAGGCGCACCGCGGCGTAAGCCACCGACACCGGGTTCTCCCCGATGTGGGTGTCGGTGCGGACCTGCTTGGCCACCGCGAAGGCGAACTGGAACAGGCGGTGCAGGCGCTGGCCCGCTGCGCCGCCGGCCTCGGCGGAGCGTGCCAGCTCATAAGCATCCTTGATCTGGCCGAGGATCTGCGGCTCGCCCAGGATCTGCGAGTCCAGTCCGCAGGCGACCCGGAACAGATGCTGCACCGCGGCATCGCCCCGGTGGAGGTAGAAGCGCTCGCGTACTCCGGGATCCTCGGCGCTGCGCTCGCGGCTCAGCCACTCGGCCAGCGCCTCGCCATCGCCCTCGCCGAGATCGGCATAGAGTTCGGTGCGGTTGCAGGTGGAGAGGATGATCGCTTCCCGTACCCCCGGCAGGGTGGTCAGCGCGCGCAGGCTGGCCGGGATCTGCTCCGGCGTGAAGCTCAGGCGCTCACGGACGGCGACCGGAGCGGTGAGATGGCTGATTCCGAGGGTGAGGAACGGCATGGGGGACCCAGGGGTGGCAGGGAATTTTCCGGTAAATACCCCGGCATGACAAGCCGCACGGCGCGGCGCGGGCGAATCGGATATAGTCGAAGCCTCGTAGTCCACCGCCTTCCCGCATGACGCCGCGCGCCCTCATCTGCTGCCTCTGCCTGCTGTCGCTCGCCGGCTGTGCCGCCGCGCCCAGGCCGGTACCTGCGGCTGCGAGCGCGCCGCGGCCGTTCACGGACATCGACCAGGAGATCGCCTACCGCGTGTTCATGGGCGAGCTGGCGCAGCAGCGCGGTATGCGGCGGGACGCGGTGGAGCAGTACATGGCCGCGGCGAGGCTCTCCCAGGACCCGACGCTCGCGTCGCACAGCGCGCTGCTCGCCTATGGCGATGGCGGCCTCGGGCAGGCGCTGGAAGCGGCGCAGCGCTGGCGCAAGCTCGCCCCCCAGAGCAACGATGCGGTGCACCTTGCGGCGGTGGTGGAGGCGCGCAGCGGCGACGCAGAGGCGGCGGCGCGGGACTTCGAGATGCTGGTGGAGTCGGGCTCTGACAGCGGTTACATGACCGCGGCACACCTCCTGGAGCAGGAGACGGACGCGGCCCACGGCCTGCCGGTGCTGCAGGCGATCGCCGCCCATGCGCCGAAGTCCGCCGACGCGCACTACGCGCTGGCGCATATCGCCATGAACTACAAGGATTACGGCCTGGCGGAGCGCGAGGCACGCGCGACCCTTGCGCTGGACCCCCACGGTGACGAGCCACTGGTGCTCCTGACCCGTGCGCTGGTGGCGCAGGACCGCGTCGGCGAGGCGCTGCCTATGCTAAGGGCGCGGGTGCGTGCTGCCGGTGATGTGTCGCTGGCGCTAGCCTACGGTGCGCTGCTGGCGGAGGCCAAGCGCGGCGCCGAGGCGCGGCAGGAGTTCGAGACGGTCCTCGCGGCGCATCCGAACAACGCCGAGGCGCTCTACACCCTGGGACTCATGACGCTGCAGGAGAAGGATCTCACGGCGGCGCGGGGCTACTTCACGCGCCTGCTCAAGTCCGGCAAGCGCACCGACGATGCGAGTTATTTCCTCGGCAACGTGGCCGAGACGGAGAAGCAATACCCCGAGGCGCTCGACTGGTACCACCGGGTGCAGGCAGGCGAGCGCTGGCTCGCGGCGCAGGCAGGCATCGGCCGTGCGCTGGTGAAGAGCGGTGCACCCGGGGCCGCCGGCGAGTTCTTCGACGGCCTGGTGGCGAACGATCCCGATTCCATGGTGAACCTGAGGCTCACGGAAGGGCAGGTGTTCAGCGACAGCGGTGCATCTAAGCAGGCCCTCGCGGTCTATGACGCGGCATTGCAGGTAGCGCCCGGCGACCAGGACTTGCTGTACGCGCGGGCCCTGGTCCTGGAGCAGGACGGCGACGCCGCGGCGGCGGAGCATGACCTCGCCTCGATCCTGGCGCAGGCCCCGGATGATGCAGAGGCGCTCAACGCCCTGGGTTACACCCTGACCCTGCACACCACCCGTTACCGGGAGGCCCAGGGTTACATCCAGCGCGCGCTGGTGCTGCAGCCGGACGACCCCGCTTTCCTGGACAGCATGGGTTGGGTAGAACACCGGCTGGGGCATGACGGGCTGGCGCTCGATTACCTGCGCAAGGCTTACGCGGGCCAGGCCGATTCCGAGATCGCCGCGCACCTCGTCGAGGTGCTGCTGGCCACCGGCGACGAGCAGGGCGCACGCGCGCTCTGGGTCAAGGCGCGCGAATCCGACCCCGATAGCGCCGCGTTGCGTTCCCTCGCTTCCCGCTTCACTCCATGAAGCACCTCATCCGTGCGGCGTCGCTCGGCGCGACGCTCATCCTCGCGGCTTGCGGCACGCTGCCGGGCCGCGCGCCCGCGGGCGCACCGGATGAGGCGGCCTGGCAGCAGCGCAGTGCGCAGCTGGCGGCGCTCCAGGACTGGAGCCTGAGCGGGAAGGTGGGTTTCGCGAACGGCCGTGACAGCGGCAGCGGCGGTCTCGACTGGATCCAGCATGCCGGCATGACTACGCTCGATTTCCACGGCCCCCTGGGGGCAGGCTCCGTGCACATCGAAGGCGGCGCGGACGAGCTGCACGTGCGTACGTCCCGCGGCGACGATTTCATCACCCGCGACCCGGAGGCGGACCTGGGAGCGCGGCTGCACCAGCCGCTGCCGGTGCTGAGCCTGCGCTACTGGGTGCTGGGCATGCCGGACCCGCGTGACGGTTTCTCCAAGCTGAGCGACGCGCGCGGCGAGCTCATGAGCCTGGACCAGTCCGGTTGGCACGTGGAGTACCAGGAATACGCGGACGTATCCGGTTACAGCCTCCCGACGCGCCTCACCCTTACGCGGGGCGAGGTGCGCATCAAGATGGTGGTGAGCGACTGGGTGCTGTCCGCGGTGGCGCCATGACCGTGGCGCGCGCCTGGCCGGCGCCCGCCAAGCTGAACCTGTTCCTGCACGTCACCGGCCGGCGCGCCGACGGTTACCACCTGCTGCAGACGGTCTTCCAGTTC
Organism: Gammaproteobacteria bacterium; assembly: GCA_036383255.1. Taxonomy (NCBI): domain Bacteria; kingdom Pseudomonadati; phylum Pseudomonadota; class Gammaproteobacteria; species Gammaproteobacteria bacterium. The sequence goes on along the minus strand of DASVOS010000018.1, from coordinate 10,584 downwards.
CTGGACTACGGCGACAGCCTGGAGTTCGAGCTGCGGGAGGACGGACGCATCCTGCGGCCCGAAGGTCCCGCCGGTGTGCCGGAGGAATCGGATCTCACCGTGAAGGCCGCGCGGCTCCTCAAGGAGCGTAGCGGCAGTCCCCTGGGGGCGACCATAAAGTTGCGCAAAGTGCTGCCACTGGAGGCCGGCTTGGGGGGTGGCAGTTCCGATGCCGCCACCACGCTCATGGTCCTGGACCGGCTCTGGGAAACCCGGCTGGGACCCGCCCGCCTGCGGGCCCTGGGATTGGAATTGGGCGCGGATGTGCCGGTTTTCATAGGGGGACAGGCGGCCTGGGCGGAGGGCGTGGGGGAGGTCCTGACCCCTATGGAGCTGCCGGAACCCTGGTATCTGGTGGTGGATCCCGGCTGCCGGGTATCCACCCGGGAGATATTCCAGGCCCCTGAATTGACACGAAATTCCGCTCCAATCAAAATAGCGCCCCTTCGCTCCGGGGAAACCCGGAACGACTTCGAGCCGGTGGTACGTTCCCGCTATCCCGAGGTGTCTGAAGCGCTGGATTGGCTCGGTTCCCGTGCCAAGGCCCGGCTCACCGGTTCCGGCGCCTGCCTGTTCGCCGCCTTCGAGCGGGAAGCGGACGCGCGGCGGGTGCTGGCGGAGATGCCTTCCAAGTGGCGCGGCTTCGTCGCGCGGGGATGCAACCGCTCGCCGTTGCTGGAACGGCTCGCTGGCGATTGAACACTTGGGGCGTAGCCAAGCGGTAAGGCAGCGGGTTTTGATCCCGCCACGCCCAGGTTCGAATCCTGGCGCCCCAGCCAAGATTTTGAATTGATTTTGCGCTGAGACAGGTTGACCACGACGATACGCGAGGGGGCACCGTGGCCGCAGGCAAGATGATGGTGTTCGCGGGGAATGCGAACCCGCAACTGGCGCACAAGATCGCCTCACGCCTGCAGCTGTCCCTCGGCAAGGCCCAGGTCAACCGCTTCAGCGACGGTGAGGTCGCGATCGAGCTGATGGAGAACGTGCGCGGACGCGACGTCTTCATCGTGCAGTCCACCTGCCCGCCCACCAACGACAACCTGATGGAGTTGCTGGTGATGGCGGATGCCCTAAGGCGTGCGAGCGCCGGGCGGGTGACCGCGGTGGTGCCGTACTTCGGCTACGCGCGGCAGGACCGGCGCCAGCGCGCGGCGCGTGTGCCGATCACGGCCAAGCTGGTGGCGAACCTGATGGTGTCCGCCGGCGTGAACCGGGTCCTCACGGTGGACCTGCACGCAGACCAGATCCAGGGATTCTTCGACATCCCTGTGGACAACGTATATGCGTCCCCGGTGCTGCTGGGCGACGTGTGGAAGCAGAAGTTCGACGACCTGATCGTGGTGTCGCCGGACGTGGGCGGCGTGGTGCGCGCCCGGGCGCTGGCCAAGCGCCTCGACGACGCGGACCTGGCGATCATCGACAAGCGCCGTCCGCGCCCGAACGAGGCGCAGGTGATGAACATCATCGGCGAGGTGGCGGGCAAGACCTGCGTCATCGTCGACGACCTGGTGGACACGGCGGGCACGCTCTGCATCGCCGCCAAGGCCCTGAAGGACCAGGGCGCCGCCAAGGTGCTGGCCTACATCACCCATCCGGTGCTGTCGGGCAAGGCGGTGTCCAACATCGAGAACTCGGTGCTGGACGAGCTGGTGGTGACGGACACCATCCCCCTGCGGGGTGGTGCCGAGAACTGCAAGCGCATCCGCCAGTTGAGCATCGCGGAGCTGCTGGCGGAGACCATGCGCCGGGTGAGCGACGAGGAATCGGTCTCCTCGCTGTACGTGGATTGATGATTTAAGTCTGAAAAATCCATCCATGGATTTTTCAGACTCGGCAAGTCCGGCACATGTCCGGACTTGCCTCCGCCGAATCAAGCACAGACGTGCTTGATTCGCGCGCGGTGCATCCATGCACCACGTTTTCGTTCGGGCCTTGCGGTTCGGACATGGGCAGCCGGCCTTGGTCGCGGGTCCGGCATTTTGTAACTGTAGATGGAGTATTTGAAATGGCTATCAGCTTCAATCTGAACGCTGAGCTCAGATCCGACAAGGGGAAAGGTGCGAGCCGCCGCCTGCGTCGTCTGGGCCGCGTTCCGGGCATCCTGTACGGCGCCGGCGAAGGTCCCGTGCAGCTCAGCTTCAATCACAACGAGGTGCAGAACAGCCTCTCGCACGAGGCGTTCTACTCCCACATCCTCAAGATCAAGGTGGGGAGCGAGGAGCACCAGGCGATCATCAAGGACCTGCAGCGGCATCCCGCCAAGCCGGTCATCATGCACCTGGACTTCCTGCGCGTTAAGGACGACATCGAGATCCGCGTGCACGTGCCGCTGCACTTCAAGAACGAGAAGGAAGCCGTGGGCGTGAAGACCCAGGGCGGCGTGGTCTCGCACAACATGATCGAGGTGGAGATCGCGTGCTTGCCGCGCTACCTCCCCGAGTTCATCGAAGTGGACATCCTCACCCTCGAGCTCAACAAGGCGCTGCACCTGTCTGACCTCAAGCTCCCCGAGGGCGTCCGCGTCGTGCAGCTCGCTTACGGCGAAGAGCACAACCTGCCCGTGGTCTCCATCCACCATCCGCGCGTCGAGGTGGAGGAAGAGCCCGTGGCTGCCGCGGCTCCGGCGGAAGGCGCAGCGGCGCCGGCCGAAGGCGCTGCCGCTCCTGCGGCGGGCGGCGAGGCGAAGGCGGGCGATGCCAAGGCTCCGGCGGCTGCCGGCGCCAAGGCACCTGCCGCCGACAAGGGCAAGAAGTAAACGGCGTGCGGCGGCGCCCCTGCGGGGGCGCCGCCCATGCCTTGCATCCTGTCCTGCATGGCAGTCCCCATACAGCTCGTGGTCGGCCTCGGCAATCCCGGGGCCGATTACGTTATGACCCGCCACAACGCCGGCTGGTGGTTCGTGGATGCGCTGGCGCGCGCCCATGGCGGCACCTTCAGCGCCGAGCGTAAGTTCAGCGGCGACGTATGCCGGGTGAGCATCGGCGGGCATGATGTCAGGCTCCTGAAGCCCACCACGTTCATGAACCGCAGCGGCCAGGCGGTGAAGGCCCTCTCGTCCTACCTCAAGGTGCCACCGGAAGGAATACTGGTGGCCCATGACGACCTGGACCTGCCCTTCGGCACGGTACGTCTGAAGAAGGGGGGCGGTTCCGGCGGCCACAACGGCCTTAAGGACATCACCGCCCACTTGGGCGAGAACTACATGCGGGCGCGCTTCGGCATCGCGCATCCAAACGGCTCCCGCGACGTGATCGACTACGTGCTGGAGCGGGCCGGGCGCGAGGAGGAGGCTGCCATCATGGAGGCCATCGGCGCCACGGTGGAGGCCATGCCGCAGCTCCTGGACGGCCAGTTCGACAAGGTCACGCAGGCCCTGCACAGCCGCGGGGTGATCCCGCGCAACAAGCGCAATAAACCCGAAGGTGAAGGCGCCGCCGGCGCCTGACCCCCTATCAGAGATACCAGGAAACCATGGGCATCAAATGCGGTATCGTCGGCCTGCCTAACGTCGGCAAGTCGACCCTGTTCAACGCACTCACCAAGGCCGGTATCGCGGCCGAGAACTATCCCTTCTGCACCATCGACCCCAACGTGGGCGTGGTGGCGGTACCGGACGCGCGCCTGGACGAACTCGCGGGCATCGTGAAACCGCAGAAGCTGGTGCCGGCGGCGGTGGAGTTCGTGGACATCGCGGGCCTGGTGGCCGGCGCCTCCAAGGGCGAGGGGCTAGGCAACCAGTTCCTGTCCCACATCCGCGAGACCGACGCCATCGCCCACGTGGTGCGCTGCTTCGAGAACGCCGACGTAGTGCACGTGTCCGGCAAGGTGGACCCGCTTTCGGACATCGAGACCATCAACACCGAGCTCGCGCTCGCGGACCTCGAGGCCGTGAGCCGCGGGGTGGAACGCAACGCCAAGGTCGCCAAGTCCGGCGACAAGGATGCCATCGCGAGGCAGAAGGTGCTGGAGGCCCTGAAGGCACAGCTCGACCAGGCCAAGCCCGCCCGCGGCCTCAAGCTCTCCCCGGAGGAGAAGGCCATGGTGCGGGAGTTCAACCTCATCACCCTGAAGCCCACCCTCTATGTGGCGAACGTGGACGAGCACGGTTTCGAGAACAATCCGCTGCTGGACAAGGTGAAGGCCCTGGCCGCTTCGGAGAACAGCGAGATCGTGGCGGTCTGCGCCGCCATGGAGGCGGAGATAGCCCAGCTGGAGGACGCCGACAAGGCGGACTTCCTGAAGGACATGGGACTCACGGAGCCTGGCCTCAACCGCGTGATCCGCGCGGCCTACAAGCTGCTGGGGCTCGAGACCTACTTCACCGCCGGCGAGAAGGAGGTGCGGGCCTGGACCGTGCGCAAGGGCGCCACCGCTCCCCAGGCGGCGGGCGTGATCCACACCGATTTCGAGAAGGGTTTCATCCGCGCCGAGGTGGTGGCCTACGGGGATTTCATCACCCACAAGGGCGAGGCCGGCGCCAAGGAAGCGGGCAAGTGGCGGCTGGAAGGGAAGGACTACGTCGTCCATGAGGGCGATGTGATGCACTTCAGATTCAATGTCTGACACGGGGAATCCGCTTAGTCCTTGACTGGGAAGGGAAAAGAACCGAGAATCTGCGGCCCCGTCGGAAGGTCACACGGCTACGTAGCTCAGCTGGTTAGAGCGCGGCACTCATAATGCTGAGGTCGGTGGTTCGAGCCCACCCGTAGCCACCATATCTCAACGAAGTAGAAATGCATGGGTTGGTCCAGTAGCTGGCACCGACCTCCAGCATTATTCCCAATTTGATTTGGTCGGTGGTCCGTCGCCGGCCTCCCTTTTCGCTCCGCCTCCTGCTCCGCGAAAAGCCCGGCCCGCCGTCCCTGGCGAGCGTTCGTGTCTGCGACGCTCACCCCTCTCCGGCCAGCTGTCCAGGGCAGCCATCCTGGCTGCCCGCGCGAGGCGATGCCTCGCGCCCACCCGTAGCCATCCCACATTTAAGATTTTGTTAGCCATAAAGAAAGACCCCAGCACCATGAGTGCTGGGGTCTGTGATCGAACAGGACTGTCCGGATTAATCGTCCTTGCCGAACTCGATGCTGACGAAGAGGCCGAGGCTGCTGCCGTCCAGGGTCGGGTAGCCCGGCAGGTTGCGAGGCTTGTAGCGGACGTAGGTGTAGCGGGCGCCGAACATCCAGTACTGGTACTGCAGGATCACGCCCGGCGCGCCGTGGTAGCGCACGTCGTCGCCGTGGCCGTTCATGTCCAGCTGGGGATTGAAGTGGTAGGTCGCGCCGAAACCGATATGCTGCCGGCCGGTGTTGTAGATCATCAGCGCCTCCACGGGGAAGCGCTTGAAGGTGCGGCTGCTCCAGAAGGAGCCGATGCTGGCGAAGGCGTAGCCCCCGGTGAGCTTGACGCTCCAGTCCGAGTCCTGCAGGTCATGGATCATGCCGAAGTCGCCGTAGAATGCGTCACCGGCATGGATGCTCTCGCGGCCGCCCACGAAGAAATGGGCATCCAGCAGCTTGTCGCCACCGCGGGTCAGGCCGAAATCCAGCACGGGATGAGTCTCTCCCGTACCCGCGTCAGCCCTGGCCCAGCCCGGTGCTGTCAGGCTTGCCACCACCAGCGCGCCCATCATCAAGCGTTCAAATACCGACATATCATCCCCTTGTTACCGGTCACCGGCGGCCAGTTTACGACGGCCCATGGATGCCGGGGAAGGTGCGCTAGGAGAGGCCCGTGTTCAGGTGTCTCAACGTGCCTCCGGCCGGGTTGTGCAGGAAGCGCCGGGACAAGAAGGTCAGGGACGACAAGACGGCCTGTTGCGTGCGCGGGCCGAGGTCGAGGGGTTTGAGAGTCATCTTCATGCTCATGTGCAGCGGGAAGTCCCGCTGCATGAGGCCGCGGATGCGTGCCTGAATGCCCCGGTACACCTTGCGGTCGAAGCTGGCACGCGGGTATCGCGCGAGATAGGCATGCTTGAGCGCGATGCTGCTGTCGCCCACGTCCATCATGCGCAGCCGGCGCAGGATGGCGGTTAGGATACGCAGCCGGCCCATGCCCTCGCGTTCCCGGTAGTGGCGGAAGAACCGGTAGAAGTACTTGTAGTGCCGGACCTCGTCCTCGCGGATGAGGCCGGTGAGCAATTCCAGCACCGGTTCAGGGCTCAGGCGGCTCAGGGTGGCGTAGTAGCTGGCGGTGCCCATCTCCACCATGCAGCGGGAGACGGCTTCCAGGCAGTGCGTGGCTTCCAGTCCGTCGCTGCTGCACTTGGCGGAGAATTCGGTGAAGAACCCCCGGTACACCTCGTGCCAGTCGAGGCCAGGCCAGACCACCTGCACGTAGCAGCGCAGGGCCCGGCCATGCTGCAACTCCTCCGGCTGCCAGCGCTGCTCGAGCCATGCAGTGACCTGAGGGTCGCCGTCGAAATGCCTCGCCAGATTGCGTGCGTAAGTGTCGGTGGCGGTCTCGATGAAGGAGGCGGTGACCACAAGGTAGAAGAGGAGCTCGTCGTCTTCTATCGCTTCATGGTCCACCTCGTGCCAAGGGATGTCCTCCAGCGTCCAGCGCTGGCGGATGCCTGAAAGCGGTGTGGCCGACACTAGGTCGGGGAGCACGTGGGTTCTCCGGTCTTCCATAACAGCCCTGACGCACGATGACCTTGCAGGAACCTCCTCGGTTCCCTGAAGACCACGGCGGGTCACCGCCGCAGGCATCCAGACGAATCAGCCGCAGGGCGGCGGCGGCACGTCCTGCTGAGGCGGGCGCGGCTGCATCGGCTGTTCCGGCGTCATGCGCTCATCCGGATTGCGCGGCACCGCCGGAGCGGTGGCGGAATGCGGCGTGAGCGAATGAGTAGCGGCACCCGGTGGGCAGCGAGTCGAGCCCGGCGGCGCCATGTGCGTGGATGAGGGTGGCGTGGGGGTGGGGATCGGGGCCGCCACGGCGCCCGCGGACGCCAGGCAGAGGAGCAGGGAGGCGGAAAGGTTCTTCATGACGATTCACCATTTGTTTCCAATAAGTCACTGTTCAGCATGCGTTTATAAAGTTAGGCGCCGTGGGCTGCCTGTTCCGTGCGCTATTCCACAGTTCAATCCGCAACGGCTCACGCATCTGATGTACGATGGATAAGTCGTGCGATTCACGGGATCACGCAGTGAGCCAGGAGCGCCAATGAAAGCATCGAGAGTGATCGCGATATTGCTGGTGGCGGGCGGGCTGTTCGCGCTGGTATACGGCGGGTTCAGTTATCCGAAGTCCCACGAAGCAAAAATCGGCCCCGTGGCGTTCGATGTGAAGACGCAGGAGCATGTGAGCGTCCCGGTATGGGCCGGTGTGGGTGCCATCGTGGCCGGGGTTCTGTTACTGGTGGTGCCGCGGAAGAAGCGCTGACATCTGTTGCGCCCATCGATACATCCGGATACCGATATATCTGTCGGTAAGATAATTCATTTGACGTAAAGCCGCATGTTCCGTTTGTGGTATTTTCCATAAGCGATGAGGCTCCGTCACTTTCTCAGAGCATTAGTCTCCCTCCTTCCCGAGATTCCCTCAGTTCATAAATGTACAGAACATTACGTTCGTAGCCGGATATATTTTCGGACTGATCGAATCCATGCCTATGCGGCAGTAGCACTCGCGGCACTGTTGGCCTGTTGCCTGCCTTCTGAACAGGCATCTGCCGGTACAACCGTGAATCTTTTCGCGAGCTTTGCCGGCAACATCAACTATGTGGTGACGGGCAATACCCTGCGCACCCAGTCCAACACGGGCAATCCCTGCCTGGTGGGTACCACCAGCAATGGAACCGTGTCTGGTATCCCAGCCGGATCCACGGTCCTGGCGGCCTACCTCTATTGGGCAGGATCAGGCAGCACCACCGACTACAGCGTGACGCTGGACGGCAACACCGTGAATGCTGCCGCCGGTCGCCAGTACACGGATACCTTCGCGGCGGGTGGAGGCGACAACCTGTCTTTCTTCAGCGGCGCGGCGGACGTCTCCGGCATCGTCACCGGCAATGGCACCTATACCTTCGGCGGCCTGACCGTCACCACCACCGACCAGGGTTTGGTCACCTACTGCGGCAACGCCGCCGTGCTGGCGGGATGGAGCCTGGTGGTGATCTACAGCAACCCCAGCGAGAACAACCGGGTCATCAACGTGTTCGAGGGCTTCCAGGCCTTCCGCAACAGCAACATCACTCTCAACCCGAACAACTTCCAGATCCCGAGCTCCGGCATCGACGGCAAGTTCTCAGTGATCACCTGGGAAGGTGACCCGGACCTCAACACCGGCGAGGATCTGCAGTTCAACGGCAATGTGTTGACCGATGCCTGCGACGGTGCCAACAACCAGTACAACTCGACTATCAACACCCTGAGTTGTACAGGGACCACGGCGACAGACCAGATCTACTATGGCGTGGATCTGGACACCTTCAACATCGGGAGCTACCTGACCGCCGGCAATACCAGCGCCACAACCTACTACCAAGCGGGCGGCGACCTGGTGTACCTCTCGGCCCAGATCGTGAGCGTGGCCAACACGCCGGTGTCGGATCTCTCCATCACCAAGACCGATGGCGTCAGCAGCATCAATGCCGGCAGCAACACCACCTATACACTGACCGTGACCAACAATGGCCCGGCGGCCACGGCCGGGACCACCACCGTCACGGACGTGCTGCCGGCGGGTGAGACCTTCGCCTCCGCCAGCGGCACCGGCTGGACCTGTGGCAACGTGAGCGGCACCGTCACCTGTACCCGCAGCAACTCCCTGGCCAGCGGCGCGAGCTATCCCACCATCAGCCTGACGGTGACGGTGGGCAACCTCGCCTCGAACCCCATCGCCAATACCGCGAGTGTGAGTGGCGGCAACTTCGACAACGTCTCGGGCAACAACAGCGCCACCGACTCGGACACGGTGACCTATCCGTCCGCTGACCTGGCCATCAGCAAGACTGCGGTGGGCACCTTCACCGCCGGCGCGCCGGTGAGCTACACGATCACCGTGACCAACAACGGTCCCTCGGCGGTACCGAGCGGTACGACCACCACCGTCAGCGACACGCTGCCGGCGACCCTGACCTACATCTCCGCCACCGGTACCGGCTGGACCTGCGGCGCCGTGGGCCAGGTGGTGACCTGCACCACCACCGCCTCGGTCTCCAGCAGTTCGAGTTTCCCGACGATCACCCTGAGTGCCCTGCTCTCCAGCAGCGTGGCGGCCAACGTGGTGAACACCGCCACCGTGTCCAACGCCTTCATCACCGACGGCACCGCCGGCAACGACAGCAGCACCTCCACCGTCACCAATGCCAGCATCAGCAAGCCCAACTACAGCACCTCCACCAAGACCTGGGTGGACCTGAACGGCGGCGACGTGTTGCCCGGTGACACCATCGAATACACCATCTCGGTGAAGGACTCGGCCGCCGCCGCCGGTACCAACATCGAAGTCGCCGACAACATGCCGGCGGGCATCTCCAGCTACAGCGTCATCAGCATCCCGGGCGGCTCGACCAACGGCTCAACCGGCACCGGAACCGGCTCCAACGGCACCGGCTACCTCGATATCACCGGCATCAGCGTGCCCGCGAGCGGCACGGTTAACATCGTGTTCGACGTGGTGGTCAGCGGCAGCGCGGCCCCGGGCGACAACATCGACAACAGCGCTACCGTGATCGGCGGCACCGCAGCGTCTACGCCTACGGCCACCACTATCGTGGTGCAACAGTCGTCGGTACCGGCCTCGGGCAACAAGATACTTTATGTGTACGACAACCAGACGCTGACCCGCACGCCACAGACCGCCAACACCACTGGCATCACGGTAAACGAAAACAGCACGCTGGACTGGACCCTGTCCCCGGCATTCCAGAGGGCATTCACCTTGAGCGCCGGGACCGTGACCGTGGCTTTGATGACGGCGCGCAGCGGCGGCAACACGAATCGCGCCTTCTTCGTCGAACTGCTGAAGAACGGGACCACCAGCCTTGGTACCAGCGGTTCCACCGCCAACTTCAACAGCACCACGCTGACCTTGCGCACATTGACAGTGAACGTGGCGGCCACCAGCTTTGCCGCGGGTGATACGCTGGTGCTGCGGGTGCATAATACCTCCGCGGGTAGCGGCACCCGCACCATGCTTGTCGCCCAAAAGACCGCCGCCAACAACAGCACCATCACCTTCGCGACTTCCACGGTGATCAACGTGGATAGCGTGACCGTGTATAGCGCCGCCTACAGCAGCACCAACACGCCACCCAACAACATCTTCGAGCCGAACACCACCGTCTACATCCGGGCCGTGATCAGCGACCCTTTCGGCAGCTATGACATCGATCCTGCAACGGGCGGTACCGCACCCACCCTCACCCTCACCGACCCGAACGGCACGGTACAGCTCACCGCCGTGAACATGGTCCAGGTGGCGGACTCCGGCGCCGACACCAAGACCTTCGAGTACTACAGCAATTCACCCACCAACACCATCGGCTATGTCCTCGGCGACACCGTCGCGGAGGGCTTCTGGACTCCAACGGTCAAGGGCTTC